>NZ_AZFV01000013.1 GCF_001435815.1 Companilactobacillus nantensis DSM 16982 | reverse complement strand
CTAACTTTGGGGGTATAGGTCACAGATGTAATCTGTTAGCTCTTTTTAGTATCTAAATTATTTAGATTCTTTAGTGTCGCGACTCTTTAAAAAGTCAAGAACAGCTTGTGTGTTAGCGCGTTTTTCTGCACCATTTTTTTGGTTTACAGGACGGCGGTGGCCAGTCATACCTTTATGTGTATTTTGTGACATCTAAAAAACCCTCCTTCCCGTTATACATTTAACATATTTTATTAACCTTATTATTATAAGAGAATTTACCTTACATTTCAACCGTAAATTCATATTCATGTTAGATAGCCCTACGTTGAAAATTATAAGCCTAAGTAAACACTATGTACAACAATGATTTAAGATTTAAATAATCAAGATTATTCAGTTGTCATTATTATTGTTCTATGAAAATAATCAATATTTTCATAGAACAATATATCGCCAACTACCAGAAACTAGCCGGAGGGCGTGCTGGATGAAGTCAGCAGTGAAGGTGGCGTTAGAACGGCGATTTCCCGTTCTTACACCACGGGACGAGTTTTGAAACTCGCGTACTTTGCGAGGTTCAAAATCGAGGTTGGAGACCTTGGCTCCAACCGGTCCCCACAGCAGACTTCATCCAGCACGCCCGGAGGCGGCCCAATAAAAAAAACTAATCAATTACCGTCTTGATTAGTTCTTTTCCGTATCAATTGTTTTTACCGATAAACTCAGCGACTAGTTTAAGTCGGCGGCAGTACTTTCACCCTTGTTTGACAAAGGCTTTGATTCTTTCGAACTGACTGTCTCTTCACTCTTATTGTGCACGCGGAATGCCAAAATGAATCCAAAGACAGCTAATATTAATGTAAACATAAATCCGTAATGAGCGCCATTAGTAAATGCTAATTTTGATGAACTTCCACCAGCAGCGAAATAGTTAGCTTGACCAGTACTCAACAAGATTGTAGCAATACCAGTTGCGACAGCACCGATAACTTGTTGGAAAGTATTGATAATAGCTGAACCATCAGCAGATTGATAAGCATCCAAAGAATTCAAACCATAACTTTGTGCTGGTGACATAGCTAGTGGTACACCAATCATCAAGACAATATGTGCAGCAATAATATAACCCAATGAACTGTGTGAGTTACTGAATAAGAACATTGCAGCACCAATAGCTGAAATCAAGAAACCTAAACGTGTCATTAATTTAGCACCAATTTTGTCATAAGTACGACCAGCACCAAAGGAAACAACTGCATTGATCACACCACCTGGCAACATAATGGCACCAGTTAAAGCTACAGCAACTCCTAAACCATTTTGTAAGTACATTGGCAACAAATACATGGCTGACAATGTAATACCAAAGTTAATCATAACTAGAACTGATCCAGTTACGAATTCAGGCTTTTTCAACACTGCAAAATCCAAAGTAGGTGTTTGCGCATGTAATTGTTGTCTAATATAAACAACTAGGACAATCAATCCGACTACTAGGGCAGCTAATGCCAAAGGAATGCTATTACTTAAATAACTAATTCCGAAGACAATCAAACCAAAACTAATCGTTGAAAGTGCAATAGCTAACCAATCAACTTTTGGCTTGGTTACTTCAAAGACGTTAGTCAAATTCTTTTCCATCATAACTAATCCAATAGCTAGGAAAATAATAAATGACCAGAAAATGAATCTCCATGATGAAACACCCAAGATAATACCGGAAATTGTAGGTCCGATAGCTGGGGCAAACATGATGACAAGTGCTGCCATACCAAGAGCAGCACCTAATTTATTAGGTGGGAAGATTCGCATTGCGATTGAGAACATCAATGGCAAAATAATACCAGTAGCGATACCTTGAATCATACGACCAACTAATAACATTGGGAAACTGATTGCTAAAGCGGCAATCACTGAACCGACGATAAAATCGATTAAAGCAAATCTAACTAATCCCCTAGTTGAGAAATGTTTTGTCAATAAACTTGAAAGGGGTAAGACGATAGCGATTACTAGCATGTAGCCTGTAACCAACCACTGAGCAGTACCCGTTTCAATATTAAAAGCTTTCATAATAGATGGAAGAGCAATATTCAGCGAAGTTTCACTGAACATGCCGACGAATCCACCAATCAGAACACCCATTAGTGACAATAATGGATGAAGAGGTTTTGTGTTAATTTTTTGAGTTTTACTCATAGTTACCTCCAAATTGTTGCAACAGTGGATTAATATACCAGAAAAAAATCTTCTTCGTAAGCTTTTTCTGAAATTATTTTTTTATTTTCAAAAATTTGGAGTATAAATTTTGGTTTCCTATTTTATGTATGCGTTCACTGCCGTCTCTGGAGATGAGAATATTCACCTGCTGTGCGGACCGATTCAAGCCAAGGTCTTGAATCTCGGTTTGAAGCCTTGCAAGCAAGTATCCAAACACGCCCGGTGCTGTAAGAACGGGAAAATCACCCGTCCTAACTCCACTTTCACGGCTGGTGAATATTCTCATCTCCTACGACTAATTAATAATAATTTAATATTAAATCTGTCTAGTTGAATTAGATAATTGTATATAAAAGCAAAAAAGTTCAGATGAATTCTATATCATAGAATTATCCGAACTATATTTAATTAATATTATAACTAAAGAATCCAATTTCATCGTTATAGAATTCATTAAACACTTTACTATATTACTATTGTATCAACAATTCTAACCATAACGCATAAAGTGAAATCAACGATTAATTGACCGTGCCATTCTGGCGATTGCATGGCGTTCACCACGGATGGCCTTACTCAGCGCATAAATGTTTTCGAATGGTGATTGAATGCCCCAAGCTGCATCTCCAATATGTTGAATATCGACACCTGCAACTTTATTTCTAATAGCAATATTTTGAATGAAACTGCTGCCTGATCCTTCTTGACTAGTTCCAATGGTACTCATTACTAGAGCGCCACGACTGTGAGCTAATTTAACAATTTCTTTTAGTTCGGTGTCATCAAATCCAGGGACAGTTCCTACTGCTGGAACTAATATCACGTCAGCTCCAGCGTCTAAGAATGTTTCCACGGCTTCAGGACTAACGACTGCTTCATCTACCCCAGCACCGTGCATTTTTCCTGCAATAACTAAGCCTGAAAAGACGTCCTTAGCAACTTTAATATTCGCCGCAATTTGCTTATTCGTTACACCAGTCCCGGGATTTCCGGTTAAAACGACAAAATTAAATCCGAGCTTTTCGACTTCACGAAGCGTTTTTTCACTTGCCATACGACCTTCCGGAATAACTAATCGATCTTCAGCCATTTTAGCATCAGAATCAACTGGCTCTAAGTTAACACCAATTGGTCTGCCAACTAATTTTTGTAAATCATGAATCGTTTTGCCATCGTGATGAGCTTTAGCTGTTGCCATCGTTTCCTCACCGTTATAAAGTCCTAAAATCAATGGATTCAAAACATCTAAAGCATTCAATAAAATCAAATCGGCTCCAAAAGCTGCGGCAATTTCGGATGTTGTAATACCGTCTAAAGGTTCATGAACAACAACATTTTCACTCAAAACGACACGACCTTCACTAGCCTTGATACTCTGTTTCAATTCAGCACCATTCATTGACAACATTTCACTTGTATTTGCACTAATTAAACGTTTAACCATTTATTTTCTCCTTCTAATTGCAATCGATTACAAAAACACCATAGCATTTTTAGAAATTTTCAACCAGCAAAAACGCAAACTAAAAACTCCATTATAGGAAGAATTTATATCCCTTCTTCCTATAATGGAGTTTTAAATTAATTATAATAAATTGATTAATACATTAGCCTAAATTTCTTGTTCCCGGAGGCGGAAAACCTTTTTAATACCAGGCAGGTTTATCCCCATCAGTATTAGGTTTATTAACACCAATTGATTCACGTTTGTATTTATCAGGATCTTGCGAAATATCAACAACAACTTGAGCAATTGATCTTCTTGAAACTTCGGTACCCTTAAAGGCTTCACCCTTTTGAGTAACTTCATAATCAACTTCTGGCTTGTCTGTTAACCAAGCTGGACGAATGATTGTGTAATCAAGATCTGAATCTTCGATAACCTTTGCGGCAGCAGCATATGTTGTAATGTAGTTACCCAAAGTCTTGTTGTTCCATTCACCAAACTTGCCAGGTACTTCATCATAAATACCTAAGGTTGAAATCCAAACTAAACGTGTCTTCTTTTCGGCATGCATTGCTTCAACAACTGCCTTAGCTTCATCCTCAATATTGCCACCAGCTAAGTTAGCATAGACCATGTCAACATCTTTCATTGCTTCAATCAATGTTGGAACATTTGTTGCATCGCCTTCAACTGTTTCAACAAGTGTATGTGAATCAGCGAAGTCCTTTAAACGTCCTGCATTTCTTAAGTACAATCTCAAATCTGTATCAGTTGTATCAACAAAAATATGTTCAGCTAAACGGGCAATCTTACCGTTAGCACCTAAAATTAAAACTTTAGCCATTTATCTTTCCCCCTGTATTTAGTTTCCATAGTCCAATATAGGTGAGTTTGGAAATTAATACAAAGAATGTTTCTCGCTAACCTAAACAGGACCAAAAATTAACAAAAAACTAAAATTTATAAAAATAATATTAATCGAAAATGACGATTTAGTAATTATGTGAATCATCTTACAAACCGATACAGATAGAACAAATGTAAGATGTTATAATAATTTCGTAATACATGCTCTAAGGAGGATATTTTATGGCGCATGACGTGGCTCATTTGATCAAAGTAGCATCGAATGAGATTTCCCGTGGTATCAATACCTTTGCTGGTAAATATGGACTGACCGGTACTCAATTACAAATCATTCATTACTTGGCCAATCCACCTAAAGAAACTATTTATCAAAAAGATATTGAACAAGAATTCAACATTCGCCGCTCAACCGCGACTAACATTTTAAAGACGATGGAAAAGGATGAACTAATAATCCGTCGCAATGTTAAAAATGACTCACGTTTGAAACGAATCGTTTTATCCGACAAATCGAAAGATATGCAAGATGCCATTGATAAATTTATGGAAGCAAATGACCAACAAATTTTATCAGCACTCGGCACTTTAGAACGACACAGTTTTATCCGTGCGCTTAAAAAGATTCCCCAAAAATTAAAAAAGTGAGGTAAGGATTTAATGACAAAAGTAATTATGGACTGTGATCCTGGTATTGATGATGCGATTGCTCTAACAGTTTTACTTGCACATCCCGAAAAAGCTGATTTGATGGGTGTTACAACCGTTGGTGGTAACGTTAAACTTGAATATGTTACACAAAATGCTAAGAAGCTACTAACATTTTTAGGCTCAGAGGCAGAACTTGCATCCGGTCAAGCATCCCCACTAGTTAAAGAAATTGAAACTGCTGGTGAAATTCATGGTAAGACTGGGATGGACGGTTACGACTTTCCTGAAAACAGTCTCGACTATCCACTAACAAGTGACAATGCGGTAACTTACATGTATGACCGCATTTCAAAGAGTGACGAAAAGGTTAACTTAGTTGCTACTGCTCCACTAACAAACGTTTCACTTCTATTGAAGACTTTCCCAGAAGTTAAAAAGAATATCGAACACATCTATATTATGGGTGGTTCAACATTACAAGGTAATATCACTTTAGCTGCTGAATTCAACGCTTACGTTGATCCTGAAGCAATGGAAATCGTCTTCAACTCAGGATTGCCAATTACTTTATCAGGATTGAATTTAACAGAAAACAAAGCTTATCTAACAATGGATGAAATCAACAAAATCAAAGATCTTGGTCACGTTGGTGTGATGGCCAGCTCAATCTTGGATTTCTATGCCTCAGCTGAATTAGCTAAAGGTATGACAAAGATTCCAATTCACGATGCTTGTGCTGTTATTAGTTTGATTGCTCCAGAACTATTTACCAAGAGCACTAACTATTCAATGGATGTCTGCCTAACAAACGACCAATATCGTGGTATGACATACCCAGACCGCCGGACAGACGCTCCACAAAAGAACAATATCAAAGTTATTGAAGACGTTGACCGTGAAGCATTTGTGCAATTCATTTTTGATTCAATCGCTAGCTACGACAAAAAATAATTAATATACACGAGAGTGGGACAAAACATTGTCAGCTTTCAATCATTAAGGTAAATAGCTCCAGTAATCCGATTTTGGATTGCTGGAGCTATTTGTTTTAAGCGGAAAAAGCTATGTTTTGTTCCACGTTTATGCTGCATATTTGGAGAAAATAATAGTTTTGTACCAAACTTTTTTCTATTTAAGTGAGAAAACTAATCTAATTATTATCTATATATGTTTACAATGAATCTTTTATTATATCTAAACCTTCCATTAATTTAGCTTGATCCATAATTAATGGCGGTAACAAACGTAATGTATTGTGTTTAGCAGACAAGGTCAGTAGTCCCTTTGACTGCAACTTCACAATTACATCATTCACGTCGATTTGTTCATTTAAATGAATTCCAATCATCAAACCTAATCCGGTCACATCAGTCACTGACGGAAGTATTTTAATTTCGGAATTTAATTTTTGCCAAACTGCATCTGCCTTATCTTGAATGTTCTCCAGAAATGCTGGTGTCAATTGTTGGAGAACACCCTTAGCAGCCGCCATTGCTAACTTATTGCCACCAAAGGTTGTTCCATGAGCTCCTGGACCAAAGGCGCTTGCCAATTTCTTATCACCAATCATGGCGCCAATTGGCACCCCGTTACCTAGTGCTTTAGCTAAAGTTATTATATCTGGTTTTAAACCAAAGTTTTGAAAAGCAAATTTTTGACCAGTTCGACCAATCCCAGTCTGAACTTCATCTATAATCAATAAAACGCCGTTATCATGGCAAGCCTGTTGAATATCGGTTAACCACTGTTTATCAGCTACATAAACCCCACCCTCACCTTGAATTACTTCTAAAATGACCGCTGCCAAGTGAGAGTCAATTAAACCGAGCGCTTTGGTATCGTTATAATCAGCAAATTCAACATCTGGCACTAATGGTGCAAAACCTTGTTGAATGTCAGGATTACCCGTCAATGACATTGAACCATAAGTTCGACCGTGAAAACCATTATTGAATGCTAAGATTGCTGTTTTACCAGTATACTTACGAGCCAATTTAAAGGCCGCTTCATTCGCTTCGGTACCAGAATTACAAAAGAATGCCAATTGATCAGTTTCACAGAGCATACCAGCAACATCATCTTGTAATTGGTTCTCATATAAATTTGAAATATGCCAAACCTGACCTAATTGTTCTTCAAGATTTTTTTGAATAATTTCGTTACTATAACCAAAACTACAAACGCCAATACCACTGGTAAAATCCAGATATTTTTTATTATGATTATCAGTTAAATAAACGTCTTCTCCCTTTACTAAATCAAATGGGAAACGCGCATAAGTTGGGAATACATGTTCCATCGTGAAGCCTCCAGATAAATTATTTTTCGACGTATTGGAACTGTGTTCCCGGTCGTCCTAAATCATTAGTAATAAATGTTTGATGAACACCATTTTTCAAAGCGTTAAACGACGCTTTGATTTTAGGCATCATTCCTGATTTGATAATGTGTTGTTGAAATAAATCCGCAGCAACTGTTTCAGTTAACTGCGGTACAACTTTACCTGAATTTAAAACCCCTGGCACATCGGTCAATAAAACTAATGACTCAGCGTGCATTTGAATCGCAATCGTTGCGGCAGCCATATCCGCATTAACATTTAGCCACTGGCCGGTTTTTGTCTGTGCCAATGGTGCTAAGATTCCAATTTGATTGTGTAATTCAGTCTCCAGCCACTGCTGATTTATTTTATTAACTTGCCCGACTTCACCATATTTTGCTTGATCTAAATATGTACCTTCCAGTAAATGATTTTCACTCGCATTTAAACCAATCACTGGTAATCCTGTCTGGGCAATGTACTGACAAAGTTTTGGCTGCACAAGTCCTAATAAAACAGCTTTCGTCACATCCAAAGTCTCGTCATTTGTTACTCTGATGCCGTTAATTTTTTTCACAGGTAACTGTAATTTTTTACTCCATTGCGAAATTTGGGGACCACCGCCGTGGATAATTAAAATTTGTTTTCCTTCCAACCACCAAATTTTCAGTTGTTCGAAAAATGTTGCTGGTAATTGATTACTCGCATTACCGCCTATTTTGACTACGATTGTTTTCTTCATCATTTCCACCTCATACTATTTTTTTGATTAACTTCTGTATGTGGCGTTGATTCGGACGTAATTGTAAGTTAAATCACAGCCCCAGGCTTGCCCAGCCTCATTTCCGACATTAAGATCAACGAGAATAGTTATTTTTTTATCTGCTAGTGAAGCTTTCATTTCTACTTCATCAAAGTCGGCACTGTGACTATCAATGACTAGTGGTAAATCATTCAACCAGACTGACGTGTGATCGATATCGACCTGCGCACTGGTTTGACCAATTGCAGCGATAATTCGACCCCAGTTAGCATCTTCACCAAAGATGGCAGCCTTAACGAGATTTGATCCAACAATTGCTTTGGCAACCTTTTGGGCATCAGCATGTGTAGCTGCATGTTCAACATTTACCTCAACTAATTTAGTTGAACCTTCGCCATCGGCAGCAATGTCTTGTGCTAACTGACTTAAAACGGCGTTATAAGCAGTACTAAATTTCTGAGCATTAACGCTATCATCATTGGCAATCGGTTCATTTTCAGCTAGTCCGTTGGCCATGGTCACAACCATATCGTTCGTTGAAGTATCGCCATCAACAGTAATTTGATTAAAGGTAGCATCGACTTGCTGACTTAACATTTCTTGCAAAGCTCCATCAGCAATTTTGGCATCCGTAACTACAAATCCTAGCATCGTTGCCATCTTGGGATGAATCATTCCTGAACCTTTACAAAAGCCAGTAATGGTTACCACTTTGCCATCGATATCTATTTGTATTGAAATCGTCTTAGTATGCTTATCAGTCGTTAAAATAGCTTCCGTGACGTAATCGTTGTCTAGCAATTCTAGTTTATCGACTCCCTTTTTAATTAAATCCATTGGTAATGGCTCACCGATAATTCCTGTGGAAGCAACTCCGACTAAATTATTTTCAAGGCCTAATTTATCAGCAGCTAAGGACTGCATTTCTAAAGCATCAACCATCCCCTGTTGACCAGTTACTGAATTAGCATTGGCAGTATTCATTACAATGGCCTGTAAAAGATGCTCGTGATTGATAGTCTGCTTAGTAAGTTTTGTCGGAGCAGCCTGAAATTGATTAGTTGTATAAGTCCCAGCAGCTTGAGCGGGGACTTTGGAATAAAGCCAGCCCATATCTTTTGTCTCAGGATTCTTACGTAGTCCGACGTAAACTCCGTCAGCTTTGTAGCCCTTAGGCCATGTAAATGGAATTACTTCATAAGTTGTTTCGTTTTCAATAAATGATTGCATAAAAAAATCCTCCTAATTTAAGGTAGAACTGGAATTAAATCCAATCCCGCACCTGGCTCGTAATCAAACATTTGGTTAAAGTTTTGAATTGCTTGCCCAGCTGCACCTTTTAGGAGGTTATCAATTACACTGACTATTACGATTTGATGGGTAACAGGGTTTAGTTGATAACCTATGTCACAGAAGTTCGTTCCGACTACTTGTTTAAGCGTTGGAAAGACTCCTTCAGCAGCATTCACAAAGGCGACATCTGAGTAAGTTTGTTGAAAGGACTTTCGGACATCCTCTTCAGTTATCTCAGGCTTCGCTTTTGCGTAGCAACTGGCCATTATTCCACGTGTCAGTGGTAATAAAGTTGTTGTGAACTGAATATAAGGTACGTCCTTGTCCCAAAGTTTTAATTGTTGAACAATTTCTGGAATATGTTGATGATGATTTACCTTATACAGTTGCAGATTTTCATTTGTTTGGCTGAAATGAGTTAATTCACTCAATTTCTTTCCCGCACCGGATGTACCAGATTTAGCATCCACGACGATTGAAGTTGGATCAATCAGATGATTTTTAACTAACGGTGCCAATGCCAAGATAGTAGCAGTAGCATAACACCCCGGGTTGGCAACATACGTTGTTCCCTTTGAGCTAGTAAAATCGGCTAATCCATAATGTGACTTCTCAAGATACTTCTGTTCAGGGGCATCTTTTTGATACCAATGCTTGTAGACGTCACGTGCTTGCAATCGAAAGTCTCCGGCTAGATCAATTACTGGAAAGTCTTGGTCAATAAACGGCTTGGCTAACTCAGTAGTGACACCAGCAGATGTTGCGAAAAATACCATTTGATTATTCTTCATGATATCAGCAGGATCATAAGGCAAAATGTTAGCTCGTCGTCGTAGTTGCGGTAAGACCGATTCTAAAGATTTTATTTCTGTTTGCGAGTGCCCATAGAGGTTGACTGAATCAACATTTGGGTGCTGCAATAAAAGTTCATACAAGACGCTACCACTATATCCGGTAACGCCGACAAGACCAACATTCATACGTATCATCCTTTCTCGATATCATTTTCTACTTTTTCGTTTGTAGAAATTAATAGATACAGTACGCCTGTTAATTAAAAAGCACAAGAGTTTTTCTAATCAAATGATTATTTTTCTAATTTTAGTTTTGTTTAGAAATCGATTCCATTGTCTAAGTTTAGGTATTAAAGTTTATTCTTTAAAAATTATTTTTTCTAATCAAAAATATTGATTCAATCAACAAAAAGTTATTGAAGATTAATCATATTACTGATAAAAACTATCTATGAAAAATAACATCTTTAAATGATTTAGTTAAAAAATACGATCTCAAAAAGGCCTTAATTTCTCGACACAGGAATTAAGACCATTTTTAATATTTTCCAATCTGATTCATGACAAATACAAAAACACCAGTTACAAATAATATTACTTAGAATTATTAATTATATTTCTTAACATATCAGGCATTGCTTGTATTTGAGCAATTAATTGTTCATTTGTCGTTGGTAATGCAAATCGAGTAGCTCTACCTACTCCTCTTTTTTCGATTATTTCTTTATCAACTAAAGAGTATATTGCTTTGTCAGCAACATATCTTGAGTATCCAGTTATTTCTTCTATTTTTCCATGAGACAATTCCACAATCCCTGAACTTATAATTGCCCTTAAAACTTCTCTTTCGCGATCTGCTATTTTCTTGCCAGAAAAAGAATTAGCATAATCCACTTTCCATATTATTAATTTTGTTTGATAGATATTTGTTTCAATAATTGGATCTCTAAAATCATTTTGAACAGCCGATTCAAAGATTTTTTCCCCACCATGTCCTGCTCTCTCACCAAAACCAACTTGCAAGAATAGTTTGGAAATTATTGCATTACGATTCTTAGAATTATTTGTTGTAAAAAAATCTTCAGAAGGAATTTTCATTTTTCCAGGATTCAAAAACTCATAATAATTTGTATATTCATTAAATGTTATCGGCGAGTCTTCAAAATAGTCAGCATGCATTAACATATTTATTAATCCTTCACGTATCGCAGTATACATTGATCCAAAGGTATCCACTCGCTTGCCATTTTCATCCAATTTAAAAGAATTAGGAATTGTTGCTTTAAGATGTTCATCTGTCAGCTTAAAGAAACTATAAATATTAAGATTTTTTTCAATTGATGATATTCTTGAAGACCATCGCTCCTGATCAGGATGGCTCTTATCAAAATAATCCAATTGGAAAGTAGGAAATCTATGCAGTATTGCATTGTTATCTCCAAAAAATAATAATCCACCAGCGGTTATTCCATAATTACCACTATTTTCATAATCTTTTGACATAACACCAATTCTTTTTAAAAATGTAGAAATATCCAATCCTTCATACGAAGAATACTCTTCACTCTTTATTAATTCCGACTTATACTGCTCAATTGAGTTCATATCCAAATCATCTATTCCATAATTAGCCATAACATCAGTATCCAAACTATCCCTAGATAATCTCATTAGGGTCTTCATAGCATCTCCCTTCGCTTTAGAGTCTACACCGCCATTCCGTATAAAAGCTTCATTAACATTACCATTTAAATAAACGGGTTTATCTTTATCAGGAGCCTGCTTAACTGATATTTCTATTAATTCTTTTCCCTTAATACCAATAACATTAACATCCTGATTAGTTATAGTTGAATAGCTGATTTTTTGTGGATTATTAACATTAGCAAAAAATTCATCTAAAATTTTTTGCTAATCTTTTACGCCCGAAACTGAAAACTCATGTTTTGCTAGTTCTTCAATACCTAAAACTAGAATACCCCCATCAGTATTTTCAAATGCTGAAATGGATTTCCAAGCTTCTTTTGGAAAATTATTCGAACTCATTTTATATTCAATGTGTTCATCTTCATGAGGAAGATTTTTTTCATAATCCATTCTTCTTCTCCTTATCTTTAATATATAAACATCTTCTTAATAAATGATTTTTCAAAAAAATATCAAACATGGCTTTAACAAAGAATTCACTTATTATTAGGATACTTAAATAAATAGGCGAATCACTAACAGTGATTTAAACATTAATAATACTTTTGTATCAATGTTTTTACGATCCTCCAACAATTTACTGTCAGTAAACTAGCAGTAAATTTTATGGCGATTATGCTTTTGTATCAACGTTTTTACGATCCTCCAACAATTTACTGTCAGTAAACTAGCAGTAAATTTTATGGCGATTAATATATAGACAGCCCGACCATTTACCATATCTCATAAACATTTCTTTATTCTAGAACCTCTGACAAAAAAATACACCTCAATTTGAGATGTATTTCATAACTTTATTTACTAATATTTGTTGCAAAATCAGGTTCTGAATATGAATAAGTTGGTAAATCCAAACCACTATTCAATCTAACTGACGAAATCCAAACCCATTCATTTGTGCCAATTTGACCCCAATATGATCCATATTTGTTAACAACTAATTTACTAATCTTCCAAGCTGTATTAACTGGCAAAGTTTGATCATAAGCATTTGTAGCCGTATTGTAAGTTCTTTGTGTAACAGTTGTTGTACCAATCAAGCCATTACCTGGTGTAGGAATACCGGCATTGGTATTTGTTGTAGGTGTGGTTGTTTTATCAGCAACGTCCATGTAAGCAACTGAAACATATTCGTTAGTAGCAATTTGGTAATAAGTTTGCTTGTCATAGTGTAAAGTTTCCCCACCAATGGCCCATTTACTACCAACTGGTAGTGTTTGACCTGTTGCATCACCATGACCGTTGACAACGCCTGTCGCAACAGTAACTGTACCAATACTACCGGCAGCAGTTGAACCAGATGTGATGTAACTACCATTGCCTGAGTAATCAGTATTATCGTTAGTATTTGCGTCTGCTAGAGAGATATCACCGAAAGAAATCCATTCGTTTGTAGCAACTTGATAATATGTTTGTTTGTCACGGTGCATAGCTTTGCCAAGTTTCCATTGACTGTTAACAGGCAAAACGACACCAGTATTGTTACCTTGATCATCAACAACAGCAGCAACTTGCGTTACAGTACCAGTCTTTCCAAAGTTACCGTCTGTTTCAACGTAATTATCGGCAGCATTGTTGGAATTATCACTTTCCCAGTCACCAGTTACATCTAAGGCTGGGACATATTGATTGTTACCAACTTGGTAATAAATCATTTTGTTAGCATGTAAAACTTCGCCAACAACCCAACGACTACCAGCAGGTAAATTTACACCAGTTTCATTACCGTATCCATCGACAACGGCTAAAACTCTGTTAGCTGTTACAGCTTTGCCAGCATCAGAATTAGGTGTATAGAAAACTCCTGGTCCCACTGTTGTATCAACTGGATTAGAAGAACCAGTAACATTTGTAACAACAGAAGCAGGTACATATTCATTGTTACCAACCAAATAATGAGCTACACCATTGATTGTTGCTTGTTGACCTAATTGCCATTGACTTCCACTTGGCAAAGTTTGACCTGTTTGTTTACCACTGGCATTGTAAACTGGTGTTGTTGTGGCAATTGTACCAACGGCACTAGCATCAACAGTTTGTTGTGGTAGAGCATTTAAGGCAGCTGGTGCTAACATGACGGCAACAGCAGAAGCTACTAAAATGTTATTTCTTTTTTTCATTATATCCACCTCTATAGATAAAATACATTCACACTAATATTCACCATCAAGTTTATTATCCTTATAATATATATTCAATGAGTTCGCAGGAAACATTACGAAAGCTTTACAATTATCTTTTAAAGTTATAATGGCACGTTTGTGCAAATTTAAGGAGTCTCAAATGAAAAAATATCACATTTATCAAGTCGATGCTTTTACTAAAACTAAATTGGCTGGAAATCCTGCAGGAGTAGTCACTAACGCTGATGATTTAACTGCTACACAGATGCAAAAAATTGCTCGGGAACTCAATAATTCCGAGACAGCTTTTATCAGTCAGCCAACAATTGATCAAGCCGATATCCGAATTCGCTTTTTCACCCCTACGACAGAAGTTCCTATCTGTGGTCATGCTACGATTGGTGCCAATTTCGTCCGTGCTGTAGAAAATAATCTCGACTCGCAAACAATTATTCAGCAAACTGGGGCTGGTAATTTACCAATTGAGATTTCGAGAAAAGCTGATACTTATCAAATTACGATGACACAAGGAGAAATTTCAGTTGCTGATCCTTTGGATGCAAATATTCAAACGCAAATCTTAAAAGCCTTAGGTTTAACTGACAAACAACGCAACCAAAAATATCCAATGGCAATCGCCTCAACCGGTGCTCCAAAAGTTATGATAGCCATTAACAATCAAGCAACTCTCGACAATTTACAGCCAGACTTAGAAGAACTGAAAAATATCACTCCCGACATTAACTGCAACGGTTATTACGTATTCGTCGTTACCCCGGAAGAAAGTAATCTAATCCATGGGCGCATGTTTTCACCAGCAAGTGGTATTAACGAAGATCCCGTTACTGGCAATGCTAACGGTCCTTTAGGAGCCTACTTAATCAAATATAATCTAGTCCAAACGACGGGCGATTTATTTGAATTTTCTATCATTCAAGGCGAGAAAATAAAAAGACCCGGAACTATGTTAGTCCGCGTCCATTTAAATCACGGTCAACCCGTGAAAATTCAAATTGTTGGTGATGCTGTAATTGCTTTTAAAACAGAAATCACACTCTAACTATTTTAAATATACTTAGCCGTCACTGACTTTTCATTTTTGAGAATTCCCGCGACCGGCCCTTCATAAATAATTTCTCCACCACGCGAACCACCATCGGGCCCAATATCAATAATCCAGTCGGCACTGCGCATAACATCAACATTATGCTCAATTACGACAACTGTATTACCTTTGTTGACCATATCATTAATGATTCGAATCAAATTTTCAGTATCCGAAACATGTAAGCCCGTCGTTGGCTCATCTAAAATAAAGATATTGCCCTTTTTATTCAATTCTTTGGCAATCTTCAAACGTTGGCTCTCCCCACCAGACAAGGTATTAAGTGCTTGTCCCATTGAAAGATAATCTAAGCCAACATTATGGATATTTTTCAACTTGGAACTGATTTTTTTATCGTCAAAAAATGAGAAAGCTTCTTCAATTGTCATATCCATAACTTCAACGATATTTTTATCTTTAAATTTATACTGTAAAACTTCGGGATCAAAACGACCACCGTGGCATTTAGGACATTCAATTTCTGAATTATCCATAAATGACATATTTAGTTCAATCACACCTTTCCCATTACACTCAGGGCAGGCGCCTTTAGAATTGTAACTGAATAGGCCATCATCAACGTTATTCGTTGAAGCAAACAGTTTTCGAATTTCGTTCATGATACCTGTATAGGTAGCTGAATTTGAACGACTATTTGCATGTAATGGACTCTGATCAATTACTACTGCATCGGGATTTTCTTGAGCAAAAACTTGTTCAACTAACGTACTTTTACCTGATCCGGCAACTCCAGTAATCACTGAGAATAAACCTGTTGGAATATTTAACTGGATATCTTTTAAATTATGTAATGACGACTTCGAACTGCTGACAAATTTATCAGCCATTCGAGGTTTTTTATTTAGTGGCAATTGATGATTTAAATACTTTCCAGTCAACGTATCTGATTGCAACAACTCTTCATACGTCCCCGTAAAGTTAATTTCACCACCATGAATCCCAGCTCGTGGTCCGACATCAACAATATAATCAGCAATTTTAATAACATCAGGGTCATGTTCGACAACTAAAACAGTGTTGCCATTATCACGTAATTTCAATAATAAATCATTTAAGCGGTGAACATCGCGGGGATGCAAACCAGTACTTGGTTCATCCAAAATATAAATCAAGTCGGTCAAACTATTGGATAAGTATTTCACAGTTTTAACACGCTGACTTTCCCCACCAGAAAGAGTTGAGGTTTCACGGGTTAAGTTCAAATAATCTAAGCCAATATTGATCAAATCTTGAATTCTAGCTTTCAAATCAATGAGAATCGATGTCATTCGTTCATCTTGAAATTCATCTAAAGTTGTAATCAACTGATCCAACTGCATATTGGTTAAATCAAAAATATTGTAGCCATTAATTTTTGAATTTAAAACTTGTTGGTTGAATCGCTTCCCGTGGCACATTGAACAAGTCGACATTTCCGCAAACTTTTCAATCTTCTTACGAGCACCATCTGACATTGTTTTATTTTCTTGAATATTTGTACGATAAAACTTTTTGATAATACCTTCGTAATTTGTCTTGAGTTCAGTACCCTTATAGTCAACCTTAACAGTCGCCTCACCATTGAGTAAATTTTCCATCTCTGCAGGAGTAAAATCCTTCACGGGTTTATCGTTGTCAAATAATCCTGAATTGAGTAACGTCTGTAAATAATAAGAGTTATTGCTATAGCCAGGTAACAATACCGCCCCTTGATTCAAGGATTTATCATAATCCAAAGCTTCATCCAGTTTCATGACATAACTGCGACCAATTCCCTCACATTGCGGACACATACCTTCCGGATCATTGAAAGAAAAGGCGTTGCTAGCATTGCCATATTTAGGCTGTCCAAATCGGGAAAACAGAATTCGAAACAACGGACTAATATCACTGATTGTGCCGAGAGTTGAACGAGCATTACCACCCAAAGGCTTTTGGTCGATAATAATTGCAGTTGAAAGATTATGAATCTCGTCAGCGTCAGGACGCTTGTACTTTGGTAAATATAAACGTGTAAAACTATTGTACGTACTATTTAATTGGCGACCAGCTTCTTGAGCAATGGTGTCAAAAACGATTGAAGACTTACCAGATCCAGATACACCAGTAAAAACAGTCAGTTTATTTTTGGGAATTTTTAAACTGATATTTTTAAGGTTATTCTCACGGTCGTTCACTATTTCGATAAACTGTTTTTCAGACATTTGGAACCCCCAATATTTTTTATTTTTAATCAAAAGAGGATTTATTATAGCACATCGCCGTCTTCAGAGTGGATAAATAATGACTCGTCTGGGGAATTATTTCTAACAAAAAAAGATTTCAAATCTCGCGATAATAATTTTTCGAGAAATTTGGAATCTTTTTTGTCTAAATCCGTACTTAATATTATATAGCCTAAAATTTCTAATTACTTATGATAAGTCCGGTGATTAATAATCATAAATGAACGATAAATTTGTTCGGTTAAAACCAAACGCATTAACTGATGTGGCAAGGTAAATTTTCCAAAACAAATACTGTAATCAGCACGTTTTGTCACTTCGGGACTAACTCCCAATGATCCACCGATGACAAAAGTGATGTCAGATGTTCCATATGTGGATAAGTCATCGATTTTTTTCGCCATTTCTTCAGATGTGAGTTCTTTACCCCGCAAATCCAGTAAAATTACGTATTCCTTATCTTTAATTTTACCTAATATTCGTTCACCTTCGATTTGTTTTACTTTTGCATCTTGGGCATCGCTTAAACTTTCAGGCGCTTTTTCATCTGGACACTCGACGATTTGAAATTTACAAAAAGCACCCAAACGCTTGGCGTATTCAGCAATACCAGCCTTGAAGTACTTTTCCTTTAACTTCCCAACAGTCACAATTTTAATATTCATAGTCTAAATCTCCTCGTTATTTATCATACGAAACTATCGTTTAATTGCCAAATTAATTTTCCAAATACGAATTATCATGAGGATTTATTTGTACACAGAAAAATAAAAGTTTGTCTGTTCTTTGTGTAACACTTTTCATTCTTGATTTGACAGTAATTAAGACAAGAAAATAAATTTCATTTATCAAACTATCCACAGCTGTGGGTAATTCTGTGGATAACTTTTCTACAACGGTTTTTCTAAATTTTCGACACTTATACACAAGTTATGCACATCTGTGGAAAAGTCCTGTTTATTAGTTTTCTGAAAAGTCGAAATAAATATCCATTTTGTATATAAATGTTCAAAAAAAAGCGTGAAACCCGTATTAATTGGTTTCACGCTATATTTCGTCATTATTCGGATGTTTTCTTAGTTAGGTGAACTTTGGCTGTATTCAACTTCCCATTTCTGTAATATTGAACATTTACCGTATCGCCAACTGAGTGTGAATACAAGGCTGTGTGTAAGTCTGCAACAGAGTTTACATTCTTATCGCCTAATTTCACGATGACATCGTATTTCTTCATACCAGCAGCCTTTGCGACTGATCCGGTTGTTGTGCTATAAACTACGACACCTTTAGTTACACTACTTGGTAACTTCAAACTTGATTGTGAATCATCCGTAATTTGGTCAAGATCTAAGACCTTAATACCAAGTGATGGACGTTCGACTTTACCATTAGCTACTAATTGATTAATAATCTTAACTACTTCGTTACTTGGAATAGCAAAGCCCATCCCTTCAACCGAAGTACCATCGGTATTAGAAGCCAATTTCATTGAGTTAATACCAACGATTTGACCGGCACCATTAACTAATGGACCACCAGAGTTACCAGGGTTAATTGCAGCATCTGTTTGAAGAACTGTTGCTTCACCAGTTGCTTGACCTGTATTTTGGTCTTGGGTCGTCACAGTTCTGTTTGTAGCTGAAATAATACCTTGAGTAACTGTCGTTGCGTACTCGCTACCTAATGGTGAACCAATAGCAATTACAGGGTCTCCAGGCGAAACGTTGTCAGAGTTGCCAAATGAGGCTGTAGCAGGTACTTTACTGCCAGGAATCTCCAAAACAGCCAAGTCAGTTGCTGTATCAGTACCGACTAATTTAGCAGCCACTTTCGTACCATCTTCCAAAATAATTTCCAAAGAATCAGATCCGGAAACAACGTGGTTGTTAGTTACGATATAACCTTTACCATTTTGCTTAGCATAAATTACACCTGAACCTTCACTGTATTCTTGTAAATTACTGTTATTGGAAGAATTCGAATTAGAATTGGAGTTCGAATTCGAGTTACTATTGTCGCCATTTTCATCCGTTTGCGATTGTGAATTATCTGATGAAGATGAAGAACCACTATCGCCAAACAAATCACCAAAGATAGATGAAAGACTGCCATCACTGGAACTTTGTTCCTTTTGTTTTTGTAAGTTAATAACCGAAACAACGGCACCATTAACTTTTTTATAAGCTCCTGACATTGAGCTAGATGTATTTACTTTTGTATTGCTAACTTGCGTCGTGCCAGCTGTATTACCAACACTAGCTGTATCAGAAGAATTGTTGCCAAAATATGTGAATCCTGCAAAAGCAATCACCACACCTAAGGCAGCTGAGATAAACGCTACAATTCCGGTCTTAAGCAAAGAGTTATTGCCCGGATTTTTATTTGATCCACGTTTTTTTTCTTCTACTCTTGATTCAGACTTGTCGTTATTATCATTATTCATACATTTTCACTTCCCCACACATTTACTAATTCTAATATACCGTTGAATTATGAAAAAATTATGAACGAGCTATGATTAATTTGTTGCCATCTCCAGTTTGGAGGTATTCCATCTGCGGTGTGGACCAATTCGAGCCAAGGTCTCGAATCTCGCTTTGAAGCCTTACGAAAATCACGTAAGTCTCTAAAGACGTCCGTGGACTAAGGGCTAAAGCCCTAAGTCCACCTTCACTGCTGATAGAATACCTCCAAACCTCCGACTAATTTGACTTCAATATATTTATTAATATTAAGACATCGAAAATTTAAATCCGCCAAAATAGCAAGATAAAATATCAGTCTAAATTCAATAAGAGATTTTAAGTTGTTTCTGACTTTAAATAACATCAGAAAACTCAATATCAAACATCCATGACTAATACTCTAGCCTCTGGAGGCGGCCCAAAACCTACAAAGCAATCAATGGATCAGCAATTGCAGGATCTGTATCGTTAATTTTAAAGTCAGAGCCCACGCCAAAATCGTGGTCCTCTAACACTTGAGTTACTTCTTCACGAGCAGCCGCCTTAGTATTGTTTTCGTGACTTAAATGTCCCAAGAAAATTTGTTTAGTTTTGTTACCAATAACGTCCATCAATGTATGGGCACCATCTTCATTTGATAAGTGACCTTTTTCACTCAAAATCCGTTGCTTTAATGGCCATGGATAAAAACCTTCACGCAACATTTCGACATCGTGATTACATTCCATCAAATAACCGTCGGCGTTCTCAATCGTCTTTTGAATTCGATCTGATACATAACCTGTATCAGTTAAGATTACGAATTCTTTGCCATTGTGATAAAACTTATAGAATTGTGGATCGACTGCATCATGTGATACGGCGAAACTTTCAACATCTAAATCATCTAATGACATAACTTTATTGTGGTTGAAAACGTTGATTTGGTCATCTGAAATCTTACCGATTTTTGGTAACATTGCCTCCCAAGTTTTTTGGTTGGCGTAAACGCTGAGGCCATAGCGACGGGCTAAAACTCCAACGCCTTGGATATGATCAGTGTGCTCATGCGTCACAAATAGTGAATCGACTTTGGTAATATCCTTACCGATACTATCCATCGCCCGCTTAATTTTGATTCCAGACAAGCCGGCATCAACTAAGACGCGATGTTTCGGTGTTTCGATATAAGTGGCATTACCAGAACTACTGCTGGCTAAGACACTGATTTTTAAACTATCTTCATTGGGCACTATAATTATCTCCGTTTGTTGAACTCTTTATAATATTGCCAGTAAAGGCATTAACTTTCTTGGTTGTAGAAACTTTACTATCTTTGTTGCGAATTGTCACGAACCAAACTGGAATGTAAATGGTACTATCATTTGCTTCCAACAATTTTGTATAGGCTAAATTAGCATAGGAAATCTTTGAATTGTTGGGAATTTCTGAATTGGCATACAAGTTTGTCACGACTTCTTTTTCACTCTTGATAGCTTGCTTTTCATGCAAAACAATTAGTTTCTTCACATAAGTCTGAGTATAACCTACCACTTCTCCTTCAGAAACGGAAAAAACTAGCTGAGCTGTTTTATCATAAACTTCACCTAAAGAACCTGTGGGAACATAAATCATCTGCGAACTGCTTGAAAGTTGCGGTGCATATTTATAATCTTTACCAAATAAAATGTTACTTTCTTTTTTGACAAATTTGTTCATAACTTCTGTTCTATTGGCTGTTGTGACAGTAATAGGATTATTCAATGTACTTACTAATGTGTGGTTAACATTTTCATATTCAACTTTTTGGTTACGTAATTTTTGGACATTTTGAGCTAGACTATCGTCTGGTTGGGAGCCTAAATAATATGCATTACCATTTTTAGTATCCAAACTACCAAAACTAATATTACGTTTGCGCATTTCGGTTACGGTTGAAGTATTGGTGCTTGTGCTGCTGACCAATTGTTGACTATTGCGAAATGACAAGAATAAAAAGATATCCAGCGAGAAAAATACTATCAAGAATATAACTTCGATTCTTCTAAAATCCATCTACTCTTCCTCCGCACTTTCATTTGTCCATTCTTCATAAGCTTTCCAATGGCCACCAATTTTCACATAATATGTCGGCTTCAAGTCAACAACTTTTTCATTATCGGCTTCAGCTTCCCATTGATAACCAACTTCGATACCTTGGACATCGTTTGGTGAATAACCAGCTCGTTGCAAGCCCTTAAAGATTTCATTCGTTGACTTCAATTTGGTTGCTGCTGAATTAGACGGCACTGGGACTTCAAGTACTTTATTCAAGAAATGTTCCGTACTACCCTTACGACTAAATTTGATGCGAATCGAACCAAATTGACTCTTTTTGAAGATTGGGAATCCTTCGACATATTCACGGAAAATTAAATCCTTGTCACTCCAGTCAGCGCTATAAAGTCGCAAATTGGAGATCGAATTTTGTAAATTGGTAACTTTTTGATAACCACGTTGCAAAAAGGCTAATTGCGTCTTGGGAACAGAAGTATCCGTATAGTCCTCAAACGTTAACTCTTCCGTATTATGATCTGAAATCAAACGTTTGGATTCACCATAGTTGTACGTATAAACACCATTATCTTCAGATGTCACTAACCCATTGGTATTCGAATCAAATAAGGCGGTCGTATATTCACCATCTTTTTTACCACTAATAACGTATGAGTAAGTCTTCAATTTGATTGGATCAACGTAAGATGTGAAGACACCGTGTTTCATAATGTCTAAACGAACTTTTAGATCAATATTAGCCTTATCAACTAATTTAGAAATTGGTACTGACGAAGCATTTTTAACCTTAGCCTTATAGACCGCATAATTATCATCATTAGCTAGATAAATATTTTGGTCCTTTTTATCCTTCAAGTTAACCAAAATACGATTAAATTGATTAGATTTATCATTTTTTAAACTGTCATTATTCAACAAATAACCTAATGTATTGATTGAAATTGATGTTGGATAAACCATCTGTAACGTATTTTTTGCTTGGATAACTTTTTGATATTTAGCACCATCTTTATCCGAAATCAGTTTTGGTTCATCAATTTTCCAATCTTGCATGACCTTTTGAATACTTAAAGAAATATTTTCATTACTGTTATAAATTAAATGTTGATCTGTCTCATCATGCCAAATGACCGATGTCGGACTAATGACTTGATTCATTGGAATCTCATTTTTATTTGATTCGGCAGATGTCACATCAATGTTGCGGCCTCGCTGATAACGCGCCGTATTCGTCCATATAAAGAAGGATAGAACGATACTAGTAATTACGGCCACAACCAAAAGTGCTTGGACAACTACTCGACTAAACTTCATCCCATTCTCCTCCTGTTTCATTAGGATCAAATGGTAAGGAAATATAGAATGTTGATCCCTTACCTTCAGCACTGTTGACCCAAATTCTACCCTTGTGTTGCTCAATAATTTCCTTAGAAATGGATAGACCTAGTCCAGTACCACCTTGTTTTCTTGAACGCGCCTTATCAACACGATAGAAACGTTCAAAGACCTTCTTAATATCCTTTCTTGGAATACCAAGGCCTTCATCGGAAATACTAATAATAATGTGCTTATTAGTCTCCAATAAACGACAAGTTATCACACCACCATCGGGTGAATATTTGATGGCGTTGTTCATAATATTATCGATTACTTGAGTCATCTTATCAGTATCGATTTCAACCCACAAATCTTTGCTGGTGAAAATTCGTTTAATACGATAATTTTTAACAACTTTCGTATCATCTTCTTTTGCATCAGCCTTCTCTTTTTTCAACATCATATCAAAACGATCCAAAATATAAGAGAAGAATTCATTAAAGTTAACTAATTCCTTGTCCAATTTCGAACGTCCCTGATCCATTCGTGACAAACTCAAGAGGTCTTGAATCATCCGAATCATTCGGTCCGTTTCTTCAGCAGTAACGCCTAAAAACTGGGGAGCTAACTTTTGATCTTTCCAAGCACCATTATTCAAAGCATCAATATAACTACTAATACTTGTCAAAGGTGTTCTCAATTCGTGCGAAACATTGGATACGAATTGGCGACGTTCACTATCGATTTTTTGTTGTTCAGTGACATCATGTAAAACACAAACCATACCACTAATGAAGCCACTATTTCTTTGAATCAACGAGAAATCAGCGTTTAAAATCAATGAATTATCATCGACTTCATCATAATCATCAGTGCTGTCATTAGTTTCAATTACCATTGGATCAGGATTTTCCAATAAATCATCAAAGCTAGTCCGGTCTTTAATACCTAATACTTCTACTAAAGGTTGACCGATAGCTTCATCTTCATCTTTCTCCAAAAATTCTTGAGCCATTTCGTTGATAACCGTAATATTTCCCAAACGATTTGTCGCGATAACGCCATCAGACATTTGTGTTAAAACACTGTCCAACCGCCGTCGCTCAGACTCCGAATTTTCCGTGGCTTCCTCAACTTTAACTGACAAATCATTAACTGCCATTGCTAATTGACCTAATTCATCGGGTGAATAAACACGAACTTGTCCAGAATAATCACCTTCGGCCATGCGGACGGCTTGCTGCTTCATTTCATCAATTGGTCGTGTAATTGCACGTGAAATAAAAATAGCAATCGTGGCACCCAAGAGACCAGCTACTAATGAAGCCGTTAGGAAAATCAAAATGATACTGTTAATACCGCTATAAACAGACTCCATGCTGGCACGAACGTAAATTGCTCCAACGACAGTACTATTATCCGGTGAAGTTACCGGTAAAATCGACTCGTAAGAGCTACCATTTTGCTTTTCATAATATATTTGTGTGATTTTTTTATCGTTACGAATACTTTGTTTGATATTATCTTTCAAAGTTTGGGTACCGACAATATTATTTCCATCGGAATCCTTGGCCCCAACAATGATTCCGCTTCGATCGACTACTTGTACGTCAGTAATATCAGTGCTGACTCGCGAATAATCTTGAATCGCATTTCCGATATTTTCACGGGTATGTTGATCATTATCCGTTAAGTTTTCAGAAATTTGATTGAGCGTATACGCTGGCACCTGAACTGAAGTTTCAAAAGTTGCGACATTTTGATCTTCTAGCTGACGCACAAAATAGGCCCCAATGATTTCAATTGTGACGATTAAAATTAAAATAAATGACAATCCGATTTTGAAATTAATCGAATGTAAAAAAACAAACCTATTTTTCAAAATATTTCCACCTAAATTGTACAGACTTATATATATTATACAGCTATGCTGAAAACAAAAAAACTGACTTGCATTCGTAAGATCCCGCCAGAGCTTGAACGCGACAAAGCCTGCTGTGGGACCGGCTCGAGCCAAGGTCTCGACCCTCGATTTTGAACTTCGCACAGACCGCGAATTTCAAAATACGTCCTGTGCTGTAAGAGCTAAAGCTCTAACACCACCGTCACTGCTGGCTTTGTCGCGTTCAAGCTCCGGCTAGTTTATTTTTTAACTATTAGTCTACTTAAGAAATTTAATAGGCAAATATACATGAAATGAACTAGTAGTAAAAACTTGGGAATATTTTTTTAGCATTGTAATCGACTTTTTTATTACGGATAACTTGGCACAGTTGTGGAATAGCATTAGTTTAACTACTAAAAAAAGCCCTCAACATTTTTGCTGAGGACTTTTCTTTAATTTTATCTTTCAATGATGAATAACTTTGAACTAATCACCGTCTGGGTCTCTTAGATAGTAACCAACGCCACGACGGGTCATTAGCCATTCTGGTTGACTTGGATTGTTTTCAATCTTTTCGCGCAAACGTCTAACTGTAACGTCAACGGTTCTTACGTCACCAAAATAATCATAGCCCCAAACTGTTTGAAGCAAGTGTTCACGTTTCATTACTTGTCCAATGTGTTGAGCTAAATAGTGCAGTAATTCGAACTCACGATGAGTTAATTCAATTTCCTTACCATTCTTTGTGACTGTATATGCATCGGGGAGAATGGTTAAATCACCAATCTTAATCTCACTAGTTTTAATGTCTTCACTATGTGCATGTGTTTGGGTTCTTAAACGAGCCTTAACACGGGCAACTAATTCTCGATTAGAGAATGGCTTAGTGACATAATCATCTGCCCCAAGTTCTAGGCCAATAACCTTATCAATTTCGGTATCTTTAGCCGTTAACATAATAATTGGAGTATCTTTAGTTTTTCTGATAGTTCTCGCTACTTCAAGACCGTCAATAACCGGAAGCATCAAATCAAGTAAAATTAGGTCTGGATCATCCTCATCTACTTTGTCCAAAGCTTCTTGTCCATCAAAAGCAGTTATGACTTCGTAGCCTTCATTTTCCAAATTATATTTAACAATATCGGAAATTGGTTTTTCATCATCCACTACTAGAATTTTCTTAGCCATATAATTTATCTCCTTGACGTGAATATTATACAAGTTATTAGTTATTAAAACAAAAGGACCATAAAGTGACCTTAACTTTTTTGAATTTTTTTTAAAAAAAAGCTTGTCATAAATTTGGAGCTTATGGTATGATATATCTCGTTGGTTGAGAGAGATACGCAATCAACGCTAGATACATGGGTGGTTAGCTCAGCTGGCAGAGCAACGGACTCTTAATCCGTGGGTCTGGGGTTCGATCCCCCAACCACCCATAAATGCGATTATCGCTTAAACCGATTATGATGAAAATCATGATCGGTTTTTTAGTATTTTGTTTTCATACTATTTTATCAAGTTCCACAAATATATTTTACTGCTGGGGTGGTAAAGACTGTCAGTCACAGGATTGACGGTCTTTTTTTATTTTGCAGATATTAATACTAACATCATTAGATTACTTATTACAGTAATTTGAATGAAAAATTAACCCTATTAATAATCTGTAGTCAATTGAAACGACGGCGAAATAACTCACTTCTAATGTTTTATATTTCAAACAACCTGTTTTAGATCGTACTAATTTTTAATGCCGCTTTATTTATTCACTTGTGGTGAAACATATTGTTCAGCAAAATTATATACTATATTAGTCAACTACTTATATTCAATACACCCATACAGATATGGAGTAATTAACCAATGGAAAATACTAAAAGGCGATTAGTTGATAAAAGTGTTGAAGCTTTTATCATGGGTATAGAAATTTATAATAAGCCAACTATTAAGTATAGGATAGAAGGGTTCAGCTTTTTTATCTGCAACGCTTGGGAATTGATGCTAAAAGCAGAATTATTAAATAGCGATGAAAGCATCTATTTTAAAGATAGGCCTGATAGAACATTGAGCCTTAGTGATGTTATAAAAAAAATATATTCTGACAAGAATACCCGTATTAGATTAAATCTAGAAAAAATAATTGAACTAAGAAATACAAGCACACATTTTATAACTGAGGATTATGAAGTTAAATATGCACCTTTATTTCAAGCTTGTACTATTAATTTTGTAAATGAAATTCAAAGATTTCATGGAGTTGATATGACTAAATATATACCTCAAAATTTTCTTACAATTTCAGCAAGATATGAACCATTATCCAATGAAGAAATAAAATTCAAATATCCTGCAGAAATTGCTGAAAGATTAATTAAACAAACTAATGAAATAGATGTTTTGAGTAAAGAATACGACTCTGACAAATTCTCGATAAATATTAAGCAACAATTATTTATAACTAAGAAAAAATCAGATGCCGATTTCACAGTTAAAGTTGATAAAACATCAGATAATAAAGTTGCTTTCATAAAAGAATTAAAAGATCCGTCTGATACTCATAAGTACTCATACAATAATGTAATTACTGCTGTTAACGAACGCTTAAAAAAGCAACATCTAAAAATAAACTATATCCCCGGATTTAACCAGTACGTACTTAACCTAATCATAGATTTCTATGACATTAAACAAACACCTAAATATTCATACGAACACATTATTGGCAAACAACATAACTTTACATACTCTCAACAGTTTATCGACTTTATAATGAACGAAATAAAAAATAACCCTAACAATTTTGTCGAAAGTCTAAAAAAGTCCAAATAAAAAAAGATAACCTCAGGCACATAGGAATTCTCAGTACGTTCACGTACCTACCCCATTATGGGACCCAGCGTTATTCCTTCACAAGTTATCTTAAGTACATAAAATATAACAATAATCCCACTCTTTGTAAACAACCAAGTAAGGAATGGGACAAAACCAATCCTATGGGAAATTAATCATGGTAAACGTAATTTCTACTGAGAATAATAAAGGATAGTTCCAAGAAATAGATAAATTTCTTGGAACTATCCTCTTTTTTAATTATTTAATCCACAAAAATCAAACGTTGAATCTTAATATCATGTTCTTTAATTTCCCAATCAGCACTTTCAAAATGCATAGCTGATGGCACTAACGCCACTGTTTTACCAGAATATTCAGCTAAGAAACGGTCATAATAGCCACCACCAAAGCCTACTCGATAATTAGAATCCTCTGCAAATGCTAAACCAGGGACAATTACCAAATCTGGTGTTTGATTGACTAATTTCTCATCATAAACTGGTTCTGGAATACCAAAATCACTGCGTACCAAATCTTCACTGCTAGTAAATGGTAGAAAAGCCATCTGACGGTGTGGCATAGTTTTTGGTAAATAAATTTGCTTGCCTTCAGCTTGGGCGGCCTCAATAATTGGAGTCGTTGGAACTTCAAACGGTGCACTGACTGTTGTCGCAATTGTCTTGGCATTTTTCCATTCGGAAGTTTCCTGCAATTTCTTGAGTAACTCTACCCCTTCAGTCCGTGTTTTTAATTGATTCTTTTGTAATTGTTTAATTTGTTGTTTACGTAAGTCTTTTTTATCGATAAGCTTGCCCTCCAAAACCGTTATTTAACATTAATAGTTTACAGTTAATCATCTGCAACTTAAAACTGATATGCTTAGTTAAAATATATTTTGACGAGGTCAAAAAATGAAAACTTACAAATTCACATCCCTAATCCAAGCATCTGAAGTCGGCAAAGGTGGTGCCTTCGTTGAATTTCCTTACGATATTCGTAAAGAATTTGGTAAAGGTCGTGTCAAAGTTCATGCAACTTTCGACGGTATTCCTTATGATGGATCAATCGTAAATATGGGCGTTAAACGTGAAGATGGCAGCATCTGTTACATTTTAGGAATTCTCAAATCAATTCGACAACAATTGAAGAAAAATATCGGTGACTCAGTTGAAGTCACTGTATCCGAACGCTAAAAGCACGTGAAATCCAGATTGGACTTCACGTGATTTTTTATTTCTCAAAATTATTTAATGTCTCTGCTAAATGTTGCAAATTAACGAGCAATGATTGCTTTTCTTCATCAGACCAGCTATTTAAAGCCTGACTGATATTATTAATCCTCGTCGCATCTAAAATTTGCTTTAATTGCTCACCAGATTTAGACAATTGAATCGAACGGATTCTCGCATCAACTTCAGCGTCTTTGGTCGTAACCAATTCCTTTTGTTCCAGCTTATCAATCTGACGACTAACGCTTGAATGGCTTTTTCCTAAAACATTAGCCAAATCACTAACATTGGTTGGTTGCATCCGACCGATTGTCACGAATAATTGGAATGAAGTGGCCTCTAGTTTAACGCCAGCATCTTTAATGAAGGCTTTGTCACGATCAGTTCGATTAAAGAACGAAACAATCGTTACTAATGCTTGAATTAATTCATTTTCCATTATTGCACCGTTACGACCGCACGTGGTGTCAACGGTGCCTTCCAGGCTGTTTCAATTTCTGATAGTGGAAAATCATTCGTCGTCATTTGGATATTTTCTTTTGCTGCCCATTCGAAGACACCACTAATGGCTGACATCAATTCAGGCATCGTCGCACTTTTGACACCACTACCTAAAATTTCAATTGCTGAAGAACGTAAGATGGCTGATGGCAAAGTAATGTCCGATTGTCCGGCCGAAGCACCGATGCTGACAAAGCGTGTCACAGTGTGGCCACCGAATTGAGCAACCGACTTCATAATAGCTAAGGCACTATCACCCCACAAATAATCAAGAACGACATCAACCCCAGTTTGGAAAAAATCTTTTAAGTCAGCGGTAAACTTTTCAGCCCCATCAGTTGCAGTCATATCAAAGGCAACAGCCTCATCAGCACCTAATTTGTTCAATTTTTCAGCATTACGTCCAGTGACAATAACTTTTTTTGCCCCTAAATGATAAGCAATTTTGACTGCTAAACTACCGGCAGTTCCCGTTGCTCCATTGATTAAAACAGTTTGTCCAGCTTCAAAATGAGCTCGACTGATCAATGCTGCCCAAGATGACATCCCTGGATTAGCAATCGCTGCCGCAGTCACATCATCGATTCCATCAGGCAACGGTATCGTCAATTTATGATTGACCAACGTCTTTTCGGCCAAAGTTCCGAAAGGTGCATTCGTAGCTAAAAAGTAAACTCGTTTGTCATTAATTGTTCCAACACCATCAGTTCCCGCAACATTGGGATAAACTTGACTGGCTGAATAATGACGCCCCATAGCACGCATTTTCGTCAAATTACTCAAAGCTGATGCTGTCACATCAACAACTACATTTCCTTCATTAGCTTGTGGTTCTTCAAAATCTCCATAAATCGGTTCAATTCCTCGTTGTTTAACAATAGCTGCTTTCATATTATAATTACCTCTTTTTTTAAAAATTTTAATTGTTTAAATTATTATGTGCATTTTGCACTCATTAAAAATAACACCATTAGGTGCATTATGCAACTAATTTTGAAAAGAGATAATAATTTGCATCACTAAAATAAACTAGTCGGAAGAACCGAGACTTGAGACCTTGGCTCGAATCGGTCCGCATAGCCAGTTAAACTTTTCTCGGTTCTGGAGACGGCAATCAAACAATCACATCAGCCATTGAAACATATTCGTCAGTCGCAACACGATAATACCCAGCACCACCGATAACACAATATTCATCGGTATACCATTTAGTATTAGGCCCCAAAGCACGATCAATTATTGGTTGATCATTACTATTATAAAGTTGCGCTGGGTGACCAGCTCTAGTTGCAATTACCCGACTAATTGGAAAAACAATTGTATTTTCGTAAACACGAACATCAATTGCACTAACATATTCATTACCACCAACACGATAATAGGTTCCACTGGCAATATTACTTATTTGATCAATTTTCCATAAAGATCCATCTGGTAGTGTTCTGCCAATGGGATGACCCGTTGAATCATATACTGCAGCTCCATCTAACGAAGTAACCGCAACACCATCATAATTTCCAGCTGATTCTGTACCCAAATTATCCTTTAAGCCACTGTCTACCATATATTCAACATCAACTGACTTCACGAATTCATTATTACCAATGCCATAGTAAGAACCATCATACAAAGTATTCTCAATATCCGTTTTCCACTCAGACCCCATTGGCAAAAAGCGTCCAGTTGGTTGTCCATAAGCAGTATAAATTTGTGCCCCAGTATCCCTAACTTTAACAACAGAATTTCCAACTTCAGTATATCCATAGTAATTATCAGCAGCCTTTGTAATCAAAGGACTGGCCATACCATCAGCACTTAATGCTAATAATGAAGAAAACAATAAACCTTTTACTAATTTCTTCATAATCTCATCTTCTTAAATTTCTAAATAAAGCAATAACATCTTTCGTTATCGCGATACATTCTAACAAATTAAAAAAAGACCAGCGCTTATAAACGCTAGTCATTTAGTACAGCTATTCAACTTCATCCTTAGCTTCTGAAACCGTTGGTCCAATTACCAATGATTCCGCCATCAAAACTTCATTGTATAATTCAAAAATATAATCTTGATATTCAACTTCACTTTGCGAGATCATATCTAAATACACGCGCTCTTGGCCTAAAGCATTCATAAATGCCCGCATTTCCAATTCTTTTTCATCGCCTGTAAATTCAGAATGCTTAACAACTTTCATCCACTCTTTTACAAAATCCCGCGTCCTAGTTCGTTGTTTCTGTGCCATCAAATCAAATATAACTGAATTTTTAACATTCTCTGGCAAATACATTTTGTTGACTGCATCCAACGCTTGGTGAACCATATTAACGCGAATTTCAGTGATTTTTTTCGTAACTTCCTCATCTGGAGCCTCATGTGGCAAGATAAATCGGAAAACAATGGTTGGTACGATCAAGCTCAAAATAATGAGAACGCTCTCTGACATCAAAACTAAATTGAAATCACTATTTTTAACATGATATTCTGCCAAAGTGTAAGCCAATGCCAAGGTGACTGCACCATGAACCCCGCCCAATGAAAAAATCCAGCCAGACAAATTGTTAAATTTTAAACGAGTTCGTCCATAAACATATCTCACTAAAACATTGATAATATACAAGAGAATCCCTATTCCTAACCAGGTTAGCGAATTTGCCGAAATATTTTCGTCAGCAATAATTTTGGTAAACATAAATCCTAAGATAACAAAAACAACACTATTGAAAATCTCCGTAATCATCTTCTGAATATCGTTCCCTAAATGAACCTGCAATGAATTAGTTAATCGACTCCGCTGTGATTCGGCGTTGGAAACTAATCCTGCACAGACAACTGCAATAATACCGGAAATATGAATTTCTTCAGCTAAGTAATACAAAACAAATGGTTCAACGATATACAGTAATATCTGCGCATTTAAGGAATTATACGACGTTCGAACCAAGGTCTGACGAAACAAAACCATCACCCAAGCGAACGCAAACCCAACTAATACACCACCAACCGCAGAAATCAAAAAATCACTGACAGTTTCCTGATAGTTGATATAACCGTTGAGATACCATAAAGTTCCCATGTTCAATAAAATAATTCCGGAAGCATCATTAAATAATGATTCCATCTTCAAAAATGTTCCCTCAGTTTTAGGCATCTGGAGACCATTAGTCACAGACTCCATGGCTGTGGCATCGGTTGGCGTACTAATAGCTGCCAAAATGAAAGCTAATGGCAGACTAATACCTGCTGCAATGTGAACGCCAAAGCCGACAAAGACTAAACATAAGACAACTAGTGCCACAGCTGTCTGAACGATATGTTTTAATTCTTTACCCACCGAATTAAGACGAGTTGCTTGTCCCTCAAAAAACAGCAGTGGTGCGACAATCATTCCGATAAAAATATCGGAATCGAAATTTTCAACATGACTCCCTAAGCTAGGAATCAGAAATAATCCCACTCCAATAATCATGCTGATGTAATTTACTGAAATTTTGGAAAAGATTTGTGACACGAAAATACTGACAACTGCTGCCAAAATCAATACAAAGGTCGAAACCATTAGGCTCATAGTATTGGCCCCCCCTCATTTTTAATCACCATAAATATAGCACATTATCAGTCTAGACACGGTTTGCTAACTATTAAGTTCATTAAAAAAGGGCCGATAATCTCAATCAAAAAATTGAAATTATCGGCCCTTTTGGCACCAATTTGTTTCACATGGAACATATGGTATTAAAGCATCACAAAAACACTATATATGGTATCGGAATATTTAATTGATAAAATTGCTTATTTCTTTTATATCTGACGGTGTTGTTCGACAACAACCACCAATCAATTTAGCACCAGCATCTAACCACTCTGGAACTAAGTCTTTAAAAGTATCTGCCTGGGGATTAGCTTGCCACGTTTTTGTTTCTGGATCATAAATATCACCATTATTAGGATAAACAATAATAGGTTTATCAGTTACTTGATGAATATTACGAATAATTTCATTAATATTTTCTAAGGTTGTGCAGTTAACCCCAATTGCGGAAATTTGATCGGCACCATTGAAGTATTTAACTGCCTCAGCTAAGGAAGTTCCATCGCACAAAGTTTCTTCATCTTTAACGCTAAACGTCAACCAAGCTTGTTGCTTAGGAAATTTATCCATCAACAAATCAACTAACGCATTAGCTTCATCAAAATTGGGCTGTGTTTCAAATGCAAATAAGTCTACTCCAGCTTGATCCAGTAGTTGCATCCGTGAATAATGAAATTCTTGAAACTCAGCTTTAGTCAAGTTGTAGTCTCCTCGATATTCACTACCATCAGCTAAATAGGCACCATAAGGGCCAACACTTCCGGCAATCAATGGGTCTGGGGCTCTTTTTTTACGTTCATCATCTGACAAACTCCCATAATATTCATCACATGCAGTCCTTGCTAATTCAACCGCTTTAACAATTAACGCTTCACTTTCTGACTCGCTCCACCCTAATTCCATAAACTTGGAGACATTTGCTTGATAAGTATTTGTTGTCGCCACATCAGCCCCATTTTCAAAATAACTTTTGTGGACAGCAATAATTTCATCGGGATGATCAATCAAAGCAGTTGCTGACCAAAGGTCACTACTTGTATCAACGCCACGTTTTTCCAATTCAGTTGCCATCGCCCCATCAACAACTAAACCTTTACGATATTTCAAATCTGTTGCTATCAAATCACTCATCTGGCCATCTCCCAAAATTTTAACTAACTTGCCATCTATTATCATGTAGTCTATCATACAAATTAAACTTTTTTAATTTCATTCTAATTTAATCTATGATACAAGGGTGCTAAGTCTATGGAAGATAAAGAAAATACGCATATTAAATTAAAACGCAATATGGAGTCACGGCACTTATTTATGATTTCTCTCGGGGGCGTTATTGGAACGGGACTCTTTTTAAGCTCTGGTTACACAATTCATGAGGCTGGTCCTGTTGGGACAATTTTAGCTTACGGTATCGGTGCAGTGGTCGTTTACTTAGTTATGCTTTGTCTCGGAGAACTATCGGTTGCTATGCCAGAAACTGGTTCATTTCACGTTTACGCTGACAAATATATCGGCCCAGGAACTGGTTTTACAGTTGCCATCCTTTATTGGCTCACATGGACCGTCGCACTAGGTTCCGAATTTACGGCCGCTGGCTTAATTATGCAACAGTGGTTTCCTCATTCACCAACCTGGATTTGGAGTGCTTTATTTATGGCCGTAATTTTTATATCAAATGCACTATCAGTCCGTTTTTTTGCTGAGACGGAATTTTGGTTTTCTAGCATTAAAGTCATCGCTATCATTTTATTTATCATAATCGGTTTTCTAGCAATCTTCGGTGTCATTCATATCAAGGGCACGACCCAAGCTCCTATGTTTACGAATTTATTTAAAGATGGACTCTTTCCAAATGGTTTCAAAGCGGTCTTCACAACAATGTTAACCGTTAACTTTGCCTTTTCTGGAACAGAACTAATCGGCGTCACAGCGGGCGAAACCAAAGATCCTGGTAAAAACATTCCTCGAGCCATTCACACGACTTTAATCCGGTTGATCATCTTCTTTATCGGCAGTATCGTCGTCATGTCTGCTTTGATTCCTTGGCAAAAAGCTGGTGTCAATCAAAGTCCATTCGTCTTAGTTTTCAAAAGTATCGGTTTGCCATTTGCTGGTGATTTAATGAATTTTGTCGTCCTAACGGCTATTTTATCAGCTGCCAACTCCGGCCTATACGCTTCAACTAGAATGTTGTGGTCACTAGCTAATGAAGGCATGATTCCGTTGAAATATGCCAAAACTAATTCCCGAGACGTCCCCATGATTGCACTTTGTCTAAGTATGGTCGGCGGTATCCTCGCCTTAGTTTCCAGTGTCATTGCAGCATCCACTGTATATCTGGTCTTAGTTTCTATTTCTGGACTAGCAGTCGTTATCGTTTGGATGGCAATTGCTCTATCCGAAATCAATTTTCGGAAAAGCTTTCTCAAGTCAGGCCACTCACTCTCAGAATTAAAATTCAAAACGCCATGGTATCCAGTCGTTCCGTGGGCAGCGTTCATCATGAGTCTTTTATCATGTGTGCTAATAGTTTTTGACCCCAACCAACGTTCGGCTCTCTTTTATATGATTCCGTTTCTAGTTCTTTGCTACGGTGTTTACTATGGTAAAGAATATTGGAAAAAACGTCGGTTAAAATCAGAAAAATAATAATTTTGAATCCAACCTACTTTGATAATCTATTTCCCTAATAATACAAGTCCAATACTCGTGGTGCTAGTTAATTCATTGTGTGATTTATTAAATTCAAAGTATGGATATAGCTTATTCTTTAGGTAATTATGGTAAAACTAAAAGATTACCGTTTATTTACAAAAAACTAGCTGGAAAGAACAAGAATTTAGGTCGCTGTGTAGGTGGTGTAATGGCTTTAGCCATTACACCACGGGACGAGTTTTGAAACTCGCGGTTTATGCGAGGTTCAAAATCGAGGTTCGAGACCGCCCTTTGGCTCGAACCGGTCCCCATAGCGACCTAAATTTCTTGCTCTTGGAAGTGACATATTTAACTAGCACCACACGTAAATCCAATTAATAATTCTATGTAATTAACCACTATTGATATCTTGCTCCCATAAGCGGCCATATAGTCAAACTTAATTTTCAGCTCTTACGGCGGCATTTTTATTGTTATAGACCGGCTAAAAAGGTTTAATATAAAGTTATAGGCTTTAAATTTGGGAGAAATAATTATTATGAATAAGAAAACAGATCTTAACGAAGAAAGTCCACTAACAAAAGTTATTGATGATGTTTCAGAGGGTATTAATGATGCTGGAACTGTTTTTAATTCTGAAGAAACACCAGTAATTGCAGATAGCACCGGTAAGGAAGCCGTTCGCTACCTACTTTGGGGATTACTATCAGTTGTCGTAAACTTTGGGACATTCTTCCTTTTATATCACACAATGCATTTGAATTATCAATTTGCTAATATTGTTGCTTGGTTCTTGGGCGTTCAAGTCGGATTTTGGGTTGACCGAATCATTGTCTTCCGTCACAAATCAAACACCGCTTTTAGAGAAATGTTGGCCTTCTATGGGACAAGAATTTTAACTTTCTTGATTGAAACAGCCACACTCTGGGTTGGAATTTCCTTACTCAGCGCTAACGGTACTGGTTCCAAAGTTGTCGGTCAAATTTTGGCAATTGTTGGTAACTACATCTTATCGAAATTTTTTATTTTCAAAAATAAACATTAAATTTAATCATAAAAAAGGGACCTCCATCATTGGAAGTCCCTTTTATTATGCAGTTTTTACATCTCCAGAAATTTTAGCTTTATTTAAAAGCACTGAACTTGTCACAACTGACAATGAACTGAATGCCATTGCGAATCCAGCTAACTCCGGACTGAGTGTTAATCCGAAAGTGTAGAAAATTCCGGCAGCGACTGGAATACCTAAAACGTTGTAGACAAAGGCCCAGAACAAGTTGAGTTTGATACGATTGAACGTCTTCTTACTCAATTCCAAAGCTTTTGCAACGTCCCGAAGGTCATTCTTCATCAAAACAATTCCACCAGATTCAATTGCAATATCCGTTCCTGAACCCATGGCAATTCCGACGTCAGCCATTGTTAAAGCAGGTGCATCATTGATACCATCACCAACAAAGGCAACCTTACCAGCTTTTTGTAAAGCTTCAACGTGGTCAGCTTTATCACCAGGTAAAACATCTGCGATAACTTCATCAATCCCAACATCTTGGGCAATTGCTTTGGCAACCCGTTCGTTATCACCAGTCAACATTACGGTTCTTAATCCACGAGCTTTCAACGTAGCAATCGCTTCTTTAGAAGTCTCCTTAGGAGCATCCTGAATCGCAATCAAACCAACAATCCGTTGATCCACTCCAACAAAGACGACTGTTTTAGCTTCATCTTGCAGGCGAATCATCTGTTTATTTAATTCTGAATCAATTTTTATCTCATTTAATAACTTATCATTTCCAACAAAGGCTTGTTGTTGGTTAATTGTGGCAGAAACACCCTTACCCTCGATAGCTTGGAAATTTGAAACTGTGGCAGCTTGAATTTGTTCAGCTTGAGCCTTATCCAAAATAGCTGCAGCCAAAGGATGTTCCGAAGATTCTTCCAACGCAGCGGCAATCGTTAACACTTGTTTTTCATCACCGATAATATCAGTTACTTCAGGCTTACCTTTGGTGATAGTTCCAGTCTTATCGAAAACAACTGTTGTAACATCGTTAACATCTTCCAAAACTTCACCATTCTTAATCAAGATACCCATTTTGGCACCACGACCAGTCCCTACCATCAAGGCTGTTGGTGTCGCTAAACCTAACGCACATGGACAGGCGATGACAAGCACTGATACAGCGAAGATCAAGGCTGTAGCAACTGATGCGCCTAAGAATACATACCAAACAGTAAATGTGAGAATTGATAAACTCAACACTAGCGGTACGAAAATTTCCGATACTTTATCGGTTAAATTCTGAATTGGAGCGTGACTATTTTGCGCTTTTTTAACCAATTCAACAATTTGTGAAAGCATCGTATCAGAACCAACTTTTTCAGCTTTGAACATAAAAGTTCCGTTACTATTCATTGTTGAACCGATAACTTTGTCACCGATATTTTTAGCAACAGGCATACTTTCACCAGTAACCATTGATTCATCAACAGTTGAATTACCTTCGGTGATTACACCATCGACCGCAATTTTTTGACCAGGTTTAACACGAATCACATCTCCAGCCACAATTTCAGATAACGGTACACGAACCAATTGACCATTGCGCATAACTTCGGCATCTTTAGCCTGTAAATCAACTAATTTTTCAATCGCATTTGAAGCATTGTTACGCATTCTTTCTTCAAAAACTTGTCCTAGTAAAACAAACGTTACAACGAAGGCCGCACTTTCAAAGAAGACTGCTTGATGAGTAAACATGGCGTAGATACTGTAAATATATGCGGTAGCAGTACCAATAGCGACCAATGTATCCATATTTGAATGGTGCTTCTTAAATGAAGACCAAGCACTATCCATGAACGGACGAGCTGCCACTCCCATAACGACAGTTGTCAAAAGAAACTGAATCCACTCACTACCCGGAACCATAATTCCAAAAGGCATCAAGATCATTCCAATCAACATTGGAATAGAAAAAATCAACGAAATCCAAAAACGTTTTGTGATAGTCATACTAATTCCCCCTCAACTACTCAAGTTCAACTAAATACATGTAATCAATTTAAATACCGACTTTGTTTAATATAAAAATCATTTCTATTCAACAAACCAACTAGTCGGAAGAGCTGAGAAAATAGTTAATGGCAGTGAAAGTGGCGTTAGAGCTTTAGCTCTTACACCACCGGGCGTGTTTGGAGACTCGCGTACTTTGCGAGGCTTCAAACCGAGGCATGAGACCTTGGCTCACGCCGGTCCGCACAGCCAGTAACTATTTTTCTCAGCTCTGGAGACGGCAACCTACTTAACGATTACTTTTCCATGGAACATGTCCATTCCACAGGCCCATTGATACTCACCAGCTTTACTAGTATCAATCTCAATTGATTGTTGTTCATTTTGTGGTAATTCTTTGTTGATACCAAAATCAGAAAAGACAACTCGGTCCAAACAACTAGAAGCATCTTTTCTCGTAAAGTTCAAAGTTGCTGGAACACCCTTCTTCAAAGTCACAACTTCTGGTGAGTATCCACCTTTAACCTCAACATCAACACTTTGCTTATTATCAGCCACATCTGCTGTAGCACTAGCGACTTCGTGTTTACCGAAGAACCACCAGAAAATAAAACCAATCATTGCTAAACAGATAAGTAACACTAAAATTCTTGCCATTTTGTTATCCCCTTTTCTCGTTTACAAGTGTAATCTACGTTCATTATATTATCGTTAAAGTTTACATTTGTCAACTAGAAGAAAATAAAAAAAGATATCTCGTTAATAAGATACCTTGATTCCTAGAAAATATCGTGCCAAAAAGGTTGCTTGATCAGCATTAACTTTCAAACCTTTAATTCCAAATTCTTCAATATCAATAGTTTCAAATCGACATGAACTGAAATCAATACCTTTTAATTTGGTATTGAGAATAGTCATTTTATTTAAGTCACAATCGTCAAACACGACTTGCTTCAATTTATTATCGTTAAAACTAACATCTTTTAAACTGCTTGCTTTGAAATTAGACTCTTTGAGATTAGCTTGGTTAATATTTGCCAAATCGAGTAAACAATTGTCAAAAACAACATTATTGAAGTACGACTTATCAAAATTAACCCCAATCATCTTACAATTATGAAATTCAACTCGATACAAACTAGCCTCAGTTAATAGACAATTGGACAAATCACAGCCTTTAAAAATAACATCAGTTAATTCCAACTTGTCGAAATCACATTCACTAAATGTTACGTGTTCAAAAATCGTCTGTTCAATAATGGGATGACGAATAATTTGTTGCTCAACAAACTCCCCTTCAATCCGTTTAGTGGTCAAAAAATAATCTTCTTCATTAAAAATATCAAAAAACGACGCTGATTCTAAATAATCTTCATTAATTTTGGGACGATCCATAATTTTTACTCCTTAATTGCTTGTCTATAAGGCATGATATCAGATATTCTGCTTTAATAAATTAGAAGAAAAGTGTCCACTACACATTCAGTTCAATATGCGCGGTTGTAAAAAAATTGGAAATGAAAGATTAAATCCGTCTGTCAGCACTTTTTGATTAGATATTCTAACTAAAAATTAATTATTTATTATGAATTTCCTTATCTAACAAGGTTTGTAGAAGTTGACTTTGAAATTAGAATATTTACCTTAATCACATCTAAAAATCAGATATTCTCTCACCGTTAAACTAGTAGGAAGTCAAAGGCGGTCTTTTTATCAGAAGGAACAGTTAGAAATTATATTTCTTCAATTCTTAGTAAAACGGGGACTTCATCGCGGATTGAAGCTTTGAATGTGGCTGAGAAGAATAAGTGGATTTAAAAAAAGACTCCGAATTTTGATTCAGAGTCCTTTTTAATCTATCAATTTAACCCGAATAGCCAGAGCCCCATACTTCTGCTCCATTTGTCGTGAATAGATTTCCTGATTTTCTTGATCTAATTCCGCAATTGTTTCAGTTTCAGGACTTCCAATCACAGTTCCCGAATACTTTTGAAACAAATCTCTAAATGTTTTAAACCGCTCCAATTCTAAAATCTCGGTCATAATCGTTTCATCTGTCAATAAATCAGTGAATTGAATCTGATCACCTACTTTTAATTGCGACCGTTTTTTATCATTCAAACGAATTTCAATTGTTTTAGTACCATTCTTAATTGCCATAAATGGCTGGTGGTTCAAATGCATATCCATAAATTTCTCACTCTTTTCTTTTAAAATAACTTTTAGATAATTATTTATATCTTCCTAATTGCTCATATTTATGTATTATATAGTAGAAACAGAGGGGATATAAAAATATGGGGTCATTGAACGAATTTCGTAAACAAAACCGTAATTTCTGGAAATATTTTTGGAAATACAGTCAAATCATTATTTTGATTCAATTAATTATTAATTTTATTTTAGTTCCTATATTGAACTATATGGCAAATGGCATTAACTATTTAGGAAATGTAAACTACATTTCTTACAGCAACGCCATGGCTCTAATCATGCATAAACCGCTGGTGGTCGTGGGACTGATTTTAGTCTTACTAATTTTGCTGCTACTAGTCTTCGCACAATTCACACTAATGCTGGTTAGTTTCCAAGCTATTAAATCAAACGCCAGTCTCGGTTGGTGGGATTACCTTAAGAGTGTTAGTAAAAATCTATTTGGACTGCCATTTAAGGCTTTTGGATTCTTCTTATTGTACTTTTTGATTATTACACCCTTTGGCAGTTTAGGCATGTCATCAAGTCTCTTAAGCAAAGTTAAAATTCCGCAATTTATCATTGATTGGCTTTTTCAAGAGCACTTACCTTTAGGCGCATTACTGGTAGTAATTTATATTGTTATTTTTTATATTGGATTACGTTGGCTGTTTGTTTTACCTTTAATGATTTTCGAAAATAAAGATATTAAAGATGCCATCATTCGCAGTTGGAATATGACTCGTGGAAAACTACTATACTATTTAGGAATCTTCCTAATTTTGATTGGTGGCGTCACAGTTTTTGTCATGGTCTCTACCGGTATCTTTTTAGGACTGCAAGCTATTATTGACAATGTTTCGTTCTTAAAAGTTATTGATTTTCCAATGGCTGTCATCAACATGACGATTATTCAATTACTAAATTACGCTGTCAGTTTGTATGCTTCAGCCATTTCTGTGTTAATTTTACTCAGCCATACACATACGCACTACTTCTATCCTAAGAAAAATCACCGTAGTCACAAATGGTTCTGGGGTATTTTGGGTGCAGCCGTTATTCTATCGTTCGTTGGCTATGATACGTTTTACTTCAATGATTGGTTGCTATCACCACCTGTAACCATTTCCCACCGTGGTGTTGACGATGGCAATGGTGTCCAAAATACTATCCAGTCACTTGAGGCAACAGCTAAGGAAAAACCTGATTATATTGAAATGGACATTCAGGAAACGAAAGACCATCAGTTTGTCGTCTTCCATGACAATACCTTGAAAGCACTCGCTGGTATCAACAAACGTCCGAGTCAAATGACCTTAGATGAACTTAAACAAACCCAAATTTATGAAAATGGCAAAACAACTCATATTGCTAGTTTTGATGATTACCTAGCAACTTCAACACGCTTGCATCAAAAACTTTTAGTCGAGCTAAAATCAGTTCCTGGAAATAAAAAGGATTTTGTTAAATTATTTGCTAAGAAATATCAAAAGCAACTATTGAAGAATAAAGACATGGTTCACTCCTTAAACTATAACTATATTGAACAAACTAAGAACTTAATGCCAAATATCACTACAAGTTATATTTTACCGTTCAATCTTTTCGGCGTTCCATTCACCAATGCCAATGCTTTTACAATGGAGTACACAACCTTGAATCAATCATTCATCGACAATGCCCATTTACAACAAAAGAAAGTCTTTGCTTGGACTGCCAACGACGAAGAATCCATGGATCGAATGATTTTCATGGGAGCCGACGGCGTTATAACGGATAATTTGAGTGAGCTACAAACTGAAAATGACAATTTATTCAAAAATACCAGTTATACTAAACGAATCACTGCTTATATCTCTCAAATGCAAGATCCGTTCGAGTAGAAAAAAAGGAAGTTATTCAGCCATACGCTGATCAACTTCCTTTTTTGGTGTCTGAATTTTAGTATAACCACGATAATTATCACTCGAAAACGAAACATTTTGCCCATCAGCATTTAATTTATCAGCGTGATGTTCACCCCAAACTGACATATCAATTAAAACCTTTCGCAAAGATTTGCCCTCATCAGTTAACGAATATTCAACATGCAACGGTAAACCTGGAAAAGTAATTTTTTGAACAATCTTATCGTTAACCAATTCATTCAATTGTTGAGTCAAAACCTTCTGACTAATATCAGGAATCTTACGCAAAAATTCACCATTACGCATAGAATGACTACCTAAGTGGCACAAAATCAACGATTTCCATTTCCCATTAATTACAGAAAGAGTCAAATCAAGACTCATGTGATAGTTTCTTTCAGTCATCATCAAACCTCTTTTAATTGTGTTAAATATGCTGTGTTTTTGTAGTATAGCCGCCTCTTTTAGCAAGAAATTTAGGCTGCTGTGGGGACCGGTTCGAGCCAAAATACGGTCTCGAACCTCGATTTTGAACTTCGCAAAGTACGCGAATTTCAAATCTCGTCCCGTGGCGTAAGTGCTAAAGCACTAACGCCACCTGCACTGCTGCCAAAATTTCTTGCTAACAGAAACTAGTTAATTAATTGTTTCGAATTCCATTGGAAATACAATTTATTATTTTATAGTAATAGAGTATTTTTCATGGTCTTTGAACTAATTTTATTCTTTAAAACTCTAGTTATATCTATTATTAACTATCAAGTTACATTAGCCGGAGGTTTCAAACAGTAAAGCCTGCAGTGATAGTGGAGTTGGAGCTTTAGCTCTTACTCCACAGGACGTATTTTGAGACTTGCGGTTTTTGCAGGGCTCAAAATCGAGCTCGGAGACCTTGGCTCCGGGCGGTCCCACAGCAGGCTTTACTGTTTGAAACCGGAGGCGGCACCCCCCTAGTTACCAAATAGTGCGTACTATGATTCTAGCACAGAACCATTTACAATGACTTCGTTGAAACTTTTAGAAACGAGGAATTGTCTTATGACAGAAAAATATAACTTTTTGAAACCATATACTTTCAAAAATGGTGTAACAATTAAAAACCGCATTGTCATTCCACCAATGACTGAGGCTGCTGCACTGGAGAATGGTGCTGTTTCCCAAGATGAATTGCGTTATTTTGATATTCATACTGGTGGCGTTGGTATGTTCATTATTCCTACAATGAATGTTTCTGATGATGGTAAAGGTTTCGAAGGTGAACCTTCTGTCGCTAGTGATAAATTCATGCCCGGTCTTAAGAAACTTGCTAGCACAGTTAAACAAAATGGTACGAAAGCCATTTTACAAATTTTCCACGCTGGTCGGATGTCCAACTCTAAAATTTTACGTGGCGTTCAACCTGTTTCTGCTAGTGCTGTGGCAGCATTACGTCCAAATGCCGAAACTCCGCGTAAGTTAACTGAAGCTGAAATCGAACAAATTATTGATGACTTTGGTCAAGCAACTCGCCGTGCTATTCAAGCTGGTTTTGATGGCATTGAATTACACGGTGCCAATACTTACTTAATGCAACAATTTTTCTCACCCCACTCTAATCGTCGAACAGACAAATGGGGCGGCAGCTTAGAGAATCGTATGCGTTTCCCACTGGCAGTTATTAAGAGTGTTCACGATGCTGTCGAAAAGTATGCAGCTGATAAATTCATCGTAGGCTATCGTATTTCTCCAGAAGAAATTGAAGAACCAGGTATCAGATTAGACGATACTTTGAAATTCATTGACGTTTTAGCTGACCAACCTATCAACTATCTGCACGTTTCTATGGGCTACGCATGGCGGACTTCTTTAAATGATAAATCCGATGATGAGCCTATTATTCTTAAAATTAAAAATGCCGTTAACGGACGTTTGCCAATAATTTCCGTCGGTTCAGTTGAAAAACCAGCCGATGCTGAAAAATTAATCAACGCGGGTATCGATTTTACCGCCATCGGTCGTGAATCAATCCGTGATCCAAAGTGGGTTCAAAAAGTTGAACTAGGTCAGGAAAACTCAATTCGTTATCAAATGTCACTAGCAGAACTCGATGAGTTAGGTGTTAATTCAGCATTCCTCGACTTTCTCTATGCTTTACATGCCGATTTACATTTAGTTGATTACGATCAACCAAAAGATGATTTTGATAAACAACTCGGCGGAGTTGAAGGAAACTAAACGCCTTTAAATTAAACACAAATACCCTTAACAGCGATGTTAAATTCGCAGTTAAGGGTATTTTATTATCTTTTTTAGTTTCAATTTAAATCTAAAACTACTCTTAAAAGTCTATTTCATTAGTCGGAAGAGCCGAGAAATATTCACTGGCAGTGAAAGTGGCGTTAGGGCTTTAGCCCTTACACCACCGGACGTATTTGAAGACCCGCTGAACTTGCGAGGCTTCAAATCGAGGCCTGAGACCTTGGCTCAGACCGGTCCTCACAGCCTGTGAATGTTTCTCGGCTCTGGAGACGGCTACCTAATTAAATCGTTGCGACCTTCACTATCAACATAATTGAAAACGTCAGCCTTACTAAAAATCGGTGCATCATTCATTGCAGCCTGCGCCAAAATCGAATTAGCAATCGCAAACTCAAGAATATCTTCAAAGTCCCATTTTTCTATCAACCCTGCCAAAACGCCACTAGCAAAAGCATCACCACTTCCAATACGATCAAGAATCGTTAACTCTTTGGCTGCAGAACGATAAATTTTGTCATGATGGAACAAGAAACCAGCAAAATATTTTTTACCATCTTGAAAACTGCGCTGACTTCCTGCAAAGAAATTAATTTGATAATCGTGGCAAAATTGTTGATATAATTTTGTTTCATCTTCAACTTGATAGTCGAGTAAGTCTGTTAAATCGCGTTGACTACCAAAAGCAATATCAACGAACGGCAAGATTTTTTGATAACGTTTCTTCATCGTTTCATGATTGTTATCTTCGTTAAGACTCATTCGATAATTGAAATCGAAACAAACTGTCTTATGGCGTTCATGGGCAACTTGAGCAAGTTTCAAAGCTGCCGTTCTAGTTTGGCGGTTCAAACTCAAGGCAATGCCACAAATATGAACAATATCAACACCAACCAGTGCTCTCTCAAAGTCATAATCATCAGCGTTCATCTGACAAAACGCACTCGATAAACGATCCTGATATGTCACTCGTTGTGGTCTGGCACCTTGACCTAATTCAACAAAGAAACTGCCTAGGCTTTTCCCACGATAAATAATATTTTTATCAGCAATACCCAATTTCCGAATATCGGCTGCGGCTTTTTTACCAATTGGATTGTCTGGCAAGACAGTTAATAGCGATGTGTCATAACCAAAATGAGCCAAACTACTCAGCAAGTTAACTCCGGTTCCAACTGTTGACATTGTTAAATGATCATTTTGCTCAAGCATCATTTTATCTTCAACAGTCAAACGCAACATTACCTCACCAAAAGCTAAAATATTCATAGACTAACCTCTAAAACTTCTTAATAATCTCGTATAATTTAGCAACATCTTCTGGTCGAGTGTCACCAGTAGCTTTGTCGATAATTGAACTGTATACATGCGGAATGATTCGTTTAACACCGGCATCAACAGCAATTTGCACGATTTCTTCAAAGTTTTCTAAATCAATTCCACCAGTTGGTTCAAGGTCGAAATCATTAGCGGCACAAGCGCGAGCAACTTCTTTATATTCTTCGATGTGTGCAAGACCCTTCATTGGGAAGAATTTAATTGATGAACCACCCATATCTTTTAGCAAAGCAATAGCAGTTTCAATTGCCACTTCTGTTGCTGGTGTTTGACTACTCAAGGGACCAGTTGCTAAATTAACAAAGCCTACACGGCCAGTTGGAGAAACTAACCCGTTGATAATTGTTTCATTTTGACCTAAAGCTTCTCGAGAAGCACCAACGCCTGTGAAAACTTGGTTAACGTGTTGTGGTTGGATTGCCTTTGAAACTCGAACTACCATGCTACTTTGATTAGGATCACCGGCACCTAAACCGACCGAAACAGCATTGGCGATTTCGGCTTGATATTTCTTCATATCATCAATTGCAGCTTCGTCACTTGGATAATTTTTTGTTAAAACACCGAGTACTACATGACCTTCAGCGGCATCATAACAGTCTTTCGCATTTTGAACTGAATTAGCCAAGACGTTTAAGCAAATTCCGTTTTCTAAGTAATTGGGTAGTAAATTCATTTTTATTCTCCTCCAATGATTTCTTTTAGTCTGGAAACGATTTGATACATTTCGACATCATTAACTGCTCTAATATCAAACTCAATAATGCCTTCATTAACACGGTATTCACGGGCATATATCGCGATGTCACCGTTACGTAACTGTTCACAAATTTCTTTGGCTGATAAATCACCAGTTGGGGTTACTTCAGCTCGGAAAATTTGACGTCCAGCTGCATCTTGAACAATCTTAACTTTCAAATCTGGTACTTCTGACAAATTATTAACGAATGGTTCTAAGCGTTGTTTCATGGAGGCTCCTGATTCTGAACCTTCTTTTAAATACTTAGCAATAGCGGCAGTCAATCCGAGGATATTTTCTTTTCCAATCTTCATAGCCCGGCCAATTCCTGCACCTTGCATCCGAGCCCAACCGATATACTTGGTTTTTCCAAAAATCACGCCTGAAGCTGGACCTTCAATGGCTTTGGCGCCACTATAAATCACTACATCAACATCCATTTTTAAATACTTAACTAAATCTTCTTCAGCTGCGGCGTCTAAAATCAGTGGTAATTTGTGACGATGGGCTACTTCGATTGCTTCAGGAATCGTTAACATACTCTTTTGAACTGTGTGATGACTCTTTATATATAAAATAGCTGCCGTTTGATCCGTTATCTGCATTTCGATATGTTCTGGCGTACACATATTGGCATAACCAGCGGGAACCATCTTGGCCCCAGCAACATTCAACATCACTTCAACGGGTGTTCCATAATCAACATCGTGACCCATTGGCAAAATCACTTCTCGTTTCGCAATCCGGTCAGTATATGGATGATAAACATGATAACGACTACCTTGTCCAATCACTCCAGCAATCGTTTCAGCAATTCCGGCTGAAGCTGAATTAACAACTAACGCATCTTCACTATCAACCAATTTTGCTAAATACTTTCCGGTTTGAATTAGTAAGTCACTCATTTCAAAGAAATTTTGATCTCCTTGTTTCTGAGCTTCAACTACTTCATCTGAAACTTTGGATACTCCTAAAATAGTCATTTTTCCATCAGCGTTGATGACGTGTTTAAGATTATATTTTTTATAAAGATCCATTTTGTTCTCCAATCGCATAAGCTTTTCCACCGATAATACTGTACATAGGTTCGATGATAGTGTTAGTTTGTCGAATGTTGCCATCGGAATCTGACAATGTTTTAGTGCCATTTTCAATGTTAAAAATCGTTACATCCGCATCCATACCGGAAACTAAACTACCTTTAGTTGCTAAGTGATAGTTTTGAGCTGGAACGCTCGTAATCATTGGCAAAATATCAGGAAGCTTGAAACCTAAAACCATCATCTTTTCGATACAAGTTGCCATATTATAAACCGGACCATTTTCACGATTACCGTGATAAATATCAGTACTGAGACTTTGTGGGTAGAGTTTGTTTTGGGACGCAACTTTTGCTGTCTTGAAATTAAAACTTTCCGTTCCATGACCGACATCAAAAATGATTCCTTTAGCTAAACCACTTCGAACAAACTTCTTAATGGAACCATCTGCATTCAAAATTCCATTCGTTTTACCATTGAAGCAATGAGTTAAAATATCACCTGCTTCCATTAAGTCCATTATTTCTGATAATTCAGGTGGATTCGTGCCAACGTGGACCATCAATGGTAGTTTTGGATGCAGTTTTTGTTGAAACTCTTTAGCGACGACTAATGGTTTAATGCCATTATCTACGACAACCGACTTGCTGATTCTTGCTTTCATTCCAATAATAAAATCTGGATAATCACTAACAGCTTGTTGCATTAAATCAAACTGCAAGCGACTCATATCCCCCAGTTCGTCTTGAGCTAAAATACCGGTTTTAGAGATGTTGATCATTGCGTAAACATTAGTTTTTTTTGATTGAGCTAATTGATAAAAATCACCAATGTTATCAGCACCAGTTGATCCAGCATCTATCACAGTTGTAACGCCGTTACAATAGCCAACTAAATCGGGATCATCATAATAAAGCGATAGTTTTTCATAACAATGAACATGGTCGTCAATCCATCCGGCTGAAACATAAGATTTTCCCTGTAAATCAATGACTGAATCAGCGACGACATTTTCCAATCTCGGCGCAACAGCTACAATCTTGCCAGCTTCAAGCAATAATTCGAACCGCTGTTCGTGAATATCCTTCCCGTTTTTTATGTAGAGACTATTCAAATAATCATCTCCTAAAACGGAATTTGTCCCATGGGCCAATGTAATCTAATAGGAACAATTCATCTGTTGGAATTTGAGCCACTTTATTCTTCCGTAAATCTGAGTGATCTTGAAGAACAACTTGCAATTCATTCTTATACTTGCCAAATTCATCATTACCAATCACAATATCGCCACGTTTAAAGGTATGGCTTGCTGGATTGACGGGATTATCATTAGCTTTATACTTCTTCCGAACTTCAGTCGAACGAACGACCAAATCAGTCACGTCACCTCGTCTAACATGTTGATTATCAAGTAAAATTTCTCGCTCTAGTTGTGTGATTTCATCTGCCAATTCAACTCTGAAAACTAGTTGATAACGATCTAGTTCACCTAAACGACGCAATTCATCCTCTGATGCATAAGCATTTCCGATAATGACACAATCAATCAAGTTAGTTGCAAACAAATGTTTAGCTTGAATATCTAGTGGCAAATCACGATGCATTTCCAAAGTTGGTAAGCCATCGTTGATATCCCAAGGGCCAAGCGTACCGGATTGTGAAGTAATAAAAGCAGCTGTTTCGATACCTTGTTTCTTAAATCGTTTTGAAGCACTGATAAAGAAATCGAGTGGTAGTCCAGTACCTCGTTGCGGATAAAAGTTGTGACAACCATAAATGAATGGACGATTGGCAGCGTAACTTAAAATATTATCCAAGTAAGCTACATCATTACTCATATTCAATTCGATATTCATTGCTTGTGGATTGAATGATAGGAGTGCTTCTTTTTGACCGTCGAAACCTTGATCTAAACGAATCGCATCGGCACCTAATTCACTGAAAAAATCTAAATCATCGTAAGAAATTTCCAATTGATCAAAGATATTCGGTGCAATGTCTAAAGTAGTTGAAAAGCCCAAATCTTTAGCAAATTTGATTAAATCAGTAAACTTTTGAGCAACTTTTTCCTTACCTTCTGAAACTTCTAACATACTCATAAAAATACGGGTGAAACCATATTGACTAGCAAGTACTAGGTAACGCTTATCTTCATTCACATCGCTGTGATCTGGATAAAGTGAAATGCCTAATGTTCGTTTGGTCATATCTTTTTACCTCTTTCCATTTTCTGAAATTCTTTCAAGTAGTAGTTTGAAATTACAATTGATAAATAGATTGTGCTGAGTACAACTAAAATTACGGCGAATCTGACGTAAAAACTTACGACAGCTAAACCTAAAATAATTAGTAGTGACGTTAAGATTAATTTTCCTGCCCGCAGATTTTTTAAAAACTTGGGAACGAATCCTTTTTGGACAAGAATTTCACAGGTAATAAAATATACAGCAAGCAGTAGTAAAATCATTTTTCAGCTATTCCTTTTCAAGTTGTTGTTTTTCAAAAATTTTGAAGAATGGATAGTAAATTGCTAAGTCAATCAAGTAGTTAACGAAAACTAATACCATCGCGGCAATACTCCAGTTCGTACTACTAAAAGCTCCCAGTGGACTCGGTACGGTAAATGGCAACCGGGCCATCATCATTGGTACGACGCCCCAGATAGTCATAAAGTACGACAAAGTTCCGGTAACTAACGGTGCCACGATAAATGGAATACCTAAGATTGGATTCATTACGATTGGTGCACCGAAGATAATTGGTTCGTTGATGTTGAAAAGTCCCGGTAAGATAGCAAGTTTCCCTAAATCTTTTAGATAAGCTGACTTAGAAAACATGAACAGTGTTACTAAGGCCAACGTTCCACCAGCTCCACCGATCCAAAGGAACCATTGTAAGAATTGTTCTGTAAAGATTGTTGAAAGTTGATGTGCATTTGTTCCACCAGCAAATTCACTCATATTTTGAGCAATTGACATTTCCCAAAATGGACGTGTAATTGGTGCCATGATAGCGGCTCCGTGAATACCAAGTGTCCAAAAACCTGTAATTAAGAAGATTGTTAGCAAGCCTCCGAAAAGACTGTTACCAACTAGAATTCCTTTTAATGGCATCAAGATCATGCTCAAGAATGTTGAGATGTTGAAGTTCAAGATGTAACGGATAAACCAGAAAAATACTAAGATAAATGCTGCCGGAATTAAGGCAACAAATGAATTAGAAACTTCTGGCGGTACTCCATCTGGCATCTTGACCGTAATATTTTTTACTTTGAAGAAACGATATATTTCAACTGATAAAAGTCCACAGATGATTGAAGCAAATAGTGATGAAGCACTCAGATTGGCTATATCAATATAGCGACCAGCAGCGATTACCCCTTTGACATCTTCTGTCACTCGAATTGGGGCCGCTGTTGAGACTAGAAAAGCTAAAACTGCTAAAACTCCATTACTCAATTTATCTAATTTGTAGCTATCAGCTAAAGACGTTGCAATTCCGAATGTGGCATATAAAGCCAAAATTCCGACCGTGTAACGAAATGGCACATCAAGAATTTCCTTATAAGGCAACAATGCATCAGCCCAAGCTTGAATTGGGGGGTTATTGATCAAAGTAAAGAATGAACCAACGATGGTCAGTGGTAGCGTTGAAATAACTCCCTTTCTAATGGCCGTCATATGCCGCTGCGTCCCAACTTTATTGGCGACTGGCAAAATTTTGGCGTTCAAAAAATTAACAAAATTATCCATGTAGTAGTACCCTCCTCTTTTTCGAAATCATCATAACATTATAATGTTATGATGTAAACGCTTAAATAAATGCCAATTAGATTTCATATTCAATTTTATATGGCATTTTATTACTATCGTAGATAGATTCAGTGTATTCAATCAAATGACCTTGCTTATCAAAACCGCGACGAATACGTTTTAAAGCTAAAGTATCTGTCTTATTTAACAATTTTTGATCCGTTTCACTGACATTGATAGCACTGAATTCATCCTTAAAACTATTGATTTCTTGCCCACTATCTCGAAGGAACTTGTACAATGATTGATTCTTCAAAGTTTGTTTTTCAGCTGGTAGTTCAACATTTGGCAAATAATGATTCACAATAATAAAAGGTTTATTATCCAGTGAATACAAGCGTTTGATATAAACAATATTTTGGTTGCCAAATTCAGCGGCAATTGGTGTATCTTTTGCTGCTACATTGACAACTTCTAAAACTTGTTTCGTTAACTGATCATTTTCTCTGACAATTGTTGAGTAAGACTTAGCTTTCGATAATTTATTGAACAAATGGTTACTGACAACACGTGTCCCGATACCACTCTTCTTCATCAAATAACCTTCAGCAACTAGTTGTTCCACGGCTTTTCGAACCGTGATTTTACTGACGGAATATTTCTTTTCAAGGTCATTTTCTGTGGGGATTAGGCTATCTAATTCATAAACGCCAGATAGAATATTTTTTTTAATATCGTCTGCCACTTTTTGATACAAAATTTCTGCAACCATACGCGAATTTCTCCTAGTGTATTAGGTTTTCTGCTGTCTCCAGACCGGAACAGTTATTTTTTTAATTAATTTAGTTATGATGATAACCGGGTATAGATTGTGATTTTATCATATTTTTTAAATATAACTTCACGAAAAATCTAAAGATAACGGTTTACTTACAATATACGTCGTTTATATACATTATAGTATTACTTATATTAACAGAATCCGTTATTTATGTAAGCGGATAATATGAAATTGACTAAAAAAGACGTGTTTCCTTCTTGGAATTCACGTCTTTTTTACAACTAGACCATTTAACTTACTTCGATTTTCTTTTACGTATAGCTGCATTAATTTTTTTCGTATTTGTTACATCCGCCAGATATAACATCACCCATACGGCAATATATGTAGCAACCACGGTTACCATAAAGGATAGGATATGACCGTTCACTATGCTAGTCCACCAACCTGCCGAATACATCATCACACCTACTATGATTAAAGTCATTATGATATGCAATAACAATTTAATTGGGAATATAAATCGGTCTGTTTCAAAAATCATTGATACTAATCCAATTAGACCACTGAAGAAAAATAATGCTAAAACGGCTTTGGGTTCCACTAACATTCTGCCGCTAAATAATACAACTGACAAAAAACTAAATGATCCTAATAATACTCCGACTGCAAAATATTTAATTACTTTAGCCATGATTGACACCTCACATCCCCAACTGTTTTTTCAAACCGGTTAAATATTTCCGACTAACACTAAACTTCAATCCATCAGTCAAAAACGCCGTCATATTACCGGAAAAGGCCGCTTCTAATGAGTCCAAATGATTCAAATTGATGACCGTATTCTTCGAAATTTGGACGAAATTACCATCATTGATTCGCTCGACCATCTTTTTTAACTGCCCACGTAATTGATAATTTCTTTCATGTGTATAGACTGTCAGCTCATTTTCGAGCACTTCGATAGCAATTATTTGTTCGATTTGAACCATAACAACGCGGTCATCCACTGACAATGGTATAGCCGAAAATTTAGCACTTAATTCTTCTAATTTCCGCATCAATTCCTGAACTTCATTAGAAAAATTGGCAGCTTTGACTGTGACATCAATTTCATTTTTGGGAATTTTATCATCCTGATTGAAGTTTATTTTCATATTAAGTTCCCCTTTAAATCACTCTTTACTAATGACTACTCGCCGACTAATTTTGGAAATCAAAATAACTAATAAGGTAATTACGACTGCGAAAGCCACAATGATTAACATATCTTGCTGGATCGTTAAAACATGTTGGTTCAATTTAACACTGATTCCCATTGTCTCCTTAAATTCATTAGCAATGTTACTAGGTAAATTTTTAAACGAAGCTTGCAATTGCGACTGCATTAAAACATTGCGATACATTGCCGTATTATACAATGCCGGTGTGTATTTCATAACGTTTTGAACACTTGTAGGCAAAACTCCAATCGGCATATAAACGCCTGCCAAAAATCCAGAAGCTGTCCCAACAATAGTAGCTATCTTACCTAGAGTATCAACTTTCTTAGCAAATGATAACAGTAATAAGTTAAAAATGGTCCAAATAAAACTACTCAAAATGGCAATACCTAAAATTTGTGGCAATAGTTGTAAATTCAAAGCACTTTTATCAGCAATCAAAAAGTAGCCACTCATCATAAAATACATAATTAATTGCATGACAACGCCGACAATCATCGCTGTTATCAAATATGAAAATTGAATCCCGAGAAAACTAATGTCAGTCAAATTTAGGTCAGCCAGGACATTTTTCTCACGATCTTGTACCATTAAACTTAAACTACTCAACGTCGTTGTAATGGCCGTTATAGTCATCGTCCCACCAATCAACCAAGGGTCCAATAACAGTTTTGTATCAGGAACACTGCTCCAACTGTGAATCATATTTTGACTCAAGAAAATCAAATACAGTACAAAGGAAATCATTGCACCCATTAGTGAAAAGAAGATGCCACTTTTATCAGAGAAATAAATTTTGAGATTACGATAAATTAAACCATTCATATTAACGTATCTCCTTTCCAGTTAAATTCATAAAGACATCATCCATGGTTCCGGGTCGATATTCGAAATCACTAATTAACGGACCTTTTTCGGACAAAATTTTAATGGCGTCATCTTTGTTATCAATTGTCATTGTCTGCGAGGTACCATTGGTATACGTCAGTTGTAAGATATTTTTCGTATATTTTTTCTGTAGTCCCCAGACTGTATCTTCCGCAATCACTTTTCCTTGGTCAACGATATAGACGTAATCAGCATTTTCAGATTCTTCCAAATAATGGGTCGTAAAGATAATTGTTAAACCAGTTTCTTTTCGTAATTGATCCAATATCTCCCAAATTTTAGTTCTCGTTTGAATATCCAAACCAGTTGATGGCTCGTCGAGAAACAATAACTTAGGACTACTGATAAGTGCCCGGGCAATATCGACACGCCGTCTCTGACCACCTGAAAGACTGCCATAAGGTTGCTTCCAAATACTTTCCAATTCAAATTTTTCAATTAAACTTTGCACAATAACGGGGCGCGAATACATCTTGGCACGCAGCATCATGTTATCTTTGACGGTTAATTTTTCATCTAAAACACTATTTTGAAAAACAACGCCAATTTCAGAGCGATAATCATTAATATTAGTCGCTTTTTCACCAAAAATTATTTCACCGCTAGTTGGTTGAAGCACACCAATCAGCATATTTATTGTGGTCGATTTTCCAGCACCATTAGGTCCTAATAAGGCTACCATCTCACCTTGATTAATTGTTAAAGAAATATTATTAACGGCGGTGTGATTACCAAATTTTTTCGTTAAGGATGTTGTCTGCAATAATTTCATAAAGGTCAGCTCCTTTTTCATTTATGATTATTATTTTAAGCAGATTGACGTTTTTGTATTCGAAATTTCGATAAGTGGTGAATATTTGCGGTTTAGTGGTAAATTTGACCAAATAAAAATGGATTCAATCCTCAATTGAAGGAATTGAATCCATTTTTTAATGTTTTTTTCCAAAATATTTACTGACTAACAGACTCGATTCTTTTAGTCTTTGAATATTTTGATCGTAATCTCTTTGTAGATATAGATAATAAATCAAGTCAACGGCATACAACTGACTAATCAACGATGTCGTGGCAGCAGATCTAATTTGGTCTTTAGGGACACTATCACTAGTTAAAATATGAATATCAGACATTTGCGCCAATTGACTATGTGCATTCGACGTCAAACTGATGACCGAAATCTTTTTTTCTTGAGCTAATTTTGCTAAAGTCAAAGTTTCCTTAGTCTCACCTGAATCGGAAATCAAAAAGACTAGCTGCTTATGTTGTTGTGTTAAAAAGTTAGCTGCCATTGTATGCGTATCTTGTGTATTAATCACATTCAAGCCAATTCGTGAAAATTTCTGTGTAAAGTCTTCAGCCACCAAATTGGAAGCTCCTAAACCATAAACTTGAATCACATTGACATCATCAAGCAAATCAACTGTTCGACGTAAAACGTCATTATCAAGCCCCTGACTGGTTGTTTCCAAAGTATGTTGAATCCGGATAACTAATTTATCTTTCAGTTCATCGATTCCATCATCAGGTGAAATCTCATCGTACAAACCATTTGTTACATCGTCCATGGAACAGCGTGCTAATTCCATCTTCAAGCCCTTAAATCCATCCACGCCTAAATTTTGGGCAAATCTAACAATGGTGGCCTGACTAACGCCACTGCTTTTTGATAATTCAGCCACACTCATTCCGGGAATTGCTTGCACATTACTTAAAATGTACTCTCCCAAAATTTTCTCAGCTTTACTAGCATTCTCCATTTTCGAACGAATCGTTAATAAGATTGTATTGACCATGTGCGACCTCACTTAATTGCTTGACGTACAAATCCACCTGACTCAGCTAATTTTTGTTCTGCAGCGGCTTGATCCATTTTGTTAGAAATCATGACGATAGCATCTTTAACTGAATAGTTAGCTGCCTTTAAAGTTGTTTCGGCCAGATCACTTGATACGCCAGTAACTTCAACAATAATATTGATTGAACGTTGAACTAGCTTCTTATTAGTTGGCTTAACATCAACCATCAAATTGCCATAAGTTTTACCAACACGAACCATTGCAGCAGTCGATAACATATTGAGCACCATCTTTTGCGCCGTTCCCGATTTTAATCGCGTTGAACCAGACAAAACTTCCGGTCCCACAACAACTTCGATCTTCGTGTCAGCGTGTTGACTAATAACTGAATTTTGATTGCACGATAAAGCAATTGTATCAGCTCCAACACTTTTGGCATAGTCCAGTGCTCCAACCACGTAAGGTGTGCGACCACTAGCCGCGATACCTACAACGACATCTTTATTGGACAATTGACGTTCTTTTAAATCATTGCCACCAAGTTCAACATCATCTTCGGCGCCCTCAACGGCCAAAGTCATGGCTTTGCCACCGCCAGCAATCAAACCTTGAACCAGCTCGGGATCAGTTCCAAAAGTTGGCACACATTCAGCAGCATCTAAAACACCTAAACGACCACTAGTACCAGCACCAACATAAAATAGGCGACCACCTTGTTTGAAAGATGCAGCAATTTTTTCAACTGCCGCAGCAATCTTTGGTAATTCCGGTTTAATAGCTGCTGGAACCTTTTGATCTTCTTGATTCATAACTGAAACGATTTCCAAAGGACTCATTTCGTCTAAATCAGTCGTTTCAGGATTTCGACCCTCAGTCGATAACTTTTTAATATCCATATCATTCATTTCCTAACTTTCAATATCAACAAGTTGAATTGCTTGATTCGCCATGCAGTATTTCAACAAACCTAAATCCGCATCGACAATTTGACCAATGACGTTGACGGTATTGTCGGCTGGCAATTGATATTTGACTAATTGTAGTTCTCCTTGATAACGTCCAGATAGCACGTTATCAAGCGTAATTGCACCTTGTTTTCTCACACCACTATTAAGTGGTTTAATCTCATTTGAAACAAGTGAGCGGCCTTCACGTAAACGGACAACATCGCGCGAAACATCAGCTCTTTGATGGAAAAGCTGTGTAATGTAGGCTGGAGCATGATTCAAATGAACGCTAATTTGTAAAACATCTTCAACAAAATAATTTCTAAATTGTTCAAACGTAGTCGTAGTAATGGCAGGATCACCGATATAAATTCGATCAACACCCAGGGCATTCATATCTAACGCTGCCACAAATGGATTTTCATAACGATTTTCTTCTAATGTTGGCAAACCTTTGTACACTGGGGCACGGAGGTTTTCGTTACCGGCAATAAAGGCCATCACGGTAAAGCCATTTTCTTTCAACCACTGATTCTTTTTTGCAAACCATCCCGCATCTAAACCTGTATTTTCACGAGGATAATAATTATGCCAAGCTTCCAAATTGGTAAAGTCAGCCTTATTGTCCTGCAGTTCATCTATTTCTGATTGGACGATTGTCGAAGCATTCAAAGCGATTTTGACTTCCTGAGAGAGTTGCGCTATTTCGGAAATGCTAATACCATCGTCGATTCGTAACATCGTAACATGTAAGTCTTTAAAAACTTGGAGATCTTGTGGCAAAGCTAAATTGAGACGCTTCAATGCACTGGATGAGACATCCAATGTCAATCCCAATTCATTCTCATCACATAATTGACCTAAAGCCTTTAAATTAGTTAGCAAAACTTGTGGGTCGTCTTCGGGTAAATTAATGGAGGTAAAGACGCCTTTAAAGCCCGCCTGAACAAACTTGTCAAACATTGTTAAATCAGATTTTGTTAATGAACTGTGTAAATAAGCTGAAAAGCCTAACATAAGTTAACCTCGCTATTCTGGATAAATTTCATTAATACGATTTTCGTCAACACCGAAGAACCATGTCACAATAAAGCCACCAAAGTAAGCAACTAAAAGTGCCAATAAGTAAGTCAACTGTTGACCTGGTTGCATGATCAAGAGTCCGAATAAACCGGAAACACCTTGAGATACAGCACCTAAGTGGAACAATGAAGCAACAATACCACCAAAACCAGCACCGATACTTGCAGTAACGAAAGCACGGCCTAATGGCAAGGTAACGGCATACATCAATGGTTCACCAACACCTAAGATAGCAACAGGAATTGAACTCATAACCATTTTCTTAAAGCGTTTGTTCTTTGATTTGAAGTAAAGTGCGAAACCAGCACCTACTTGACCACCACCGGCCATCATTAAGATTGGTAGCAAGTAGTTAATACCATGTGTAGGACCAGTAGGATCATTTAGCAAAACGTGAATTGGTGTCAAAGCTTGGTGCAAACCAACTGAAACTAAAGCTAAGAATGTTGATGACAAAATAAAGCCACCAAAGACACTCAATTTAGTATAAACAAAGTCCATAACAACGTAGATAGCTGTTGTTAACCAAGCACCTGCAGGTTGTAGGAAGACAACCGCAATCAATGAACCAACGATTACAGTCAATAATGGAGTAAAGAAAGTATCAAGTACACTAGGCATAATCTTGCGGAAATTTCTTTCCAAGAAGGCAAAGAAGATACCCATTAACAAAGCAGTGATCAAACCACCAACACCAACAGTAAATGGTGCGTGTGTGAATGGCATTGAAATAGCTTGTGAACTCAATGGTGAACCAGTAACAGTAACACCTAAGCAAAGCGTTCCACCAATACCACCAAGGATGGCACTACCTTTAAATTCTCTTGCGGCATTCATACCAACAAAGATAGGTAGGAAAGTAAATAGTCCCCAACCTAAAGTCTTAATTGTCATATACCACCAGTCAGTTACAAAAGCTTGACCAGTTTGATAATCAATAACATTAGCTAAACCATTGATTAGCCCAGCAGCAATAATACCAGGTAGCAATGGGATAAAGACGTTAGCGATGTGTTGTAGACCACGTTGAAGTGGTTTATCATGCTTAGCCTTATTAACTTTTTTATTTTCTTTCGCGATATCTTTAACATCTTCGCCACGTTGACTATCTTCAGCAACATCGCCGTCATCAGCATCACTGCCCAATGGCACTCCTGTTAAATCAGCAAATGGTTCAGCAATTTTGTTAACTTTACCGGGTCCTAAAACAACTTGTAAAGTATCAGCTTGAACAACTGCTAAAACACCGTCGATACGCTTTAAAGCATCAACATTAACTTTGTCATTATCTTTAATGCCAAGTCTTAATCTCGTCATACATGCAACATTGGCTGTAACATTTTCTTTACCGCCGACATTTTTTAATATTTCGTTAGCAACATCTTTATTGTTCATGTTTTCTTCCTCCCCCTATTTAAAATTCATTCATCAACCAGTTGTATGCTTTTGGAGTGGCTTTCGTCCAGTATGTCCAATTGTGGTTGTCGCCAGTATCCTTAACATATTTAATTGAGACTTTGTTAGTATCCTTTTTAACGTCCTTTACGAAGTGATTAACGTCTTTAATAGGAACTGTTGTATCGCCAGAAGTTGTTTCGATATAAAACTTAACTGGTTTAGTCTTACTGTTGATATATTTCGTAGGGAATAGACCGTTGTAAACTTGATCAGACCAGTTTGTCTTGCCATTAGTAAAGGCGTGCATGTTTTGTCTGATTAGGTTGTCCTTTGGCAATTTATACCAAACAGATGGTGAGACCATGATAGCTTTTGAGAAGTAGTTAGAATATTTCAATGACAATCTAGCAGCAGCGTAGCCACCCATTGAAACACCACCTAAAGCATGGTCTTTTCTTGATTTCGATACTTTGTAAGTTGAATCGATCTTAGGAACCAAATCTTTCATCAAAGCACTTTCAACTTGCAAACCACCCTTTTGGTTAACGTAGAAACTGTTAAACCCATCGACGAAAACGACGATTGCTTTAGTATTGTTACGTTTCATGGCACCATCAAGCATTTGTTGAGAGTTGAATCTCTCGAGTAAATTTCTATGATTTCCGTATAATCCGTGCATCATGTACAAAACTGGATAACGTTTGTTTGCTTTAGGGTTGTAGCCAGCAGGCAAATAAACATCGTAATTCCAATCGAGGTGCATTTGTTTCGAGTACATCGTTGTCGTTGTTACGGTACTAATAGGTGAAACCTTAGCTGCCGCAGCTTGAGCGTTTGTAGCAGTAAACGTAGCTATTCCCAGCATCCCTACAATGCCGGATAAAATAACTAAAAATCTTTTAAAAGATGATTTCATAATCCTTACCCCCAAGTTTTTTGTAATCGTTTACATTTAAATCATACAACTTTTGAACAAAATTTCAATATTTGCGGGGAAATTATACTTTTTGTAAAATAAAATTTCATAGCCTAGAACTATTTCTCGGTTCTTCCGATTGATATCAGTTTTTAAATCGATTTTTCAATATTTCTGAAATATATTAATAGTCGGCTCTTTTTATATTTACACTAATTTGATAATAGATTATTACTGAACACATAACTTTATCTATATACTCAAAAGAAACGATTGAACCAGCCGGAAGGAGCAAGAAAAATTAGGTCGCTGTGTAGGTGGTGTAATGGCTTTAGCCATTACACCACGGGACGAGCTTTGAAACTCGCGTACTTTGCGAGGTTCAAAGTCGAGGTTGGAGACCTTGGCTCCAACCGGTCCCCATAGCGATCTAATTTTTTCTTGCTCCTGGAGGCGACATCTTCCCAAACAAAAAAATCGATGAATTGCCTTCCGCAGAATGACAACCTCATCGATTTTTTTATTGAACTACTTTGAATACTGAATCCGTAACTTTGAATTTGTTCTTTAAGTTATCCGTTAAGCGAACTGTCATATCCTTATAAACAAATATCAAACCTATTTTCGGATCAGTTAATAATTTTCTAGTACCTTCATAACCGTTATAGAATCCTAAACTCGACCAAATTTCCCCATCGATCGATTTAGGGCTAATCACGGTTACCCCCAGAAGGTCGGTCTCTACTGGGTACCCCGTCTTTGGATCCATAATATGGTGATAGCTGTGTCCATCTTTATTTAAAAATCTTTCATAAATTCCTGAGGTCACAATTGAATAATCTGGGATATCCAGAAGTCCAATTGGCTCATTTCTAGTATCAAAGGGAGACTGAACGCCAACTTTCCACAAACCATTTTCATGAATACTCCGACCTACCAGTAGCACATTTCCGCCCAAGTTAATAATGCCTTGATCAACGCCTTCTTCATGCCACATTCTCTTAATGGCATCGGCGATATAGCCTTTTGCAATTCCGCCTAAATCCAGTTCCATTCCTTCATCTAATAGAAAGACTGACTTATCCTTATCATTCAACATGATTCGTTTCGGATTGGTTAATCTCAAAGTGTGGGCAACTTCACTGTCGCTAGGCACCTCAGCATCGGAAAAACCGATATGCCACAATTTTACTAATGGTCCTATGGCTGCGTTAAAGCCATGATTCTCTTGACTAACTTGCACGGCCCTTTTAACTAAATCATAACTTATTTCGGACACTGCAACAGCACCCTTACCCGAAGCATGATTTATGGACATGATTTCTGACTCTGTGCGATTGACTGTTAAAAGATCCTCGCAATATTGAACTAAATCATTGGCCTTATCAAGAGCTGGTACTTGCTCTTTTTGAAACACTGTTAATTTGATCTCTGTACCTAATGCATGATAGGTATTAGTAAAATTTGTCATAATAAAACTCCCAATGACTAAGATTTGCTACTTAAAAGGCTCTAACTATGCTTTAACAGCTTGTGCATCCTTCAAGTAATCAAGTGATGCTTCACTGATTAGAGCATCAGTCTTTTCAGTGTAATCTTTGATTTCTTCATCTGACCAATCGTAATACTTAGCCATTTCACTAATTACACCGGCTTCAATATTTTTAATTTCGTCATGATTGAATAATAAATTATTTGTACGACGGAAGAGATAATCCTCTGGTGTCATAGTCATTTCGTTTTCCATTGAATAGTGTAGACTCAATGTTTCAGCTAAACTCAAGCCTTGAACTGGTTTAACATCCTTAGCACTAGCAAGGATTTCGTCCATGTTTGAACCGAAGATGTTTGCCATCTTTTCAGCACCAACAGGATCAATTCCTGCAGCAACTGCTTTTTGAGCATACTTTTCAAGTTCTTCTTCAGCGTGGTCTGAGTCAAAGTCACCACCGGAAACTTTGATATTAGCTGAATCTACAGGTTTGTAATCACGAGCATATTGGCTATTCATGATCTCAATAATCATCTTCATAGCACCGTCAGCCATCTTACGATAGTCAGTTAACTTACCACCAGCTAAAGTAATCAGACCATCGTCAGCACGTTTCAATGAACTACCACGAGATACTTGTGAAGCAGTTAGTTTGTGGCTACCTGAATCACTGGCACCTGAAACTACATCTGGTTTTTCTTCTTCTGCCTTTTCATCTACCGGAGCAGGTTCTTCAGCAACAAGTGGTCTTACACCAGCCCAACTTGATTCAACATCGTCAAGTGTAATGTGAGCTTCTGGGTACTTCTTGTTGATGATTCTTAATAGGTAATCTACATCGCTTTGTTCTACCTTAGGATGTGTTAAATCGCCCTTAAAGTCAGTATCAGTAGTACCGAAGTATGTCTTACCATCTCTTGGGATTGTAAAGATCATACGACCATCATTTGTACCTGAACCGAAGTATGTTGGCTTAGGAACGTTTAGTCTTGATTGATCAACAACTAAATGGACACCCTTTGTAGGACGCATTTGAGTCTTCTTTTGATCATGCTTGTCATCAAGGTCTTTAACAAAGTCTGACCATGGACCTGAAGCATTTAGAACAATCTTGGCTTTAATATCAAATTCTTCGCCTGTAATCATATCTTTAACGGTCATACCACAAGCATTGCCGAATTGATTATGGATAACTTTAACGGCCTTCAAACGACTGACCATCAAGCCACCTAAATCATGAGCCTTCTTAATGTTTTCGATAACTAAACGTGAATCATTGTTCAAGTAGTCAAGATAGATTCCACCACCAGCTAAGTTTTCTGGATTCAATTGTGGTTCTAGCTTCAATACTTGTTCTTTGTCCAAAGTATAGTTAGCGTACTTCTTCAAGTGTTCTGACTTGTTAATGCCTGCCAAGTGATCATATAGATCCATTGCGACTTTAACTGAGAACATTGAGAATGTTGTATCTGGTTCGTCATAAATTGGTAGCAACATTGGATCAGGTCTTGTTACGTGCGGTGCAACATGTTGGATAATTGCACGTTCTTGAACTGTCTCAGAGACAACCTCAACATCAAAGTTCTTAAGGTATCTAATACCACCATGAACTAGTCGTGTCGATCTCGATGAAGTCCCAGCTCCAAAGTCTTGCATATCGATTAAGGCTGTTCTCATACCAGCGGCACTAGCTTGTAGGGCAACACCTGCTCCGGTAATACCACCACCAACGATTAATAAATCAAGTCTTCTTTTTTTAAGTTTTTCTATTTCTTCTGCTCTACTCTTAATTGAAAATGTCATAAGTTCGTCCCTCGTTACTACGCAACTGATAGCCAATTTGACTATCTAGACTGCATGTTAATTTTTAAAACTTTGTGCTGCTTTAATAGCACTTTGCCAACCTGTGTATAGATGTTCACGTTCATCTGCACCCATAGCTGGTTTAAAGATCTTACCTGCTGAGTGAATTGTCTTCAATTCATCAACGTTCTTCCAATAACCTACGGCCAATCCGGCTAAGAAGGCTGCACCAAGGGCAGTTGTTTCAAGGTTAGCTGAACGGTCAATTTCTGTATCGAGAATATCTGCTTGGAATTGCATCAAATAATCATTATTTGCTGCTCCACCATCAACTTTTAACTTCGCAATATCAATACCTGAATCAATCTTCATCGTATCGATAACATCACGACTTTGATAAGCTAAGGATTGTAATGTTGCCTTGATGAAGTCTTCTCTCGTTGTTCCACGAGTTAATCCAAAGACGGCACCACGGACGTCAGAATCCCAATATGGAGCTCCTAAACCGGTAAAGGCTGGTACAACATAAACTTCATTTTCGTTATCAGATTTTTCGGCAGCGGCTTGAGATTCTGAAGCATGTTCAAATAATCTCATTCCGTCACGTAACCATTGAATGGCTGAACCAGCAACATAAATACTTCCTTCAAGGGCGTAATTCATTTTGCCATCAACACAGTAGCCAATCGTTGTTAATAAGTTGTTAGCTGATAATTTTGGAGTATCACCGGTATTCATAACAACGAAAGCACCTGTACCATATGTGTTCTTAACCATTCCTGGTTCAAAAGCTAATTGACCAAACAATGAAGCTTGTTGATCTCCGGCCATACCAGAAATTGGAACTTCACTACCATAGAAGTGATAGTTTGCTGTGTGTCCATAAATTTCAGAATTTGATTTGACTTCGGGAAGCATAACCTTTGGAATGTTTAACATCTTCAAAATGTCATCGTCCCAGTCCAAATCATGAATGTTAAATAACATAGTACGACTTGCATTTGAGTAATCCGTTACATGTTGGGCTCCACCAGTAAGTTTCCAAACCAACCATGTATCGATTGTTCCGAATAATAACTCACCTTTTTCAGCTCTCTCTTGAGCTCCTGGAACTTGATCCAAAATCCAACGAATCTTAGTAGCTGAGAAGTAAGCATCAATAATCAAACCTGTCTTCTCATGAATTTGATCTTTATAACCTTTAGCAATCAAATCATTAGCAATCTTAGAACTTTGACGTGATTGCCATACAACAGCGTTGTAAATTGGTAATCCAGTCTTTTTGTCCCAAATGATTGATGTTTCACGTTGATTAGTAATACCGATACCGCTAATTTGACTAGGTTTAACACCTGATTCAATAAAAGCGTCAGCGATAGTTGATAAGACACAATTCCAAATCTCATTGGCATCATGTTCTACCCAACCTGGTTCAGGAAAATATTGTGTGAATTCCTTTTGAGAATCGATCACCTTTTTCCCGTCGTGATCAAAAATTACTGCTCTAGTACTTGTCGTGCCCTCATCGATTGATAAAATATAATTTTTTTCTGTCATTTTAACCTCTCCATATATGGATTTATGAAAGAGGTGTGACTAGCTTAGTAGTCCCACGATTGCCACCATCCCTGGCGACAAATACTAAGTTAATTTTTATTAACTCCTAACATAAATCTAAAGTGGCCTCCCTAAGCCAATTCAATTTTTTTGTTAAGAACTTCTTGAGCTTCGTCCATCAACTTCTTAACGATTTCTCCTGCTGGTAATGATTCTTTAATTAGACCTGAAACTTGACCACTGAATACTAGTCCGTCTTCAACATCATCCTTTTGAACGGCGTTTCTTAAACCTTCGTTCATAACTGAGTTGAATTCGTCACGTGATACTTGATCTAGTTCAAGTTCTGTTAGCTTGTTAGCAATGTTGTTCTTGATGATACGTGAAGCATCTTTGATTGTGGCACCAGCAACAACAGTTGAAGTATCAGTAGCATCAATAACTAATTTTCTCCAGTTATCTCCAACAGGACTTTCCTTAGCGATTGAGAAGATTGTTCCACATTGAACAGCTTGTGCACCGGCAACAAAGGCATTTACAACACCACGTCCGTCACCAACACCACCAGCAGCGATTAGAGGAATTGAAACTGCATCAGCAATTTGTGGCCATAGAGTTTGTGATGTTAGAACACCAATGTGTCCTCCACCTTCCATACCTTCGGCAATAACGGCATCGGCACCCATTTCTTCCATCTTCTTAGCAATCTTAACGTTAGGAATAACGGGACAAACTTTAATACCAGCGGCCTTTAAATCTTTCATGTAAGGTTTAGGTGTTCCGGCACCAGTTGTAACAACTTTAACGCCTTCATCGATAACAACTTTAACAACTTCTGGTGTGTTAGGATCCATCAACATCAAGTTAACGGCGAATGTGTTGTTTGTTAGTTTCTTAGCTTTTTGGATTTCTGCTCGTACTTGGTCAGCTGTCTTACCACCAGCAGCGATAATACCAAGACCACCACCGTTTGAAACAGCGGCTGCTAATTCAGCAGTAGCAACTTCTTGCATAGCTCCTTGAACAACTGGGTACTTGATTCCTAAAAGTTCACATACTTTATTCATTTTAATATCCTCCAATAGAAAGTTAAGTTTGATAAACCAATTTCATAAATGTAATTCATAGGTTCAAAAATGATTTTCATTTACCTAGGCTAATTATTGAAAATCATTTTTCGTTTGCAATAAATTTATTTTTGCAATCGTTTACTTATGAAAAACATCTCTATATCTCTCGAGCGCTCCTACAATTTATATTACAATCGATTAATTAAATTGCAAATTGCGTTCAATTTTTTACTAATTATTAAATCGTTAAAAATGCTGTTTTATCGGCATTTTGAAAAAAGGCCTCTTGTAAGCGTTTACTTAAATTTTAGCTACTTTTTATTCACAATCGCTATATAATCCCTGTCATATCAACGGTTAAAGGCTGTATAACTTGTTTTTATGGTTATTATGATAAACAGTAAAGCGTTTTTTACGTGATTCACTGTCAAATATAGTTTTTACCGTTTTATGGCATTTTTTTTAAAAATAAATCTATCATTTTGATTATAAGTCTATAACTATTGGTTATTGGTGCCATAGAGACTACTTATTGATAGTAAAATAGTCTAATTTTAGCAATTATACTTTTTAGCTTTGATGGTCATATATTAGATATGAAAGTAATTAAATAATGGTTCTCACTTTAAGCGTAAAAAAACGTATAATTTACATATAGCAGTTTCAACATATTAATAGCGTTTTCATCGATCACGATTGCAAGAAATCCATCATGATTGTGTTAAACAATTCTTGTTGTTCAGACATAATGATGTGTCCTGAGTCAGGTACAATGATAGCTTTGCCATGTTCACATAATCTGGCTGAGGCTGTCGCATGCTCTGGAGACCAGAATGGACTTTCTTTTCCAGACAAGAAAAGAACTGGGACTTTCACAAGTTTAATAACATCTCGCCAATCTTGAAAAGCATGGTCAAATAACAATGGACGGTTTAATGCGTAGTCGAACTTCTTACCATTTTGGACTGACTTAACTAATTTATAAGTATCATCATCAATATTGCGATACGTCGTGTGGACCTGATACATCTTTTCAGATTCTTCAGGGAAGTTATCCCAGTTTAAATCCAACAGACCATATGGCCACGTGTCATCTGAAATCATCTTAGGAGATTGATCGACACTAATTATTTTGTCGATTCGGTCATCCCCATAGAGGGAACAATATGCCCAGATAGTTGCTGCACCCATAGAATTACCCATCATACTGACCTTATTTATTTTCAAATAATCTAATAACTCAGCAACGTCTTTTCCTTGGCGGCTCATTCGTAATCCTTTAGTTGTAGTTTCAGAACGACCATGATTTCTACGATCCAAGTTAATGACACGATAATGTTGGCTTAGAAGTTTGACCTGTGAACGCCAAATCTCCTTGTAACCAGCGTATCCCGTCATAATTAAGATAGGATCCCCTTGACCCACGTCGTCATACTCCAGTCTGACACCATCGCTTGTGATAAATTGCATGTTAGTAACCTCATACTTTCATAAAGATTGATTTAAATCATTAATTTATGTGCAACTGCTACTATAATTTTTCGTTATACTATATTTTTTTACGCATCAAATGTAAGCGGTTACTTGTATAGACCGATTACTTTGATTGCAGTTTCGAAGGGAGAAATAACATTATGGATATTCATCAAATTCAGTACCTAATAACTATCGTCGACAACGATTTTAATCTTACGAAAAGTTCACGTGTCCTCAACGTCTCGCAACCAGCACTGAGTAAACTGATCAGTGAATTAGAAAATGTTGAACAAATTCAAATTTTCACTCGGGGAAAAGGTAGAATCACTGGTTTGACGCCAACCGGAGAAGATCTCATTAAACATGGTCGTCAAATCAGCCAAGATTATGACGATATGATTAAAAGTATTCATGATCGGGCTGACACTAAAACCGGCACGGTCAAAGTAGGGATTGCTCCAGTCATTATCTCAACCGTCTTTAATCGAGCTATTCCTAAATTCATTCAAGAAAATCCACAAATCGACCTGCAAATCGTCGAAAAAGGTGCTTATGAACTACAAAAGAAATTAATTCTGCAAGAAATCGACCTAGCAGTGTTAGTTTCACCAGCTACTTATCCATCTGTCCAAGAAGAGAAAATCTACGATGGTTCTGTAGCCGTCTGGTTCAACAAAAATCACCGTTTCCACAATTTCAAAGGCCCAATTCCATTCAAAGAAGTTGCCAAGGAGAAAATCGTCACTTTGGATGATAGCTTTATGGTTACTTATCAAACAAACCAGAGATTCATCAGAAACGACCTCCATCCCAACTATTTCTTCAAAACAAGTTCTTGGGATTTAATCCTCAATATTTGTTCTGAAATGGACGATGCCGTCGGAATTATTGCCTCACCAATCGGTGAAAATTATTCAGGTACCAACATTGAACACCGCGACATGGACCCATTGTTCCCATGGACTATCAGCATTTGCAGTATTAAAGATGTTTACCAAGATGCAGTTGTAAAATACACGCAAGATTGGTTCATCAATTACTTCAAGAATCACCAAGGCCCTGATAAATAATTTTTTATAACGTCCCTAGAGCGGAGAAACCTGAACTTGGCTGTACAAACTGTCAATTCGTGTTTCTCCGCTCTTTCTTTTATTTTTTTCATTGAATCAGTTTTATTGAGAGCAAATCAATAAATATTTAATTATCACCAAACAACTAATACACTAGCCGGAGGTCTCGCGCCCTCCGGCGGCCTTCCCAAAAAATAAAAATGTCTAACTCACCCAAAGTGAATTAGACATTTTTTTGTTCTGGCAGAAAAACTTTGATCAGTTTGCTTCTATATTATTGTTGCCAGGATTCTAAACATTCAATGCTACTTTTTCACCTGGTTGGTTTGTGACACTGCCCATTAATGGTTCTGCAAAAATACGTGGGTCCATGTAGCGTAAATCATCACTGATTTCTGGCTTGAAGTCCATGTGATCCAAGATATCTTTATGTAGATCCATACCTGGTGCAATTTCAATCAATTCAATACCACCGTCAACCAACTGGAAGACAGCACGTTCTGTAATATAGTAAACATTTTGTTTATTTTCGTGTGACACAGGACCTGAGAAAGTAATTTGTTCAACGTTATTAACCAACTTGTTGAATTTACCTTCTTGGAGAATGTGTAACTTACCATCTTTAACTTCTTCTTTAAGTCCACCGGCAGTAAATGTACCAGTAAAGACAACAGTTGGTGTGTTTTGAGTAATATTAACGAAACCACCAGTACCAGCAATCTTTGGACCAAACTTAGAAACGTTGATATTACCAAGTTTATCCAATTCAGCAAGTCCTAAGAATGTGATGTCGATACCACCACCATCGTAGAAGTCAAACATGTATGGTTGATCAATTGTTGATTCAGGTGAAATGGCACAGCCAAAGTCACCACCGCCCATTGGTACACCACCAAAGGTTCCGGGTTCAACAGTTGTCGTAACGTTTTCAGCAGCTCCTTCTTCTTTCAAAATCAAAGAAACTGTTTCTGGATATTTACCGATACCATAGTTAACAATGTTGTCATTTTCATTCTTGTACATGGCAGCACGTCTGGCAATAACCTTCTTAGCATCAAGTGGAACGTTAATGGCACCAGCTGGTTTAACAACAGCTTGGTTAACGTAGTCAGGGTTAAATTGAGTATCAGTACTTTGTCTTGTCATCAATTCGTTGCTTGTTTCAACAACATAGTCAACAAGTAGTCCAGGAATTCTGATATCCTTAGGCTTCATTGAGCCCTTCTTCAAAACTCGCTTAACTTGAACAAAGACTTTACCACCATTATTGTGAGCAGCCATAGCAATTGAAGTTGATTCAAGTGTCAATGGTTCGTCATCAAAAGTAATATTACCGTCTTCATCAGCGTAAGTACCACGTAAAATGGCAATATTAGGCTTTGGAACATCATAAGCTAAGTAATCTTCGCCCTTGATCTTCATCTTGGAAACTAAATCGTCTTTCTTAGCAGCATCATTTAGTTTTCCACCTTCGATGTCAGGATCAACGAATGTTCCAAGTCCAACTCGACTAATTTGAATAGGCTTGTGAGCAGCTGAGTCACGGAAAATTTGTGACATAACACCTTGAGGGAAGTTGTATGCCTCAAAGTCATTGTTTGCTACTAAAGGTTCAAGTTGTGGAGCTAGTGCCCAATGTCCACCAACCAATCTTCTCAACAAACCTTTGGCAGCAAAGTTATTAGTACCTTTATCTTTGCCATCACCAATACCTGATGCGTGCCATACTTCTAGATCCTTTGGATGACCTTCTGAATCAAATCTCTTACGAATATTTTCTAGGATCTCTTCAGCAACATCCGAGCCTAAGAATCCTTCCAAAGCAATAGTTGCATTATCAGGAATTAGCTCTGCAGCCTTTTCACTGTTAATAAATTGTACAGTCATAAAAACACCCCATCCTTTTCTAACTCATCGATCACAACTACCTACTGCTTTGAAAGTTATAGGTAAGATGCTATTCGAAAAAATATTATGGTCTCAATTTCATTAATTCATCTAAATCGACAGCGTCAATGTCAGCGCCTGGTACTTCAAAACCGTTTAGTTGCATGAATTCTCTTCTAAATTCATCGTAACCAGTTAGAGAACTATTAAAGTTTTCTGGCGTAATCTTCTTCATCAAATCAGAAACCTTTGCTTGAATGTCCGCACGTTGTTCCCAAGCGTCTGGACGTAAACGACCGCGATCATCAACTTCACGACGTCCTCCGTAAACCATGTCACGTAAGAGACGATCTTTGTGCATAATTGGTGTCTCATGTGTTCCTGTTTCTTCTTCAATCTTATAAAGTGCAATACAATACATTGGGAAAATAGGAATAACAACAGATGCCTTAGTAGTTACGGCACGAGATACAGAAATCAAAGCTTCACCGTTAATGTCATTGATCTTGTCTTGAATCTTATGTGATGATGCTTCGGCAGCGTCTTTAGCAGCTCCCAAAGTTCCTTCATGATAAAAGTCATACGTACTCTTAGGTCCGATATATGAATAAAGAATAGTCTTGAATCCATCAGCCAATACTCCAGCAGCTTTCAATTCATCAACCCAAATCTCCCAATCTTCGCCGCCCATGACGTGTTTCGTAGCTTCTACTTCATCGTCTGTTGCAGGTTCAACTGTTTGTTCAAAGAGTTTATTCTCTTCAAGGTTGATGTTTTCACCAGTTACTGATTTACCAACGGTTTTAATTACTGAGCGCCATGTTTCGTCCGGATTGTCTGGGTTAGTACGCTTGGGAGCAGCGACAGAATATACTAAGAGATCGATCTTTCCCCCAAAGCTATCTTTAATATATTGAATAACTTGATCCTTCATATCTTGTGCAAAAGCATCGCCAATGAAGTTTTTACCAATCAAGCCTGCCTTTTCTGCTGCTTCACGGAAGTAAATGTTGTTATACCAACCGGCAGTTCCGAGCATATTTTCATCACGTGGTGGTCTTTCAAAGGAAACTCCGATTGTATCAGCTCCTTGACCAAAAGCTGTTGTAATTCGACTAGCAAGTCCATAACTGGATGATCCTCCAATAATCAAAGCCTTTTTGGCACCTTCATACTTACCTTTTCCTTGTACGTAGGCAATTTGATTAAGAATCTCTTGACGACATCCTTCTGGATTAACTGAACGTGCAACGTTTCCTTTAAGTTTCTCAGTAATTTTTACCATTGTATCTGACATGTTCAACTCCACCTTTATTAGTAAATTAATGTAATGAATGAAGTCAATTATTATCTTTTAACATTTGATTGAAAGTACTCGCTGGCGTTTTGAGTTTTCAAATGCTTTTTGATAACTTAAAATGATTTCCCTCATTTCGATTGAAAACCTAGATAGCCACATCACATTGTGATATCAATAACTATCTTCACTTGCTAATGTAAGCCTTTACAAACTATCAAACCAATATTACTTGATTATCAGCTATATAACGTTGAGTTATAATCCCGTTATATCAAGGATAAGCGCTTACATAGCTAAAAATAGACAACAAGATATTGCATGTTACAATATCTTGTCATTACTTAGTAAAAAACCATATCAAATTTTAATACCTTTTCTGATAAAATTGAGTATTTCAAATTTATTGACCCCTTTTTCTCCTATATAAGGGCAAAGAAGAATAACCTATAAAATCTTGTCATACCCTCCATAATTAATTCTCAATAGTTTCACAATAAAATTGCATAGTAATCCCTTTACTATCAATGTATAATTCAAATGTAAGCGTAATCATTGTGAAATTGGAGGAGATTTATTATGACGAATGATAGCTTAACGCTACAGTTACTTGGGGAATTTATTGGAACAATGGTTTTAATCATTCTTGGTGATGGTGTTGTAGCGGCCGTATCACTAAAGAAATCGAAAGCTGAAGGAGCCGGTTGGATTGCCATCGCACTTGGATGGGGATTGGCAGTTACACTAGGTGTTTATTGTTCAGCCTTCTTAAGTCCCGCACATTTGAACCCCGCAGTTACCTTGGGAATGGCAATTGCCGGATTGTTCAAATGGTCATACGTAATACCATATATGATTGCTCAAACATTAGGTGGCCTAGTTGGTGCCGTAATTGTTTGGCTTAATTATTACCCACATTGGAAAGAAACAGATGATCCAGCCGCAATCTTGGGAACATTCGCAACTGGACCTGCAATTCGTGATTATCCAATGAACTTTCTTAGTGAATTTATTGGTACTTTAGTTCTTGTTTTCGCACTATTAGCATTTACACGTGGTAAATTTACTGATGGATTAAATCCAATGGTTGTTGGTGTCTTGATCACATCAATCGGATTCTCACTTGGTGGGACAACCGGTTATGCTATCAACCCAGCCAGAGATTTGGGACCACGTATTGCGCACCAAATTTTACCTATCGCTAACAAAGGTAAATCAGATTGGGCCTACAGTTGGGTTCCTATCCTTGGACCTCTAGCCGGTGGCGCAGTTGCTGCTTGGTTGTACATGTTAATTCCATAAATTGAACGTTAAGAAAAGCTGAGTCCGTTGGGATTCAGCTTTTTTTTGTGTCTTAGATTTGAGTGAATGAAATATAATTTGGCGTGAAGACTGCTGTAAGATAGATTTTTAACTTTGCAAATATGCTGCTAATTCCAAAATTCAAGTCCCTAATCAGACGATTCCCCATGCTTATCTCAAATATCAGATTCAATTCTTAGGTTAACAAATACAATCACAAATCAGTTCAATTCAAAACCGCAGCAAATAATTAAGTACCCTTAGTTAAATTAAACCAACGACATCCATTGCCAATTTAGCTACCGAACAACTAGTCGGATGGCAAAAAGATGGGGTCCAACAGTAGACGTGGTGTTAAGACGAGCAATTTTTCTGTTCTTACAGCACAGGATACATTTTGAAATTCGCGAACTATGCGGAGTTCAAAATTGAGCCATGAGACCTTGGCTCAGGGCAGTCCTCACAGTGGAATCCATCTTTTTCGCCCGGAGACAGCATGTTTCAATACAAAAAAGGGGCGCGAGTGATGGAGGTGTCCGTGAGATCAAGTCTCACAGCTATCTCCATCACTCGCGCCCAAAGGCGACAAACTAGATAACTAGCTAATTAATTATAGTCCGAAGAAACCTTTGTAAATAAAGATTCCGACAACAGCCCCAACGATTGGAGCAACCACTGGAACCCAACTATAATTCCAATTTGAACCACCTTTGTTTGGAACTGGCATCAAAGCGTGCACAATTCTAGGTCCCAAATCACGAGCTGGATTCAAGGCTGGTCCTGTAGGTCCACCGACTGACATAACCAACGTTGTAATAACCAAACCTACCCCGATGTTAGCAAAATCAATATTTTGCTTAAAGAACATGCCACGATATAATCCCATGGCCGCAAATGTCAAAATAGCTGTACCAATTGCTTCAGTCCAAAAACCGTTCATCGTACTACCGGCTGTATCACCAGTTGAGAAGGTTGCAAAGATTGCTCCTTCGTCTTTAGTACGTTTGTAGTATGGCCAATAAATTACTAGGACTAATAGTTGCCCTACCATAGCACCTAAAAATTGAAAGATAAGATATGGTGTAACCTTTGCCCAAGGAAAGATTCCTGCTGCTGCTTGTGCAATTGTAATCGCTGGATTCAAATGGTTACCAGAGATTGATCCAAACATCATTGCTGGAATCATAACACCTAAACCGTATCCGACGGCGATAAAGATCCAACCACCATTGGCTTGGCCGTTTTCCCCATTACCGGTCGTGTCTTTAAGAAATGAGTTTGCTACTGCACCATTTCCGAATAATACCAAAATCATAGTTCCAAAAAACTCAGCTGCGAAGCGTGCATCCCAAGTTCCGCTCATTGTTAAATACCCCCAAAAGTTTTTTACCAAGTCAAAATATAGATCATAACTTTGACCTTTTAACGAATCATCACCTCGTAATCAACTTGGCAAACTGAACTATAACGGAGAAAATTCGCCGCGTAAATATTGATATTTATTCATGGTATTAATAACTTTATGTTATAGACGGCAGATTTCGCCTGTATGATAGCGTTTACATTATCGAATAAACGTCATTTTTCACAAACTTTGGGGGTTGAAAAAATTTTTCAGAAATTCAAAAAGCCGTGTTTTCGGGCTTCATAATTTCAAAATTTCGGTTCAAAATTTGCATTTTTGAAAATTATCTTTAGTATGAGTCTCGAAAGTACTTGCTGGTAACTACTTTTGAAGGGATGTTACTAACATGACAGAATCAACAAGCTTAAAAGAATTAAAAGGTATGAAAAATTTCGAAAACGTATTATTAGACGTTAACGATGAAATTGCTACATTGACAATCAACCGTCCAAAATCACTAAACGCTCTTAACTCAGCTACATTGGTTGATATCGGTGACGCACTTGATGTTGTTAAGAATAATGAAGATGCTATTAAAGTATTGATCATTACAGGTTCAGGCGATAGATCATTCGTTGCTGGCGCAGATATTTCTCAAATGAGAGATATGAATCCTATCGAAGCTGCTGAACTTTCAAAACTAGCTCACAACTCATTTGGCAAGATCGAAAACTTGAAACAATTTACAATTGCTGCAGTTAACGGTTTCTGTCTCGGTGGTGGACTAGAATTAGCTTCATCATGTGATATGCGTATTGTTTCAGAAAAAGCTAAGTTCGGACAACCAGAAGTAACACTTGGTATTGTTCCTGGATTTGGTGGTACACAACGTCTTACACGTCTTGTTGGCCGTGGTAAAGCTAAGGAAATGATTGCTACTGGTACAATGATCAAGGCTGACGAAGCTTACCGTGTTGGTATTGCTGACGAAATTGCTGCTCCTGAAGAATTGATGGACAAAGCAATTGAAATTGCTTCAACAATTAAGAAGAACGGTTTGATTGCTGTTGGTATGGCTAAATATGTTATCGACCGTGCCGCTGATTTACCATTGGATACAGCTATCGACTTCGAAACACAAATGTGGGCACAAACATTTGCTACTGAAGATCAAACTGAAGGTATGACAGCATTCCTAGAAAAACGTCACGCTAAATTCACTGGTAAATAACCTTCACACCATATAATAAAAACGGTGACACAGTGCATGTTTAGCTTTCGAGCACTAAATGGTCTTGGTAATCTTTATGGTTGCCAAGGCTATTTTTTGTGGATTATTTTAATTATGCCGTCTCCAGAACCGAGAAAAACTTAACTGGCAGTGCGGACCGGCCTGAGCCAAGGTCTCAGACCTCGGTTTGAAGCCTTGCAAGCAAGTCTCCAAACACGCCCGGTGGTGTAAGAGCTAAAGCTCTAACGCCACTTTCACTGCCAGTTAAGTTTTCTCGGTTCTTCCGACTAGTTTTATATATCAATTTATTTTTTTAGACTACTGCAATACATTAATATAGAGCAATTTTAATTTAAGAATATAAATATAATTAAAAAAATGGCAAAAAAAGCCCCATACGAATTTCATACGAAGCATAACTTCATATGATTTCATAAAGGGATTATTTAATATATCAATTTTTTATAAATTAAGTCATCTTGAATCGTACCGACTTATTCAAATGAAAGCCCCTAGCCCTCATACACAAATTTTAAGGTAAATCATTACCTGCAGCAAAGTAAACGTCATACCATTCTTGCTTAGTTAATTCGACGTCTCCACCCTTAGCACTATCGGCAATATGCTCAGGGTTCATTGTTCCAATTACAACTTGAATATTAGCAGGATGTCTGAGAATCCAAGCCGCCGCAATCGCATTCTTGCTGACGTTATATTTATCAGCTAATTCTTGTAAAATCTTGTTTAATTCTGGGAACTTGTCATTGTTAATAAATGTTCCAGCAAACATCCCGTATTGGAATGGTGACCAAGCCTGGATTGTTACACCCATGCGTCTAGAAAATTCAATAATTCCACCATCATGATTGATAGAACGTGTGTCAGTCATATTGGTATGTAAACCAAAGTCAATCATACCTGTGTGCATAATACTGAATTGCAATTGATTGATCATCAATCTTTGGTCAACTGCTTCTTGAACTAGTAAATATTGTTGAGGATTAAAGTTTGAAACACCGAAGTGACGAACTTTTCCGGCTTTTTGTAGGTCATCGAAAGCTTCAGCTACTTCTTCAGGTTCCATCAATGGATCTGGACGGTGCAACAAGAATGAATCTAGATAATCGATTCCCATTCTGTCCAATGACCCATCAACAGCATCAATTATATGTTGTTTTGAGAAGTCATAACTCTTGCCAGGAATAATCCCACCTTTTGATTGAATATAGACATCATCACGGTTCACACTACTTTGTTTTAAAGCAGCACCGAAAACTTTTTCTGAATCGCCACCACCATAAATATCAGCGGAATCAATATAATTAATACCACTGTCGATCGCAACGTCCAAATCTTTGGCAGCTTGTTCTGGGGTTAAACTATTCATTCGCATAATACCAAGAGCCACAGCAGATGCTTGCCAATTTGTATCACCAATATAAAGTTGTTTCATATGATTGTCCTCCCATTTTTACCTAACAGTTCAATTATTGAGTGTCAAAGTATAGAAGTCAATATTATTAATTTGTTTAATTACTCCAACCCAAATTAATACTCATTGTATTTAAGTTTTAATAACACTAAAATTGCTTGGAAGAAATCAAATAATCCAACATAATGTAACTACGCAATTTGTTAATGCGGTAGTCGTTACTTTTTTAACAACAGGAGGTGTTCGCCATGTCTAATAAACTGGTATTGAACTCAACTGAAAGGAGCGGCTTTGCTTGGATTTTTAGCTTATGTCCTAAATATTGTTTCACTTTTGTGTTTGATCTTCTACGTGACTCATTTGTCATTGCAGGAATTAGCAAAAGTAATTTTATGGATAAAGATATTGATATTAATGCTAAAAAAATAAGCCCCATTGA
>NZ_AZFV01000012.1 GCF_001435815.1 Companilactobacillus nantensis DSM 16982 | reverse complement strand
TAACTTGTTCTTGCAATTTGCGAGTGAGATTGGAATTTTGTATTTGAATAACTTTAATCGCCAAGTTATGCAACGTTTGTTTAAAGAGTATGATTTGGAATTCACGCCGTTATTTAAAGCTTTGCCACATGTTTTTGTGGGGCGCCAAAATCCATTGACAAAGAAGAAACGAGTGACATTGGCTGATTTAGCAGACTATCCTTATTTATCATATGAACAAGGAGATAACAATTCTTTTTACTTTTCTGAGGAAATCTTGAGTACTTTGGATCGAAAGAAGAATATTAAAGTTAGTGATCGGGCCACAATTTTTAATTTAATGGTCGGGTTAAATGGCTATACGATTAGTTCTGGAATCATTAGTAATAAATTGAATGATGATAAGATTGTCGCCATTCCATTGGATGTGGATGATTCGATGACGTTAGGTTGGTTGAAACATAGCCAGTTGGAATTGAGTCCGATAGCTAAAAATTATTTGAAGATGCTGAAGGAACATATTCGCGGTTATGGTTTTGAAATTATAGAAAAATAGGCTTTATTTGTATTTTCGTTTCGTAGTTTAGGATTGAACAACTAAATACGAAATGAGGATATGAAAATCAGTGCTGATACTATAGAGGTTATAGAGTGCTTTTTACGAAGGTATGAAAAAGATTATATATTTTTTACTAGTAGTTTTTATTTTGAAAACATAAGCCAACTTAACCTTCGTAAATTATTAGTGGATAAAATTATTGATAACGCAGAATTTCTTAATGAAGATTTGTCAGCGTATATTTTAGATTTATCTACATGGTTTAAAAGTAGAGAAGACAATTTTGATGAACTTCAGAGAAATTATAACTTTAGATATCGTATAAAGAAATTTGAAGTTGTTATCGAAAAGTTAAATCACAATTTGAATAGTCATAAGTATGTTTCAAAAATATTGAATGATTTGTTTGGTGAACGTATAATACTAGACAATGTGATTCACAAAGAACAAGAAATAAAAAAATTACTTGATAATTTAAAAGAAGAATCAATAATATATCGTTATTATTATCGCTCAGATGGTAACTACCACGCTTTTCATTGTTACTTGCAAGATACAAATAATCACTTACCTTGGGAGTTTCAAATTTGGGATAGTAGCAATGCCGTTGCTAATTATCTTGAACACGACCGTCATGAGAGAGAACGAAAAGAGAAGGGATAAAAAGATGAAATACTACCACTTTATTGTAATAATTGACGTTGCCAAGCAGACTTATGTATACCATTATTCGAGCCAAAACAGCAAAGAAGTTTCTGAAGCTAGGGGGAAACTTAGACAAAGTCTTGATGGGCTACCAATGATATGTGGATTACATATGCTAACAACGGATGCTGCCAGTTTTGAATCAGTTCAAACAATGGATCCGTATTTTAAAGGCATGGTAGAAATTAATGATTTGGCTGAGTTTAGAGAAAAATTTATTTTGTATTTAGAAGAATTTGGACTGATGGGAATAAAATCTTAATTTAATAGTCCGTCTAGGAATTTGACTTTATGTTTATTAGAAACAAAAATAAGGACTTGCACTTTACGTGCAGTCCTTATTTTTTTATCAACTTTATGGAACGTATATTTAAAATAGCGACGGATAATTCATCAAAATCAGCTCGTCCCTTTTTCCAATCAAGACTTTTTAGGTACCCTTTGAAATGTTCATAGTATCCAGATTCATCATTAAAATAATTAACATCGACTTTTAAAGAATGAGCTTGTAAGTACTTCAATTGTCGTTCAATAGTTAGCTCGGTCTCACTAGTAGTGTATTTTTTGCGTTCATAGAGTTCAGTCTTTTCTTGAATTAAATCATTAAAACCTTCCAAGGCTCCAAACGGAGCAAATTGGAAAGCTCGGTCTAATTGATTCATTGGCAAATGCCGTTTTGATTGGTGATAGGGGACATTCATAATGTCGTTATATGTGGAAGTATCATTGAAAATTTTTTGTTCAATTAAGCGCTTTTCATCCATTAGGCGTGGTGACCTCCAATCTGATTATTTCGCTCAATCGTGGTTGAACCTGCTTCCAAATCGGATGCCTTGAGAATAATGTTACGATTGTTGAATTTCTTTTGTAAGGAAAGAATGGTTTCTTGAATTTTGCGGTCTTGTTGACGTTTAATTTGGGCGTGTTTATCAGCGATGATTTCTTGTTCAGGATTACCAAATAGGTCAATCTGCTTAAAAGTTTGTTTTTGTAACGCCGTTTTTTCATCGACAAGATTATTGGCCGTTACAGTAACGCGACGAATCAGCATTTTAGGATTAACGTGTTTTTCATACATATCTTTAAATTTACGCCTGAGTTCGGTTGACGAAGAGGTGACAGCTTCAAGTTTAACAAAGGTATGATCAGGCTTGGGCGTTTTGCGACCGTAATAGTCGGTGGTCAGCTTGCCAGTAAAGCCGTTATCAATTTGTAAACTGGTAATATCGTAGTCAACGATTAAGCCAATTCGGTCAGTGACAACTTTCTTTTGGACGAGGTCTAAAGCTAGATTATCACTCATACCACGAACAATTTTCAAACCATCTTCGTAGGAAGTTGGTTTCATCAAAACTTGGCTCGAGTACAAACCGTGATCATCGGACCGATAATTTTTAATATCAGCCAAGGTAGCTGTTTCATGTCCCCAAGCGTGGTCGATAATTAGTTCAGCGTTCTTACCAAATTCGTGATAGAGGATTTCTTCATTTTTCTCATCAGAAAGGCTACCTAAAGAGCAACGTGCTACATCGCCCATCGTATGTAACCCTAGCTTTTCTAATCTTTTTTCAGTTCCGTGACCAATCCGCCAAAAGTCAGTCATTGGTTGATGTGCCCATAATAATTTACGATATTGTTGTTCATCCATTTGTGCAATTCGCACGCCGTCAGCGTCACCAGGAATATGCTTGGCAACGATGTCCATTGCTACTTTGGCGAGATAAAGATTGGTTCCAATGCCTGCTGTGGCTGTGATTCCCGTTTCAGATTGAATTTCTTGGATAATATTTTTGGCAAGTGCATGAGCTGTTGTATCGTGCTGGTCCAAATAGTCAGTGACGTCCATTAAAACCTCATCAATTGAGTAAACGTGAATATTTTTGGCAGCAATGAAACGTAAATAAATTCCGTATATTTCAGCACTTTTGTGCATGTAAAAATTCATTCGTGGCTTGACTGTTTTATAACCAATTTTTAAAGTAGGTGAATTTAATAAGTGTTGTCGGTTAATTGAAGAATATCTTGTTAAACGATGTGATGAATTATCTTTTAGACGTTGTCGATTAAGTTTATTAACAATTTGTTCAACTTGAAAAAGACGAGGACGGCCAGGAACACCAAATTTTTTAAGGGCGGGAGAAACGGCCAGACAGATAGTTTTATCAGTCCGTGAGTTGTCAGCTACGACTAAATTGGCGTTAAGTGGGTCCAAATCATGGGCAATACATTCAACGGATGCGTAAAAAGATTTTAGATCAATTGCCATATAAGTACGTTGTTGTGCCATTTATTTGGCCTCCTCATCAAAATTGAGCAAACAAGAAAACGGCTGCGAAAAACGCACCCGTTTAAGTTGTATGCAAACATCTGTTCGCATTTATTATTATAACATTTTTTTACGTATTATTAACTGAATCAGAAACAGTCCATGTTAAAGTCCCAGTGTATTGGCCAGCAGTACTGATTCCGAGTTGTTTCAAGAGTAGACCAGTATTGCTTGTCCAGTCATCGGCAATGTCAGTAGTCGTACTAGTATCTGAAGAAGTAGTATCTTCATCAATCAACGTTGGCGTTGTACTGAGGGTATTGTATTGCGATGCACTATCTTTCTTATAGACCAAAGTCATGTTGTTATTTAGTGTTTGACTATTTAGATATAGACCGTTAGTTGTAACTTGAAGTTGCCATGGTTCACGAATGCTTGTCACGCTGAGATCAAAGTCAGATTTTCGGGGCAAATATTCAGTATTGTTACCATAATTAACATCTTTGAATGCCAAATTGTTTGAGACAGTCATGCTAAGAGTCTCGTCTTGTTTCGTTACAACGTTGTATGTAATTGTATTGGAAACTAGTCCGTTAGCTGCATCGATTGCTTTAACAGTGACCTTGTTAGTTGTTCCTTGAGCAAACAGATTCCAGAAAGCTGTGTCATCATTGATGAGACTCTTTAGATTAATAGTTTGATCAAATTTTGTACCTGTAGCAGTCGAGGCAACTTGATATGTTTTGTCCCCAGCAGTGATTTGGTAAACAATGTTGGTACTGCTACTTGTATCACCAAAACTGTGGTTATCACTGTAGTTCAAAGTAGTAGGTAAGTCTAAAGTGGCAGTATCTTGTTTATAGAGTAAATCAATTTCGTTACTTGAATTTGAATTGGCTAAATTCAATTTATAATTTGGCGTTGCTAAAATTGTGAAAGCTGGACTATTGGTTGATGCAAGTGAATTGGAGCCACTGAAGGTCGCTACAGATTTAGCCACGTTGATATCACTGGTTGTAGTGTTGACGGCTTTGGCATTGATGGTGATTCTAGCTGATTTTCCGGCCGCTGATGTCCCCAGTGTTTGAGCCAAAGTATGTTGCAAGGTGCTGTCAGTAAGTTCACTAGCACTGATATTCTCTGACGAACCATCAGAGTAAGTGATAGTAGCAACATTGTTAGCAGCATCAGGTGTGACAGTAACATTGTCCGGGATTTTGATTTTGGCAGCAATGTCTTTCCAATCAACATTGCCAGTGAGGTAGTTCAAGTCATAATTTAATTCAAGTGAATCACCATTACCGACTTTTTTATCAGTTGATGAGTCAGTGATTTCTTTATTATTTAAAGTTGTGTCGACGATATTAGCGTCAGCATCAGAACTTAGCAAATCAGGGATTGAATCAAAAGCTACTAATTTGGTAGCAACATTAGTTGCAGGACCATTGGCAGCTGTGAATCCCCAACGAACCTTACCATCAGTGGAGTTGAGTTTTGAAGTATCCGCATTAATGGTATTTGAAAGTTCTTTATCATCACCAGTCATAGTGTTATCACTATAGTCTGGATTTTTGTCGTTGAAGTTATACGATAAAGTACCGTTAGTACTTCCACTAGCAGGAGGTGTCCACTTAATCGTCACATGGTGCCAATAAAGTAGGTTGCCATTTTGATCTTTTCCATCAACTAACATGGCTGCCTTACTACTGTTGTGAATTAGTACAAAGCCAGAAGTCCATGGACTATAAGCATTTACAGCATTTCCTGTAAAGTCGGTTGATTGATAAGAAGCGGCAAGACCGGGATAGGTCATGGCGATGTGTCCAAAGGGGCCACTAGCACCGTACTTGGCATCATTTGAGAAGCCTAGTGAACTCGACACCGAACTCCCCAGTTGAGTATCATATCCGTCCAAAGAGTAATAAGTACCTAATGATCCAAAACTAAACACACCAGAATTATTATTGATTGGTTTTGTTGGTACGAAAAAACTATTATTGGCTGTATCAAATTCAAGAGCAATACTATTTTGAATAGCTGTTTTTTGAATGTAACTTTGAGTGGCGCTAGTTCCGCTCAAAATATTGTAACCTGAGGCGTCATAACCATAAACTCCCATACCTTCGAGCCCAGCGCCTAAGGCTCCGACACCATTTTTATCGTTTTGTAGTACGAAGGAAATACCTTCACTGTTAATAGCATCAGAATCAGTCCCGGAACCAAAGTACAACCATGCAGAAATCGTTTGACTTTTATTAATATCAAAGCTTTTGTTGGTTGACCACATTGATCCATAAGTGTTGGGACCACTGGCTAAAGATACAATATTACCTTTACTAGAATTAGCTCCGGTTGTATCGACAATTTGAGCCGAATTAGTTGTGTAAATATCCTTACTATCAATTTTAGTAGGGGCAGTATTAGACATATAGCTACTGACTGGAATACCAGTTGGAGCACTTTTTAAAACATCCAGATCGGTACTTTTAGTTAAAGCAGCTGAAACGTTATTTGTATTAAATGAAACAATAGTAAAAATACCTATGAAGACATAAAAAACAGTCCATAGGTTTTTCCTCAAGTGATTCCTCATGTACATTGTCCTCCCTCAGTTAAGAACAACTTTAATATTGAACATATTGTATCACTACATTAATCAAATTCAATTTATTTAATTATAATAAAATTTATATAAATTGAGTGTTTTAGGCAAAAATTTACATATAAGGAATCCATGATTCTTAAATCCTGATAGTTTTAGAATTTGTGCTTCTTAAAAGTTGTATGATACTAATATAGAAGTAAGACAATTTTTAGGAGGAATTACGATGACGTTTACGAAGATAGATTTAGACAATTGGAACCGCAAGGAAGTTTTTGAACATTTTATTGATCAAAAGACAACTTACAGTGCAACACATGAAATCAACATTGAAACGGCGTTACACTTTGCTAAAGAAAATGATTATAAGTTCTATCCATTATTTATCTATGCAGTTTTACGTGTTATAAACTCCAATTATTTGTATCGAATGGACTTTAATGACCAAGGAGAATTAGGCTTTTACGACAGTAGCACAGCCTTTTATTCAATCTTTGATAATAAGCGCGAATTGTTCTCCAATATTGACACTGAAGATACTTATACTTTCGCCGAATTCCATCGTGATTATTTGGATGATGTGGCTAAATATCGTGATACTGGGAAACTGTTCCCTAAGCAACCAGTTCCTAAGAATGTTGTTAACATTTCAATGATTCCTTGGGTAAGTTTTGAATCATTCAATTTAAATATCGGTAATAACGATAATTATCTGTTACCAATCGTAACGGCCAGCAAGTTCAAAAAGCGGTCAGACGGAATTAAGTTGCCTGTCTCATTCCAAATTCATCACGCTGTTTGTGACGGATATCAAACAGCACAATTTTTCAATCGTTTACAAGAAGTTTTAGATGAACCAGAAGAACTATAATGTAAGGGTAACTAAAATCTAATTTTTAGTTTTTAAATTTGATATGTAGCGCGTTGTGCTAGTTGCATCGTTGACGGAATAGTGAAATAGGCTATAAGTCCTGTTAATTTAGAGATTCGGAATAAAAACAACGAATAAACTAACCGGAAGGAACAAGAATTTAGGTCGCTGTGAAGGTGGCGTTATGGCTTTAGCCATTACACCACGGGACGAGTTTTGAAACTCGCGGTTTATGTGAGGTTCAAAATCGAGATTCGAGACCGCCCTTTGGCTCGAATCGTTCTCCATAGCGACCTAAATTTCTTGTTCCTGGAGGCAGCATATTTAATCAGTACCACTCGTAGTTGATTGTATGATTTATTAAATAAGCATATAATTGAAAATAAGTTATGTCTTTTCAGTAAATATCATAATTGAGGATTGCCAAAGAAATAAGACGTTGCACGATGTGTAGGTCTTATTTTTTGTTGGTAAATATTATAGGGAAGAAGTAGAGGTATGAGTAGAAATCGTAAGATATTGGTTACCTTTGCATTAGTGCTGTCGAATATGATGGCTGGACTTGATGCAACGATTATCAATACCGCATTGCCAGCAATCATTAGTGATTTGCATGGTATTCAGTATATGGGCTGGATCGTGGCTATTTTCTTGTTAGGGATGGCCGTTTCAACACCGTTATGGAGTAAGTTTGGTGAGAAAAAGGGTAATAAAGTTGCCTATATTACTGCCACAGTTGTTTTCATGATTGGAGCGTTATTTCAAGGATTAGCTCCAAATATTATTTGGTTTATTACAGCCAGAAGTATCATGGGAATCGGTGCTGGTGGAATGAATACAATTCCGTTCATTATCTACTCACAGATTTTTAAAAATATTAAACGTCGTTCGCAAGTTATCGGTATTGCATCAGCTGGTTTCAGTGGGACGTCAATTGTTGGACCGTTAATTGGTGGTTGGATTGTTGATACGTTTAGTTGGCATTGGGTGTTCTACATCAACTTGCCATTAGCTTTATTGTCAATTACGATCGTAGCTATTTTCTTTAATTTGAAAGAGAAACTCAATGAGGAAAAAGTTGATTACTATGGAGCTATTTTGATGGTTCTAGGTTTGACATCGTTTTTGATTGGAATTCAAGAACTCGGAGTTTCATCGATTTTTGTTACTATAGGATTCATTGTCTTGGGAGCTGTACTGATTTTTTGGATGTCACGGATTGAGAATAAAGTTGATGATCCAATCGTTCCTAATCGTTTGTTTAAAAATGAAAAACTCGTGATTGATTTGATTTTGTTTGCTTTATTGTGGGGATCGTTCGTTGCTTTCAATATTTATATTCCTATGTGGGCTCAAGGAATTATGGGTTTGAGTGCGTTAGTCGGAGGAATGACACAAATTCCTGGGGCAATCGCCAATTTCATCGGTTCAGAATTAGAGCCTTTCATGCAACGGAAGATGAGCCGCTATATGATTATTGCCATTGGGACAGCATCATTTTTGATTTCCTTTGCTGGTTTGTATTGGGCTAGTCAAAATACTAGTTATACGTTCCTCTTGATAATGGGTGTCTTTGAAGGATTCGGTATTGGTGTTTGTTTCAACGCATTGTTGATTGCAGTTCAGTTTGATGTGGAAACTAGGGACGTGCCAATTTCGACATCATTTGCATACTTGGTTAGAATTTTGAGTCAAACATTTATGTCATCAATTTACGGTGTTATTTTAAACTTGGCTTTGATCAAAGGTGTTCGAGAAAGTCACGGTCACATTACAATGGGGATGATGAATAAACTAAGTAATGCGGCAGTCGCAAAAGATTTGCCTAAAGCTTATGTACCGCAAATGAAACGAATTTTCTTCTCAGGAATTCACAACATTATGTTGACGGCGTTAATTCTAATTATTTTAGTTATCATTATTTTGGCTTACTTATTTAGACGAGAAGCAGTTAAAAAGAGCGTTATGAAGGCAAGATAAAAACAGCAACCGATTAGGGTGCTGTTTTTTTGATAAGAATTATTTTTTCACAAGACTGATTTAATACCCATGACAATCAATAAAATAGCGATGAGATATTGTGTCCAAGCAGTGTGTTTACTTTTAGCTAGATGATTAACTAATACTGGAGCAATTAAGGCACCAATGATAGCACCAATAATTAAGGGGACCCCAGCTTGCCAATAAACGTCTCCGCCAGTTAAGTGAAAGACTGCCCCGAGAGCACTCATACCAACTAAAACATAAGATGATGTGGCCGTAGCTTCAAAAGTATCCAAACCTAGAATTAATAATCCCGCTAATACCGGACCACCACCACTTAAACCAGCAATACCAACCATTAGTCCACTAACGATGCCATATAACGCCGCTGCATATTTGTTCTCCGTGGTTTTATTAACAGCTTGATGTTGTTTGAAAAAGATTTGTCCACCCAAGGCAACCAAAATAATTGCAATCAGCCATTTATAGAATAATTGGGGAATGTGTGGGGATAAGAGTGAACCGACAATTACAGCAGGCAGAGCAGTTAATAACATTTGATTACCTAAGTGAAAGTTAACTCGCTTTTGTCTGATGTAAGCAACTGTTCCAATAATTAATGATGGTAATGCTGTAATAATCGACGTTGCGGCAGCCTCAGCGGGAGGTAGATGGAACGCTGACGAAAGTATTCCTAAATAAATTGCTGCTCCACCGCCACCTAAGGCAATGACAAACGTTCCGATTAGAATTCCTGCGATAATTAACAAAATTGTGGCCAAGATTAAGGCCTTCTTTCATAGAGTAAATTCTGACTAGTTTCTGTTATTGTGACATTGTCAATTCGATTCATTAATTCGTTCAAGCCAAAGCCTGCTTCCAAATTTAAAGCCGAATCCATGGCATAGACAGATAGTCGATAATGATGAATTCCATCTTTGGGACGGGGACCAGAATAGTGAGTTGTCAGTGATTGGCGAAATTTTCGACCTTTCCACAGAGGTTCACGGAGGTCTTGAATTAACGAATCAAGACTGTTTCTACCTTGAGGAATGGTCGCAAGTTGACTAAAATTAGATTCAATTGTTAGATTATCTGAGGTAACCGGATAATCTGTAACTGACCAATGAATCCAAGCAAAGCCAAAGATTGGGATTGTATCATAATCAATTAAGGTCCAACTTAAATAACGTGAGTCTTTAGGTAGATTAGTAACTGTAAAAGGAAACGATGTTTGATTGATACCATGGTTTAGGTTGTCGCTAGCAACGTTACAACCATATTGATCAGGAATTGTATTATTCGAAAAATTCGTTTTAATTTGCATAAGTTATCACCAGATTGTTATATTATATTTACACTGTGTAATTATAACTTACAAACTGTAAAAATCAAGTTGGAGGGGTTATTTTGACTTCAAGAACGTTATCAAAAGAAAAAATTGTCACAACAGCAACAGAATTAATTAACAAACAAGAAACTCTAACTTTTACCAAATTAGGTAAAGAGTTGGGTACTAGGTCGCAAGCTATTTATAATTACTTTCCTGACGTGATGGCAATAAAAGTTGCTGTGGCGGTTAATTTTTATGACCAACTAGCAATTCGGTTACAAGCTGATTTGTTAGGTTTATCTGGAAAGCAGGCAATTAAGACGTTTGCCAACACCTCAGTCCATTATTCCTTAAGTAAATTTCGTGTCACGCAACAGATTCTCAGTATTCCAGCAGGTAATTTGCATGATCCTGATTTGGATAAAAGTTTTGAGGCGTTACATACTATTTTGGATCGTTTGTTAGATCCATTTATTATGGATGATAAACAACGTTTGATTGTTTCTCGAATGTTGCGCAGCTTAATTATTGGTGAGGTTATTCATGTGGGTAACGGTCGGTTTGATAATGAATTGATTAATGCACATGATAGTTTTGATGAAATGCTAGAAATTACATTATCAGGTTTGGGGTAGGCCGTCTCCGAGTGCGAGAAATTTTGGTTGGCTGTGGGGACCGCCTGGAGCCAAGGTCTCCAGGCTCGATTTTGAGCTTCGCAAAGTACGCGAATCTCAAAATTCGTCCCGTGATGTAAAGGCTAAAGCCTTAACGCCACCTGCACGGCTAACCAAATTTCTCGCACTCGGAGACTAATGTGTTAGTTATATATTTGTTATTAACTACTTTAAACACATTGGTAAACAGTAATTGATATTTAGCAAACAAAATAAAAGGCAGTACCAACAATCTTTAAAATGATTGTTGGTACTGCCTTTTTGTTATTTATAAATATTTTTCAAACCATTTAAATCTGCTTCTGATAGTTTTGAGACGCCTTGATCGACTGGATACATGACTGAATTAGTAAACGAACTATGTCCTAAGCCTAGAGCATGTCCCAATTCGTGCATGGCGACTGAATCTTTAATTGCTAGGTTGGGATAGGTTAAGTTCAGTCCAGCCCGACCGCTGTTGATAGCGTAGTGATCTAGTTGTAATGCTGAAGGGCCTCCGCTGCCTAGTTCAACGGTATTGGCTGCAAAGTTTTCAATCTTCTTATGATAAATCGAGAATGTGATATTGTTTTGATTTGGTTGGGCTGTTCCGGGGATAAGTTTGACGATGCCGGTGTTGTTGTACGCTGTTACGGCATTTAAAAAGACTTCGCGAACGTTTCCAGGGACGTTACTTTTGAAATGGTAATAATAGGTGCTTGATGTGTTCATATCTTTTAATGGTGCTTCGATTGGTGTAGCAACTTTCCCAACTTGTTCCTCAGAAGTTGTTTCAGTTTTACCAGTGAGCTTTTTTTCGATATTGGCTTTAGCTAAATATAAATATGGTTGTAACCGAGTATTGGTTTCTTTTATTTCACTTTTAACTTGGGGGACAATTTGTGGGTGTGTCTCTACGACAACAAAAGCTGCTGCAAGAATGATCACCCAAGCAATCCATGAATTTCTCCTCATTGTAACTCCTTAAAAATTGCATTTAAATCTATGTAATCATAGTTTTTTAACCTGTAATTGTCCACTCTAACGATTAAAAAAGTGACTACTTCTTATTCTGCAAGGAACTACGTTTAGGGCTGACCCAAGTACCAGAGCCAAAGCCGAGAATGGTTTTCATGGCAGGGATGAATGTTGCGACAACGGTGATGGGATTGATCATCCAGTAAAAGAGCATATATAGTGGTGCGAAAAAGGCATACTTGAGCTTGGCACCGTGATGATCAAGTAGTAGCGCGGTAATTAGCTGCATACAGCCGGCTATCAATTCAAAGGTTACGAAGATAAATGAAATGACGAAACCATGGAAAAGTCGTTCATAATTTCCTTGGAAAAGATTTATTGCCATGGCGATTATGAACATTACCGAGGTAATAACAAAAAAGAAGGACCAAATAATCGATAAGGTGGAGTCAATAAACATCGACATTTGATAACGACGTTGAATCGGATGAAATAGAAATTTTTTCACATTGGTCAACCAAACTTCGGTACCCCCTTGAGCCCAACGACGACGCTGTTTATAAAGGTCGCCAACTTTTTCAGGAACATTCATATGAAAGACGATGTCTGGCGCAAAACGTGGAATAGCACCGATTGTTTGATGATCCCAAGCAATACTGATATCTTCGGTAGCACGATCTTGTCGAAATCCACCAACATCTATGAGAAAGTCTTTCTTATAGAGCGTATTAGCACCACTATAAGCGTACATTGAGTCGTTAATGGAAGTTTGACTACGTTTAATAACACCAACAATACTAGAGAATTCGACGGTTTGAGATTTGCCAAGTAAAGTACTGCGGTTTTGAACGTCCATATTGGCCGTAACTGCCGAAGTATTCATGTCTTGAGCATGCATGAAAAAATTCATATATTTCATTAAAGCATCTGGTTCAGGAATCGTATCCGCATCGTTACTGAGAATATATTCCCCTTTGGCAAAGTGCATACCGATATTAAAGGCGTGTGCTTTGCCTTTATTTTTAATGATGTTGATTGTCCGCAGGCGTGGATATTTGTTCATCAAGCGTTTAATAATGTCAGCTGTCGAATCAGTTGAACCATCATTAGTAACTAAAACTTCAAAGTTATCGTAATTCAAATTTTCAAATAGGTAAGTAATTGTTTCTTCAATCACAACTTCTTCATTATGAGCTGGAATCATAATGGTAATCATTGGTTGTTGTGCTTTGGGAATATTGTGCCAATCAGTATCGTATTTGTTCTTCTTTAAAAAGCGATAGTTGAGGGCACCGCTGAACCAGAAAAAGGAGCCAACAATTGGATATAAGCAGAGAATCAGTAGACAAATATTAACAAAGGTTCCTAAAGCAGTTGACCCTAAAATATGGTCGATAAAAATGTTTTTCATGTGTTTCTAATCTACCTCGTCTAAATCTTTTTTAGCATATAATTTTTGAATCTCGTGTGTTTCCAAGTTTTGTTCGGGTTGCACGTCATAGCTACGAACATTCTCACGAAACTCTTGGTCGCCAAAACGTTGATCAATGAAATCATCGATAGTTTGCTTTCGTTTCTTTTGGTCAATCGGATTGAAAGTTGGCCATTGTTCAACGACGCGAGCTCGTTTGCGGTTTTGAATGATAGTCATTCCAGTTGAAAAAATTACCGTCATAACCCAGGCGAAAACAAGGATGATGCCGATAAATTTGATTTCATAAATACCTTCACTGAAGGACCAAATGTGTGGAATTTTGGGATTGAAACTTGCCCAGAAGGAAGTGACCGTTATAACGATAGGAATAATGACTGCAAACCAGCCAATAATTGCCACGATGGTTTGTCTGATTTTAAGTAATATGTGACCGGATTCAAAATATTTATCCGTATATAGTTGTTGTTGATTTTTTTCTTTCATTGTTTTTCAGTTCTTTCAGGATTTTCGGGATGTCCAAAGAGGTAACCTTGCCGTGTTTTGATATTTAATTGTTCAGCTAAGGCTTCGTCATCCTCATTTTCGATACCCATCAAGATTAAATTAATATTGTTTTCTTGAGAGATTCGATTCCAAGATTGTAAGTTCAAATCAAGCCAGACGTTCGGATCGTCTTTTCGAAAGTCACGCATGGAACATTTGAGGTTGTCGACAAAAGGTAACATCCATTCGATTTCCTTTAAGTTTTGTAGATTGGAACCCACGTTATCGATACCAAACTGCATGTTGTAGTTTTGAGCTTCACGAATCCGTTTTTCAAATAAGTAGCGATTTTTAAAATGGTTGTTTTTCCCTGGTGTGTATTCAATCGATAAGTTCATTGGTTCTATTTTAGAAATAGCCCAACGAACAAAATATTGAAATTCCGGACTAATAATTTGGTTATACTCCAAATTGATAGATAAAGTGATCGGTTCAGCAGGTAATGATTTGAAAGTGTCTTCCAGTAGGAAAACAACTCGTTGTAATGGTAAAGAATCCAAATTATCAGGTAGTGACCAAGATCCATCGGCATTTTGTTGACGTAATAAACATTCGTAGCCAATGGTCTTGTCTTGATAATCGACTTGTTTTTGAATAAAGTAGCGCAGTTTAAATTCTTTGTTCTCTAGGTAGTTATTACTGGATTTTCGTGAATTCCAGTAAGTAACGGCAATTGTTATAACGAAAAAGAGAATTGTTAAGATAACAATTCCTAAAAGAATCCTTTCTAGTTCTAAAAGACTCATGATGATCCCCCAAAAATATGCAAAATATAATAATTATTATAAGCGTTATAGGCTATGAGTGATATCACTTTTGTACGATTTTAAGGAAAAAGCGTTACCAATCACAATTGACTCAAATGACAATTTGGTTCGTTTAACTCTTGTTAGATTGTTCCAATAAGTTGTGAAGATAGTGTTAAAGACTGATTATTCGCATAATCAATAAAAATAAATGTGATAAATGAAATTTATTTTTATTGAACTATTGTCCTCCGATAAACATTTCAAGACCTTATTTACCACTATTAAGCTGGCTTTTTCTGATTGTGAACATTATTTCCACCTTTAAATTTGTTCGAACAAATATTGACTTAAAAGATGTTTAAACATATAATGTAAGCGTAATCACATATATGTGCACATTAACAAAGGGGAATGAACGTTATGAAAAATCAAATATTGATTTCATTAGCTACTCCAGCTGATGGTAAATTTTTAACGCTAGACAAAGTGCAAGATCCAGTCTTTTCTCAAGGTTTGATGGGCCAAGGTTTTGCAATTGAACCAAGTTCTGGTGAGATTGTTGCTCCTGTAGATGGTACTGTGACATTGGTTTCTGAAACTAAGCACGCTTTCGGTATTAAAACTAAAGAAGGCGCTGATGTCTTAGTTCACTTAGGAATTGATACAGTTGAATTAGCAGGTAAACCATTTTCGGTCAGTATTAAGCAAGGTGACATTGTTAAGGCCGGTGAAGCAGTTGTTAAGATGGACTTAACAGCTATTCAAGCTGCCGGTAAACAAACAACCGTGATTTTAGCAATTACTAATAGCAATGATGTTTTGGATGAATTGATGACAACTAATGTTGAACAAACGGTTAAAGCTGGTGCCACAGTCGCTGTTGCTGAAATAAAGGCAACCTCAACTGTTACCCAAGTTAAACATAATGGCAGTAAGTATGACCAATTAGCTGCTGCAATTGTAGATAATGTTGGTGGCGCCGAGAATATTAATAGTTTGATTCACTGTATTACCCGACTTCGTTTTTATTTGAAAGACGAGTCGAAGGCTAATACTGCTGTGATTGAAAACATGGACGGTGTTATCTCAGTTGCTAAAGCAGGTGGTCAATATCAAGTTGTGATTGGTCAAGCTGTGACTGACGTTTATGATGCGGTCATTGCCCAAATTGGTTCACAATTTACTAATCCTGATGCAACAGCCGAAGCAGTCGACGAAACGACTAAAGCCGCGGCTAAAGGATTTTGGCCTAAAGTTAAACAAGGTGCCAGCAATTTTATCGGTGTTTTAACAGCTTCAATGATTCCCATTATTGGAATTCTAGCTGGTTCTGGTATTTTGAAAGGTATTTTAGCAGCCTTAACTGGCTTCAAAGTTTTATCAACAACCAGTGGGACTTACGTTCTTTTGAATGCTATAGGTGATGCAACATTTTACTTCCTGCCAGTCGTATTAGGATTTACAGCTGCCAAGAAATTAGGCTCTGATCCAATTGTATTGGCGATAGTCGGTGGAATTTTGATTTATCCACAAATAATTACCTTAGCAAGTAAAGCAAGTACTGCCAGCACAAACTTTTTAGGTATTCCAACAACTTTAATTTCCTATACATCATCTGTTTTTCCAATTATCGTAGCTGCTTGGTTAGGAAAGTATGTTGAAAAATTCCTTAAGAAAATTATTCCTATGTACGTTAGAAGTGTTTTTGTACCTATCTTAGAAGCTTTGATTTTGAGTTTGATTGTTATTATTGGTGTCGGTCCAGTTATTACTATGATCAGTAAAGGACTTTCAAATGGTCTAGTAGCAATTTATAACTTCAGCCCAACATTATCCGGATTGATTCTCGGTGGAGTCTATCAAACAATGGTAATTTTCGGATTGCACTGGGGACTTATTCCAATTGTTATTAACGATATTGCTACAAATGGTCACAGTTACATTAATTCAATTCTTTCTATTACAATGGTTGCCCAAGGTGGAGCCGTTCTAGCAGTTTTCTTAAAGACCAAAGATAAACATCTAAAGGAAATGTCTCTAGCAGCAGCTATCTCAGCTTTCTGTGGGGTTACCGAACCAGCCCTTTATGGTGTAAACTTGAAATATAAACGTGTCTTTGTAGTCGCAAGTATCGCTAGTGCTTTAGGTGGAGCTTTGACTGGATTCTTAAGAGTCGATAACTACGCTTTATCTGGTGCATTGATAGGATTCCCAGCTTTCATCACTCCAGGTGTCGGAATTGGGAGTAACTTCTATGGATACTTGATTTCGCATTATGCAACGTTGTTGATAGCCGTAGTCCTAGTTTATTTCTTCGGCTATACCGATAAGATGTTAGCTAAAAAAGCTAATCCGATGAATTTAAATAATCTTGAAGTAGCCTAATTTAAGAGGGAATCTATTATGAAAACTGAGGAATACAACTTAAATATCTCTGATCATCAATTTAAAGTTAAAGGTTATTGGCTAGACCAAGTAGCTGACTTTGGACGCAAAGTCGATTATCCAGTCGTGGTCATCTGTCCAGGAGGCGGCTTTACGTTTCATTCAGAACGCGAAGAAGAGCCCTTAGCTTTACGATTCAGTTCCTTTGCGATGCATGTCGTCGTATTGGAATATAACTTGATTGGTAAGAAGCCAGTTTATCCATTGGCATTGCAAGAAATGGCCAAGACCATCGATTGGCTGACTAAGTTACCAGAATCGATGCATATCGACAAAAGCAAAATTATCCTTGCTGGATTTTCAGCAGGTGGTCATATTGTGGCTGCATATAACGGTATTGGAACGGATGAAAAACTTCGTGAAAAATATCAAATTGACCGTTATAGCGGTCAACATGCTGCAACAATTTTGGGTTATCCAGTCACAGATATGACGGTTAAAGGAAGTTTTCCAGAAGATGAGCAAACATTGAAAAAGATCAGTCCAGATAAGACTCTGTGGAAAACCCAAGATTTGTTAAATAAAAAATCCAAACCAACATTTATTTGGTTAACGAGAACGGACGAGTTAGTCAATGTCACGAACTCGCTGACATATGCCAATAGACTAGCCCAGTTGAATGTTCCGACAGAATTGCACATGTATGAATCAGGCATTCACGGACTGGCATTGGCGACGTATGTTACTAAGAAACCAGGCAAGAATAAATATCTCAATCGACGAGCTGCAGGCTGGATTGATCTAGTCATGAGCTGGCTTGAGATGATGGACTTGGTGCTGTAGTGAGATAAGTTGGTTTACGATAGGTAATTAATAGAAAATAAATAAGCACATAACAGAAATTAACATTATATTTCTGTTATGTGTTTTTGTTTTCTGAAAGTTAGGGATGGTAGAAGGACTTTTAGGGGAAAGCCAATTTTGAAAGATTTAGATTCACAGAAAGACTTTTCTCGGTTCTGGAGACGGCACTCCATCAATGCATATAAGTAATCAAGGAAAATTAATCAATAAACATGAAAATACTAGCTATCATTTGAACTGAAAACGCTTAACACTCTGAGAGCATTGTTTTAATATCTAGCATTGTTATACTAGTCACGTTAACCATAAGGAAGGTGAATATTTATCGTTAATTGACAGCAGTAATATTTCGGCTATTCGCGAGGGTAGCGTAGCAATGAATTCAAATGAAATCAAAGCGAAAGGAAATATTACTCATGAAGTCTAAAAGGGTTCTCGGATCCATTGAATTAAGCATCGCCGCTATTATTTGGGGGGCAATGTTCGTAGTTGTAAAAATTGTTGTTGATGAGGTACATCCCATCCAGTTAGTTTGGTTGGAGTACTTGATCTCACTAGTATTTTTAATTGGATACTCAGTTATAAAAGGAGAAAAGTGGCATATTAATTGGCCCGATTTGAAATTAATCTTTTGGATCGGAATAATTGGTAACACGATTTCACTAGTAGCACAGGAAATGGGTACTGGCTTGTCCAACGCCCAAACCGGTTCAGTCATCACATCAACCATCCCAGCATTTATGATTATCTTTGGTTGGTTGATTTTGAAAGAACCACTTGATAAAGTTAAGATTTTTTCAGTCCTCATTGCTATCTTAGGTGTAGTAATGATCGTGGGCTTGAAGATGACTGGTACTAACGTTGTATTAGGCGTTTTGTTACTAATCTTAACTGCTATCACATGGGCATTGATGTCCGTCTTGATTAAAAAAGTAAAGACGTATAGTTCTTTACAAATTACTATTATGTCAACTGTAGTAGCTGTAGTCTGCTTGACACCATTTATTTTGAGCGACATGTCATCACTCACAAGCATTAACTTCTTAGAGCCAAAAGTTATTTTCAGTTTGCTATATATCGGCGGTGTTTCAACCGCTGTAGCTTACGTAATGTGGAATAAAGGTCTAAAAGTTATTAGTGCCAGTTCTTCAGGATTGTTCTATTTGATTCAACCAATCGTCGGTTCATTCTTGGGTTGGTTACTATTGGGTGAGCAAATTTCTGTTGGCTTTATTATTGGCTCCGCCATGATACTTGCCAGTGTTTGGATTTCAGTTAAATTTGAAGATTCAGACGAAGAAGCACTTGCTAGTGCTAGCAATGGAATTTAAAAATTAAATATATTAAAAACAACGAGAGTGGGACAAAACATGTTCAGCTTTCGAGCATTAAGGCAAATAGCTCCAGTAATCCGATTTTGGATTGCTGGAGCTATTTGTTTTAAGCGGAAAAAGCTATGTTTTGTTCCACGTTTATGCTGCATATTTAAGGTAAAAATAGTTTTGTTACAGGTCCTTTTTTTGTGCTTTCAAATAAATGCGGGCAATAATTTGCGTATTTTGAACTATGACAAAAAATAAGACAGTATTAATAATGATGTTATTAAAGATTCGCGGAATCGGTGGACAAACTGTGCAAAAGATTATGCGTCAGGTTAGAAGAATCGATAAAGCAGTGGATAATTGTAAATTTTTGGATAATTTGAAATTACCAATAGTTAAAAAAGCAATTGCCGAGGACAATATTTCACCTGCTATTTGGAAACAAGTTTATCAGGAAGTTTTAGTTGAACTAAAAAAAGCACGAGAATTAAAAATAAAAATAGTTAATTATTTAGACCCTGAATATCCACAACGCCTATTGAAGTTACGCCAATTTCCAGCAATTTTATATGTAAAAGGAGACGTTTCTTTATTAAATTCAGAGCGCTTAGTTACAATCATTGGTACAAGAAAGCCGACTGAATTGGGCGTCAAGCGTGATATTGAATTGACGACATGGTTTGCTAAACAAGATTACGTAGTAGTTAGTGGCCTAGCTCAAGGCTGTGATGCTTATGCACATCAAACTGCTGCCAGAACGATTGCCGTAGTAGCACATGGATTAGATCAACCAGTCTATCCACGAATGAATACTGAATTGTCTGAAAGTATTTTATTAAAAGGAGGAGCATTAGTTTCGACATATCCAATAGGAACCAAAACGATTCCACAACATTTAGCTGCTCGAGATGAATGGCAAAGTGGTTTAGGGGATGGAGTTATTGTAGTGGAAACTGGTTTGACTGGTGGAACGCATACAACAGTTAACTATGCCTTGAAACAATTGAAACCGTTGGCTGTCTTGAAGTATGGAAACTACTGTCAAACTAATTTGGGTAATGAGGAATATTTGAATGATCCGAGATTTGACGGACTAACGACGCCTGATACATTTTTAAACTTTGTTAAAAGGATGAATCGGTAAATGGTATACTTTCATTAATATTGTGGTAATTAGAGGTGATGGACAATGACAACTGAGAATATGATTAATAAAATGTTTACTGTTAATTCTTTGAAAAAAATAATTGGTGAACAAAATAATCGAATCTATAAAAGAACCGTCAGTTCAGTCATAGAGCCTAAAAATGAAGTATCGACCAATTTAGATGCTTTGAAAATAGTGTATAAATATATGTCTAAGAATCATCGGAATGAATATTTTTACAAGAACACATTGATAAATAAAATCCTTTTGGGCAGACATAGTGTCAGAACATCAACTGCAATACGAGAATTACCTATTTTAAATAACATTTTAGATTTGTTAATAATAAATGGAATCGGCCAAGTTTATGAAATAAAAACTGGCTTGGATAATTTATTAAGACTTCAAGATCAGTTAAATGCTTATTATATGGTGTTTTCATATTGCAATGTTGTAACAGATGTCAGTCATTTGTCGGCAGTCAAAGAGTTGTTGGCTAAAACACCCACAGGAATAATTTTACTGACAAATCGCGATACATTGCATGTCGAAAAAGAAGCTGTTGAGTTTAACGATAAATTGAATAGTAGGACTATGTTTAATGTGCTACGTAAATATGAATTTGAAAATATACTGATGTCTGAATATGGAATACTTCCAGAAACAACACAGTCAAAATACTATGAAGCATGTTTTGAGCTTTTTGAAAGAATCAATTTAAAAAAATCTCAAGAGTATATGTTAAAAGAACTAAAGAAACGAAACCCCATTGATGAAACCAATTATAAGCAGTTTAAGAATGTACCTAAGGAGATTAAGTCTTTAGTGTATTTTTCTGATTATAAGAATAAAGAATACAATGAGTTAAATGATTTTTTGGAAAGTAAATATATAAAGGGGGATTCATAATGTATTTTCCGATACTTAGAGGTAAACAAAATGAACTATTGGCCTTACGAGAACTTCTAGAAGATGGAAAGCTCAGTGATAAAATACTGCCCATTATTGAACCAACAACACCATCTTCAACTTTTAAAAAGTTACTTGTGCAATTTAATTCAAAAAATAGACTTGTTGCAGTTATTCAAAATCCTAAAGTGACTAGCTACGATGAATTTGACGACAATGAAGTTGAGGAGTTGAAAAAAGATAATAATTTCATTCCTGCTTTAATTGTTAATAACAACCGTGATTGGAATTTAAATCAATATCCCAATTCTTATAGAATGATTATTTTAGGTGAAAAATCAGAATTTGATGATAGTTCTTTAGTTGATGACAAGACCTATGCAATAGTTGAAGTCAGCAATCGTTCCGCTTTAAGAAATTTAAATGGCTGTTCAAAGAGAATTGAGATGCATGATCAATTCATGAAACAAGAGCGAAATGTGGATTATTTGAATAAAGAAGATGAACTATTTTCTTCAGAACACCGATATTTCAAACAAGACGGATTTTACGGGTTTAGCGATTATTCTATTATTGGTCACGAATATCAGACGTCTGGTTTTGCGGCAAAAGCTGTAGTGATCCACTTAGTTTATTTTGATGACAAAGATGATTTAAGAATTCATCATTTTGTTTCGGATACCAATGATGATATAAATAATCCGGCATTAAAGGCACACGAGGCATTAGGAAAATTAGTGGATTTTGTTTCAAGTCCTTCGTTTGATAATGATAAAAATTATTCCGAAGCACTAGAAGAATTTAAACAGCTATATAACTTGGATAAGTATCCAGGATTAGGGTATTTAAAAAAGTTGTCATTAAAACATCACTTTGAAATTTTGGGAAGGTTTCTAGAAAAATGATGAAATGTTGTGAAAACTGTTTTAACGATGTGGATATTAAGGCCCGAATTAGAAATATTGCGGAATCCGGAAACTGTGATTTCTGTCATTCTAAGAACGTTTGCACATTAGATATTGAAAAAACAATTTTTGATAAGAACTATGCTGAAAATATTATTTCAGATTTTGAAGACTTGTTAAACCTTTATGTTGTATATGATTTGGATAAGTCTCCTGAGCTAGAGAAATTTGATGATGAGTCACATAAATTAGCTGATCATTTATTTAATAATACTAATATTTTTAATTTATCTAGTAATAAAATTTCAAAGTTATTAAAAAAGTTACTGATTCGCAAATATAGTGAGAATAAGGAGTTGTTTAATTCTTTAGTCATACCTAGATACTTGTTGAATGAAATGTTAATGAAAAGTAGTGGTATTTTTAAGGGTGATACTTGGGAGAATTTTGAAGAAGATATTAAGTATAATAATCGTTTCCATTCAACTATGACTAATGAAGGCATTTTAATGAGGTTTTTTGAAGCAACTACGATTGAATTAAAAGAAGGAAGTGAGTTCTATCGAGCTCGTATCAGTGGTGATGGTAGTCCAATATCTAGTGACCATATGGGAGCGGCACCTTCGGGGGTAGCAAGTCCAGGTAGATTAAATGCTTCTGGGATTGGTTATCTGTATTTATGTGAGCGATACGATGTTGCAGTTGCTGAAATAAAAAGCTCATTGAATGATGTATGTACTGTAGCAAAATTCAAAATATTAAGTAAATTAACATTGGTAGATTTATCACAAATTAGTAAACTTAGTATTTTTCAATTTGATAATAAAGAACAGTATTTAATGAATTATGAAATTCTAAATAAACTGGATGATTCAATGAGACGACTTAGTAGTAACGAAAGATCGGAAATTGGATATGTTCCCACCGAATATATCAGTGATTTGATTAAATATATGACAATTAATGGAAAGAGAATAGACGGTATTAAATATATCAGTACCATTGATGATGAAACTTTGGATATCGTATTATTTGATGAAAATAAGGCTCAACAATTAAAAAATGAATTGACTAGTTATCAGGTGAGAAAAATCAATTATACAGACTTAAGAAAAGTTCAGTGAAATGTTGATCAGAGCAATTTAATATTCAAAGTATTTTTTTAATTTCAGTTAGAAACAAAAAAGACGACCTCTCAAACGAGAAATCGTCTTTTCTTATGCCTAACTTTCAGCCTTATGGATATCACTTAAGATATCCCAATCAGAAAAGTCAAAGTTCATATAATCTGGATTATTAACAGGTAAGTGTTGTTCCAAAGTATCGAATTGTTGAATCATAACTGAACCAGTAGCGCCACCGAATCCTAAAACATGACCGCCGAAATCGTGGGCATCGGATAAGAAATGGTGATGGAAACCGCCAACGGCTGCACCGTCAAAAATGGTTGGTGAGTAGTAACTTAAAAGAGTTCCTTCAACTGATTCTTGAACGAAAATGCTTTGGTCTTCAGCTGTCTTACCTAATGTTGCGTAGGGCTTGTGCGACTTCTTAACAGCCCGTGTTTTCATATTAGTGAATGTACCGTGGACTTTAATTGAGAAGAACGTGTTGCTACTAGTCATGGCAAGAATTTTCGTTTCCAATTCTTTAGGAGATAAGGCATCAACGGTGGTCAAATTACGATATTCTCCAAAATGACTATTAGCAAATGGTAATGTGAAATCATCTTTGACAACATTAACTTTGCCATCACTAGCAACTTGGTAGGGAACGCCATCTAAAATAATGAGTTCACCATCGAGGCCTTCGCCAGTACCGATACCAGTGTCGCCATGTTCAAGCAACTCTTTCATCGTAATTGTTCCATCTAAAAGCCCAGGAACAAGTAATGCCAAAGTTCCGTGTTGATAAAGTGTTTTTGTATTTGCCATATTTTAGCCTCTTTCCAATTAGTTCAATACGTCGTCGACAAGTTTTGATGCAAGGTTAATGTTGTCTGAGTAGTCAACAGGGATGTGAACAATGACTGGGCCCTTGGTAGCAAAGGCTTTAGCAAGCATTGGTTCCAAATCTTCAGTTCTCTCAACACGCATACCAGTAGCACCGAAACTTTCAGCGTACTTCACGAAGTCAACTGGTCCTAATTCGACACCTGATTCATGACCATACTTAGCAATTTCTTGGAAACGAACCATGTCATAATAACCGTCATCCCAAATCAATTGCACGATGTTGAGGTGTAAACGAACCGCTGTCTCAAGTTCTTGACCAGAGAAGAGGAAGCCACCATCACCAGCAACGGAAACAATTGGTTGTTCTGGACGTTCCAAAGCGGCCGCAATAGCCCAAGGAAGCGCTACACCAAGTGTTTGCATACCGTTACTGAAGAGTAAGTGTCTTGGCTTATAACTTCTGAAATGACGTGCCATCCAAATATAGAGGGAACCAACGTCGACGGTAACAGTTGTATCGTCGTTAACTTGGTTTTGTAAAGCGTGGATGATTGCTAGGGGATGAATTCCATCTTTATCGGAGTGGTTTTCAGGGATAGCATCTTTTTTAGTGAATTTTTCTTGTTGATCAGCTAGATGCTTGTGCATGTCGTCACCTAAGTCGATGTCGGCAGGTAAATTTTCACTAACTTCGTCCAAAGTTTTAGCAATATCAGCTTGAACGATTAAGTCTGGTTGATAATCGTTGGTAATTTCGGGAGCAATACTATCAAGATTGATGATTTCGCCAGTCCGACCAACGTTCCAGTTACGAGCTTCATATTCAATAGGATCGTAACCGACTGCAATGATCAAATCACTTTCCTTTAAGATAGTGTCACCGATTTGGTTTCTAAAGAGGCCAACACGACCGTAATAGTTCTTTTCAAGGTCACGTGAGATAACACCGGCTCCTTGGAAAGTTTCCACAACTGGAATAGAGAACTTGTGCAAAAATTTATGAATCTTGTGAGTTACTTCGTTTGTTGATGAACGCATACCAGCTAAAATAACTGGCAATTTAGCATGCTCGATTTTTTCGATGATTTTGGCAACTGTTTCTTGATCAGCACCACCTTGTTGAATTGGTGATAGAGCATTGATTGTGTTGCGGCTTACTTTATCGTTCAAAACGTCTTGGGGAATGGAAATAAAAGTTGCCCCAGATTTAGGTGCTATAGCATTTTGGTAAGCGTTTGCAAATGATTCAGACAAGTTGTTAGCGTCTTGAACTTCGACACTATCTTTAGTTGCAGCTGCTAAAAGCTCTTTACTTGAGATGCTTTGATGGGTTAATCTAGCAATATCGTTTCGAGGAACTTGACCACCAAGTGCAATTACGGGGTCACCTTCGGAAGTAGCGGTAATTAAACCAGTAGCTAGATTGGAAACACCAGGTCCAGAAGTTGTAGCAACGATACCAGGTTTACCAGTCAAACGACCAATACCAGCAGCGATAAAAGCCGCATTTTGTTCGTGACGAGTCACGATTAGTTTGGGAGTTTTAGGATTATCATTGTGTTCAAGCGATTCGAAAAGTTGATCAATTTTAGCACCAGGTAGTCCGAAAACGTACTTAACACCTTGATTAATCATTGTTTGAATCAATGCTTGAGCGCCATTTGGTTGTTCTGTCATTGTTTCTAGCCTCTTTTATTATTTTTGTGTCATACTTATTTATAGCTTAAATTAAATCATTCGTGTTGATTTGTCAACACAGAAAACTTTTCATTGGAGTGAAAGCAAATGAAAAATATTGGATACTTAGCACAAGATATTTCTATCTTACATAGACAATATTACAAGGATACACGGGAAGAATTCAACGAAATCAACTTGAATCCGACCGCAGCTTGTATTTTATTAGCCGTTAGTGACTATGAAAATATTAGCCAAAACCAAGTGGCACGTTCATTGGTAATTGACAAGGGATTAGCTACACGAGAAATCAATAAAATGGAAAAATTGCAGTACTTGACCAAGACTGATGGAGCCGGAAAAACTAAAATTTTGAATTTGACTAAGAAAGGTCAGTCCGTAGTTGAGACGGTTCAGACGATTCGTAGTCAATGGTGGGAAGACCGCTTTGCCAAATCAGGTATTACACCAGACAGTCCACTTGTTTCTTCTATAGAAGCAGTTGTTTCGACAATTGTTGGTCCGATTAACGAGAATTAACTGTTTCTGGTTTTCATAATTCATTTGCTTGTAGAAATTTTTTAAAATCATTATTAAACGTAAAATAATAGGCTCCATTCAAAGGGATTTTCCCATTTGAATGGAGCCTATTTATTTTGTAAAAGAGCGTTTGACAATGCGTGATTAATGAATCATGTATCCTCAAACACTTTTTTCTAGAGTTGATGCCGTTACTTTTTCGATGCGAATCATCTTAGTAATATTCTTCGGTAAAATTTGTTTCAAATTGTTGCGTAAATTCAAAACAACCATTGAATGATCATAACCGTTGATATTAGTGATCTTAATTTGGTCAGCTAAGTGAATGTCGATATTATTTAAAACTTTAAAGAGGTAGTTGTCCTCAGTAAAATTAATGATTTTGAAAGTTGTTTCGGAAATATCTTGATTGGCTAACAGTGAACTTTTGGTAAATTCAGGAATAGTACAGTTGATTGGAATGATATTGCCATGTGGGCAAGTTTCAGGATAATCCATATAAATGTTAAGTCGATCAATTAACAATAAATCAGGATGGTCCGATAATTTGGTGGCCTTTTCGTAGATATCGCTCAATGGAATGTCGAGTTTCTCATAAAGCCAAGTTTCAATCAAACGATGCTGTTGAACTAGTGGTATAACAGCGTTTAATCCCTTTTTAGTCAATTTTGTCCCATAATATTTAGTATATTTAACCAAGCCTAACTTTGCTAGATGTTGTGTTCGATCAGAGATAGAGGCTTTGCTGACGCCAGCTTTGACTGCTAGGTCAATGTTATTCACGTTTTGAAAGCTACCACCCAATTCAAAGATAAGTCTTAAAAAATTTAGATCGTTCAAAATTATTCACCACTTTTTTCTATTTAAACTAGTTGCTTCTATATAAGCAAGCTTATTTGGAATGTCCTTTAAAAATTTTGTCGTCGGACAAGAGTACATTGGTAAAGACTCTTGAGTACATTCCGATTAGAACCTCCGATGTAAGCCAGTTAGTAGATAGGTATTCTTGGTCTTTGACATCGTTTATGCGTGTTTCTGGTTGTTTATTCTTCATAAAATCCCCCATAGATAGATGAGCTTGATTGACTTAATTAGTTGTACCTAATAAGAATGCTTGAAACCTATGATAATAGGCACTTATATACCGCATGTATATTTAAACATTAGTAAAATAATATAAATCAATGATAAACCCCGTCATTAACGTTTTTAATATAGCATATTTATTTTAAATAAAATAGTTAAGTAGGGGGTAATTTTTTTATTGTATACCTCATAATATTGCTGATATTCCCTTTATAATGGGCAAGTAAGCGATTTCTGATATTTTTAAAAAATAATTACTATTTTTACATTTTTGTTAGGGCACCTTAAAAAGTGGTTTACATCTAGTTAAAATGCGGTAGAATGAGTTTTGGAAAGACGAGTTGAAGCAACTTGTCTTAAGAAAACATATTGGAGGACAGACCAATGTCGAAGCAAAACAACACTTTTGAACGTGTTTTAGTCGGTGTCGATGATTCAGCCGATGCCCAATTGGCTTTCAGATACGCCATGCACCGTTGTATCAAAGATGGTTCAACATTAATCATTACTTCTATTCTTGAAGATAACGAAATGAATGTTTACCAAGCGTTGACGAAAGACTACGTTCATGGGGAACGTACAGAACTTGAAGATCATTTGAAAGAATATCGTCAAGTTGCACTAGATGCCGGAGTTAAGAAGGTTGAACTTATGGTGGCCGAAGGGGATCCCGGTGAAACAATCGTGAAAGATGTGATTCCAGCATCCGAAGCTGATCTTTTAGTTATCGGTTCACTTTCGAAAAAAGGTATTAGAAAGTATTTTGGTTCACAAGCTGCCTACATGGCAAAGTATTCACCAATTTCAATCATGATTATCCGTTAAAAATTCAAAGGGGGAGATTAATATGGCTGAAAAGCGCAAATTAATCCAATACGCCAATGGTCCTTCACTAGAAGAAATCAATGGTACAGTTTCAGTTCCAAAAGACAAAGGTTTTTTCAAAACACTACTAGCATATTCAGGTCCCGGGGCTTTAGTTGCCGTCGGTTACATGGATCCAGGTAACTGGTCAACATCAATCACCGGTGGTCAAAATTTCCAATACCTACTAATGTCAGTTATTCTTATGTCTAGTTTAATTGCTATGTTGTTACAATATATGGCAGCTAAACTAGGCATAGTGAGTAAGATGGACTTGGCACAAGCCATTCGTGCTAGAACAAGTAAGTCACTAGGTATCGTTTTATGGATTTTAACTGAGTTTGCTATTATGGCGACTGATATTGCCGAAGTTATCGGTGGTGCCATCGCTTTGTATCTATTATTCAATATCCCATTAGTAATCGCCGTATTCATTACTGTTGGTGATGTTCTAGTCTTGCTATTATTAACTAAAATTGGTTTCAGAAAAATTGAAGCTATCGTTGTATGTTTAATTCTTGTTATTTTATTCGTATTTATTTATCAAGTTGCATTGTCAAATCCTAATTGGAACGCCGCTTTTGCTGGATTGATTCCAACAGGTAAAACTTTCGCAACCGGTCCAACAATCGGTGGTCAAACACCACTTACTGGTGCTTTAGGTATCATTGGTGCCACTGTTATGCCTCACAATTTGTACCTTCACTCAGCTATTTCTCAAACAAGAAAAGTTGATCACGCTGATGAAAAATCAGTTGCTCAAAATGTTCGTTTCTCAGCTTGGGATTCAAATATTCAACTAACAGCTGCTTTCTTCGTTAATGCTTTACTACTAGTTATGGGTGTTGCCGTCTTCAAGAGTGGTGCTGTTAAAGATCCATCATTCTTTGGTTTATACCAAGCTTTATCAGATACTTCAACTTTGAGTAACGGCGTTTTGATTGCTGTTGCTAAGTCAGGTATCCTTTCAACATTGTTTGCCGTTGCTTTGTTAGCATCAGGTCAAAATTCAACTATTACTGGTACTTTATCAGGTCAAGTTATCATGGAAGGTTTCGTTCACATGAAGATGCCTCTATGGTTAAGACGTTTAGTTACACGTTTGTTGTCAGTTATCCCTGTTCTTATCTGTGTTATGTTGACAAGTGGTAAGAGTTCAATCGACGAGCACGTGGCTTTAAATGATTTAATGAACAACTCACAAGTCTTCTTAGCTTTCGCACTTCCATTTTCAATGTTGCCACTACTATTAATGACAGATAGTGCTACTGAAATGGGTAACAAATTTAAGAATGCTGCTTGGATCAAAGGATTTGGCTGGTTCTCAGTCATCGCTTTGACAGGCTTGAACCTTTATGGTTTACCCGGTCAAATTCAAGCCTTCTACGGTGACAAAATCACTGCTGGACAAACAACCCAAGCTAACATTATTGCATGGGTATTGATCATCGCCGTTCTAGCATTGCTAGTTTGGACAATGGTTGATATGCACAAGGGTAATGAAAGACTTAAGGTATCATTAGCTGCTGAACACGTTGATTCAACATATGCTCATTTAGCTAAGTTGTCAGCTAATGCCAGTTCTGAAGAAGAATTCGACAAAGAAGCTACTGAAGAAAGAAATTAAAAAAAAAGCGACCATGTGGCCGCTTTTTTTTACGCAAAATATTTCAATTATTGTTTGATAAATAAAACCCACTTATTTGAGAGAAAGTCCTAGGAGGTGAACGTTTTCATGTGGTATATTCCTAAAGTTGTTTTAAAAAATTTATTTATATGAGGAAATATATGAAGAAATTACTATATAGCTCAATTATTCTAGGTGCTGGACTTTTTGCATTTGGAATCCAAGGTAACAATGTATTAACTGTTAAGGCGGCTGATGAAGTTAGCGCTGAGGGTGCTGACAGTGTGTCGTCTGATAAGATTGAAAATCATGAATCAGTTGAAAAGGTTGATTCTCAACTAGTAAAAGAGGCTACAACTGAGGATACAAATGAATCTTCCAAGGAAGAACCTCAAGAAAAGTCTTCACAAGATTCTGTACCGGTTTCAAATGATGAAGAAAATCCAGTAAACCCACAACAAGTGGCAACAAATAGAATCAATAAAACTAAGGACAGAATTCCTTACATTGAAATTAGACCAACTGATGAAGCTATTCAAAAAGCTGTAGAACAGGATCCTACTAAACCATTGGCTAATGTTGATGATCCTGCTTATGAGGGCGATTTACTAGTCCCTTATACTTATTATGGAAATGGCGCTGCTTATGTACTGGATAGTAATGGTCAACCCATTGCTGATTCAAATACTGAAACTGGATATCAAGAAAACAGATTTGAAGATATTTATACTGAAATAGATGGAATTAGAAATACAAGTAGCGATTTTACTGGTATTGTTTATGGTGTTATTGGCGACGAAGAACCCACCAATAAAAAAGAAAAAATGCTTAAAGCCTTGAAACGTGAAGGTGCATTTTTTATGGAATATAGAAATCATGGTTACAGCAATTTAGAAGAACTTGAAATGTATGTAGATGCTTTTAAATCAAAGCTTAAAGAAATTCAATCTTTAAACGATGATGGAACACCAGTAGTAAAAACTCCAGTGATAGAAACAACGCCAATCACAGGAACAACAACTTTTTCACATCATCACAGTTCATCAACAACTCAAAGTAATGCTCAAACCAACGATAAATTGCCACTAGTTGTGGTAGCAATTCGCCAAGCTAAACTTTACAGTGCTGATGGTACAGAAGTTACTGATCGTGGTCTAAGTGATGCAAGTGTTTGGATGGTTGATAAAGTTTCAACTATTAACGGACAAAAGATGTATCGTATTTCTGCTAACGAATGGGTAGCAGAAAGCGATGTTATCTAAATAAAAAGCGACCCTAAAAAGGTCGCCTTTTTTGTACTCTAAATTAAAATACCTTCACAGTGATCGACTTCATGTTGGATAATTTGAGCAATAAAATCTGAAAATTCTTGTGTATGTTCTTGAAAATTACTATCCAAGTATTTCACCGTAATATTTTTATAACGCTTAGTTTGACGTTGACCACTCAAAGATAGGCAACCCTCAGAAGTTGTATATTCTTGAGATTTACTAATAATAGAAGGATTGATCATAGGGACATTCATCATTCCCATTGAGAAAACTATAATCCGCTTGTTGACTCCAATCATGTTGGCAGCCATTCCCACGCAATTTTCCGAGTTAGCTTTTAATGTGTCGAGTAAATCAGTAACCACATTACTGTCAGCTTTCGTAGCCAACTCAGCCTTTTGAGAAAGTGATTTAGTATCGTAATTAATAGGTTGTATCATAATTAAACTCCTGTTTTTATTTATTGATGGATTATGTAAAATGATTAAATTCAATGATTGCGGTTGCATTTATGGCGTTTTACTAATACATTTGTTTGGTAGATATATATATAACGCGTCGTGCTAGTAGTTTATTGTTTGATTTAGTAAATATATAAGAATATGACCTAATTTTCTAGGTGATTATAGTAAAATTATGGCAAATTGTTATTCACTAACAAAGAACTAGCTGGAAAGAGCAAGAATTTAGGTCGCTGTGAAGGTGGCGTTGGCGATTTAGCGCCTACACCACGGGACGAATTTTGAAACTCGCGTTTTGTGCGAGGTTCAAAATCGAGCCGAAAGACCTTGGCTTTCGGCGGTCCCCATAGCGACCTAAATTTCTTGATCTTGGAAGCGGCATTATCAGTATAATTGACTTGAGGAGATTTAACTAGGAGGGCTTATCGATGAACTTACTATTCGCAATTGACGACAATGTAACACAACAATTAATGACAACGCTTTATTCGATCAAACAAAATTCTTCAATTGAAAAGTATTCGGTCTATGTAATTCAAAATCCAAAATTAAAGAAGAATGCTGAGATTAAGAGCTTCTGCCAAAAATTAGGAATGCATTATCATCCAGTAGTTATTGACGACCATGAATTTGACGATGCACCAACAACTGACCGTTATCCTAAGACTATTTATTATCGACTATTAGCTTACAAGTATTTGCCTAAGAATGTTAAACGTATTTTATATTTAGATGTCGATATTCTGGTTATCAATGATTTGAAACATTTGTATACACTCGACTTAAAAAATTATTGGTATGCGGCCGCCAGTCACACATCTTTGGATATGACTGACGATTTTAATAAATTACGCTTAGGTAATTATGAAGCTGAAGGATACTTTAATTCAGGTATCATGTTAATGGATTTGGAAGCAATTCGGGAAAATGTTAAAGCAGATGATATTTTCGGATACATTAAAAAAATGGGTGCAACTTTGTTACTACCAGATCAAGATATTTTAAACGGTTTGTATGGTCAAAATATTATGAAGATTCCTGATGAACTGTACAATTACGATGCTCGAATGAATCCTTTTTATTATGCTAAAAGTAATGGTGAATGGGATATTGATTGGGTGATTGACCACACAGTTATTCTACATTTTTGTGGTCGTGATAAACCTTGGCGTCCGGATTACAAAGAACGTTTTTCCGGTTTATATAAGCATTATCAACGAAAAGCAAAGCTACTTTAGTGGCCTTGCTTTTTTTGACATTTTGCCAATATCAATGTGATATCACTTTGATATAAACGCGATATAATATGGGTATGGCAGATAAGATGATTGCACTAAGACTAGATAAAGATTTATACGACCGGATTTCTGAGGACGCCAGCCGTGAAAATCGCAGTGTTAACAATTATATTGTCACTAAATTGAGTGAGGCAGTACCCACCAATAATCTCGAGCAGCGCCAAATAGTAGGATCTGTCGTTCGAGGGGACAAGATCAATATGGCAAACGACTTGATCGAGGTTAAGGGTATTTACTATCGTTACGACTTATTGGCAAATGATTCGGTTAACGAAACCATAAATTATCAAGTTGTAAAAGCAGCTGGTAATATTTTGACGATTCAAGAATTGAAATAAGAAAAGTAGGCGGATAAATATGTTCGGATTGAAAACAGTTCATCAAAACCATGTAGGTTTGGTAGAAACGTTGGGGAAATATAGTCGGGAAGTTAGTGCTGGATTAAATTTCTATATTCCTTTCTTCCAAAGAATTCAGATTGTTGATTTAGCGATGATTCCTTTATCATTACAAGGATATTCAGTTATTACAAAGGATAATGCGGAAGTTCAAACGAACGTAACATTGAATTATCACATTACCGACGCAAGAAAATTTCAATATGAAAATAGCAACTCAGTTGAGTCAATGATTCAATTAGTCCGTGGTCACTTGCGTGACATTATCGGTAAATTGGATTTGAATGAAGCATTAGGCTCAACTTCCAAAATTAACGCAGATTTAGCCACAGCCATTGGTGATTTAACCGATACGTATGGTATTAAAGTTGATCGTGTCAATATCGATGAGTTGAAGCCATCAGCCTCAATTACTGAATCAATGGAGAAACAAATCAGAGCTGACCGTGAAAAGACAGCCGCCATTGCCAAAGCTAATGGGGATGCTAGAAGTATTGAAATTGAAACCAAGGCTCGAAATGAAGCTACTGTTTCGACTGCTAAAGCTGAAGCGGCTGCAACAATTGCCCGAGCTGATGCCAAAGCTTATGAAATCAAAAAACTAAATGATACGTTAGCTTCAGTTGATAACAAGTATTTCACTGCTCAACAAATCCAAGCCTTCGCTGCTTTAGCTGGTTCCGCAACCAATACTGTGGTGATGGACAAGGATTCCATTGGTAAGTACGCTGATATTCCAGTAACTGCTAAGGTTATGAATCAAATGGTAGATAAAAAATAATAGTTAAGTTCTTCCAGTTATTTTTGGAAGAACTTTTTTTTATTGAAATCTTCTAGTTGACGCTGCGTCGTTATCGACATATACTGATTATTGTCGATAACGACATAAGGAGACAATTAAATTATGACAAAAACATTTAAAACTTTAGACGACTTTTTAGGAACACATTTTATTTATACTTACGATAATGGTTGGGAGTATGAATGGTACGCTAAGAATGACCACACAGTTGACTATCGAATTCATGGTGGTATGGTTGCTGGTCGTTGGGTAACAGATCAAGAAGCTGATATTCTCATGCTAACTGAAGGAATCTACAAGGTTTCTTGGACTGAACCAACTGGAACTGACGTTGCTTTGGACTTCATGCCAAATGAAAACAAGATGCACGGAACAATCTTTTTCCCTAAGTGGGTTGAAGAACATCCTGAAATCACCGTAACTTACCAAAATGAACACATTGATTTAATGGAAGAGTCACGTGAAAAGTATGAAACTTATCCTAAGTTAGTCGTACCTGAAATGGCTAAAATCACTTACATGGGTGATGCTGGTCAAAATAACGAAGATGTCATCAGTGAAGCACCTTATAAAGAGCTACCTGACGACATTCGCGCAGGCAAGTATTTCGATGAAAACTACAAACGTATCAATAAATAAGCATGTTAGAATGGTATACGAAAGTCGTATATCATTTTTTTTGGCCGCCTCCGGGCGCAAACGTTGAAACCTGCTGTGAGGACCGGCTCGAGCCAAAGAGCGGTCTCGACCCTCGATTTTGAACTTCGCACAGACCGCAAATTTCAAAATACGTCCTGTGCTGTAAGAGCTAAAGCTCTAACACCACGGCCACTGCTGGTTTCAACGTTTGCGCCCTCCGGCTAGTGTGTTGGAGGATAGTTTATTGTAACTCACAGCAGGTACATATTTCCGGTTCCTCCGACTAGTTCGCGGTTTATATATGACAGTTAAAATATGGTACCTAAGTAATTAAGTGCTAAACAATAATTTTTTAATCATGGAGAGAATAATGCCCAAAAAACGTATTTTACCTTATGTTTTGTTAGGATTAATCAATAATAAAGGTAGTCTATCAGGTTACCAAATTAGCCAAGAGTTCAAACATGAAGTAGGCGATTTTTGGCATGCCTCACACAGTCAAATTTACCCTGAACTGGCTCGTATGAAAGAAGACGGCTGGTTAATCGATCATGATGAAGATAAATCAACTTTTTATAATGTTACGGAAATGGGCCATCAAGTTTTGCGAGATTGGATGCAGGAACCGTTAACTGATAATGAAGAAATCTTTTCATTGAAATTGTATTTCATAAAAGAACAATCCGATCCATTGTTAGAAGACTTGTTAAAGCAAGAATTAAAAATTAAACAAACAAAATTGGAATATTTACAAGGCAGACTAAAAGAAGTCTTCTCAGATAAGAAAACAATCCAAGAAAACTTCGGCCATTATTTGATTTTGACACGAGCTATCGAACGTGAAAGTAATCATATCCAATGGATTGAAGATAAGTTATAGTTTTTTCTGATAATAAAGAATTAATGTGTGTAATCCAATCAAAGAAGAAAAATAATACACTAGCCGGAGGATGAAAGGAAAATGATGGCAGCAGTGAAGGTGTAGTTAGGACTTTAGTCCTTACTACACGGACGTCTTTTGAGATTCGCGGTTTATGCGAAGCTCAAAAGCGAGCTCCGAGACCTTGGCTCGGGGCGGTCCCACAGCAGCCATCATTTCCCTTTCATCTGGAGGCGGAAAACAAATTAAAACAAAAAGACAAAGTTTCTCATTAAATTGAGACTTTGTCTTTTTTTGTGCCCAATCTAATTGCTCACAAGTGGACAGAGTGTCTTGTCCCCATTAAATAAGCTAATTAGAGTATTTGGTATACATTTTTCGTAAATCATAATCAATTAATTAATAACCGGATTTCTGATTTTTCGGCAAAAATTTCCAATCATAATCAAACAATTCTCAAATTTAATTCTCAGAAAAAAATAATTTTTAGCAATTTTTCATATAAAACGCTATGTCAAACCTGTATAGACAACAATCGGGGATGCCTTTAAAATTGTTCCAGCATGAGGATACATGTTAAAAGGCATGTTTCTAGTTTTACTATTTTAAGCCAATAAATCTGACTTAATAAAGAAGCTAGTCGGAAGAGCGGAGAAACATTAACAGGCAGTGAAAGTGGCGTTAGCACTTTAGTACTTACACCACCGGGCGAGTTTGGAGACTTGCTTGCAAGGCTTCGAACCGAGATTCGAGACCTTGGCTCGAATCCGGTCCGCACAGCCATTTAATGTTTCTCCGCTCTGGAGACGGAACATGTAAATAGAGTATTAGTGGAGGATTAAGTGGAATCAGAACAAACCATTAGTATGATTCAAATTCTAGTCATACTGCGTAAACACATTAAAGCCATTTTGGGGTCGACGATTATTGTAACTTTAATCGCTGCCGGCATGACTTTCTTTGTGATGACGCCTAAATATAGCGCAACAACTGAAATCCTGGTTAACCGTAAGTTATCTGCCGATATGCAGGGGGCACAATTTCAACAGGTCCAGGCTGATATTCAAATGATAAGTACCTACAAGGACATCATTATCAGTCCAACGGTTTTAAAAGATGTTAATCGTGAAGTCAAAACAGCGGCCGGATATCCCGGCTCCATGTCGAATTTGAAAAAATCAATAACTATTAGCAACTCTCAAAATTCGCAAGTTTTTTCCGTAACAGCAAAGACAACTAATCCGAAGACGGCAGCCAAAATTGCCGATTTAACGGCGAAAGTTTTTAAACGGAAAATTGTCAAAATTATGAGTATCAATAATGTGTCCATCGTGTCAGATGCGGTGATCAATGACAATCCGGTTAGTCCGAAAAAGGTCTTGAACATTACAATTGGTGTACTTCTAGGACTGCTATTAGGGATTGGCTTAGCCTTTATTCTTGAATTGACCGACCGCACAGTTAGTTCTGAAAGTTTCTTAGTTGATGAACTTGGCTTAACTAGTTTAGGTGTCGTCAGTGAAATTGATCAAAAAGATATCGAACGTACCGTACAACGTAAGAAGTTCCATGTACGGATGCCTGAGAAACAAACAAAGAGGAGGGTCTAACGTGGCGTTTAAGTTATTGAAAAAGAAAACTAAAAAATTGGACGATTACAGTTTGACGCATGGCGTTGGTTTAGTTACCTATGATGACCCGAGTAGTGTTATTTCGGAACAATTCAACACTATCAGAACAAATATCCAATTTTCATCTGTTGATAAGGAACTAAATTCGATTTTGTTCACATCCTCAGCACCTTCAGAAGGTAAGTCAACTGTAAGCAATAATGTGGCCGTGAGTTGGGCTAAACAAGATAAAAAAGTAGTTTTGATCGATGCCGATTTACGTCGCCCAACTATTCACAAAACATTCAACGTTTCTAACAAGGCAGGGTTATCTAATTACTTATTAGGAACAGCTAGTTTGGAGAGTGTAATTCAATCGACTATGGTCGATAACCTCTTCGTAATTACTAGCGGACCGACAGCTCCCAATCCATCGGAATTATTAGGCAGTAAAAAAATCACAGAACTTTTTCAAGATTTAACAGCTCAATTTGATTTCATGATTTTGGATGCACCACCAGTTAATTCAGTGACTGATGCTCAAGTTTTAGCGACCAAAGTAGACGGCGTGATTCTCGTTGTTCCGCAAGGATACGCTGATAAAACTGGTGTTATCCATGCTAAAAAAGCTTTACAAACCGTACACAGCAACATCCTAGGAGCCATCATGAACCGAACGGCTAAAGATAAAATGAAAGGCTATTACGGTAGTCAATACGGCGGTTATTAAGTCGTAATGGGTTCAGCGAGACGGTTAAATATCCCAAAGGAGCTAACGGAATATGACACTTTTAGATTTACACTGCCATCTTTTGCCCAACTCTGATGATGGAACGGAAGATATTTTGACGGCATTAAGTTTGGCGAAAGTTGCCGTCGAACAAGGCATTAGCCACTTACTTGTAACACCGCATCATTTTGATGGAAAGTATTTGAACCATAAACGTGACGTGATTCAAAAGGCAGCGCAGTTGCAAGATGAACTCAATAAAATGCAGTTGCCGTTACAAGTGTTTCCTAGTCAAGAAGTTCATTTGCATGGTGAATTGTTAGAAAAAATTGTAGCTGACGACATTCTCTTTATGGATGAGACTGAACGTTATCTCTTACTAGAATTACCACACGACAGTATTCCACAATACACGCATAAAATTATTTTTGAATTGACGGCTCGTGGTATTCGACCAGTAATTGCCCACCCAGAGCGGAATCGTGCTATCCAACAAGATCCTGAAAAATTGTATGAATTGTTGGAATTAGGGTGTTTGACGCAACTGACATGTGGCAGTTACTTAGGAGTTTTTGGGACAACTGTCCAGTCGTTAACTGAAAAAATCATTCAGGCGAATCAAGGGTTTATCATGGCCTCGGATGCTCATAACTTCGACGGTCGGAAGTTTTTATTGAAGGAAGCTTTCGAACGTTTGCGAATTGAAGAAGGTGAAGCAATCGTTTCGCGAATGCAACAAAATGCCAAAGATATTCTCAATGGCGCAGATATTGACGAGGTTGAAATTAGCCACATTTCCTCATTACCCAAAGCCAAACGTAAAATTGGGCCGTTTTAACACAACTTTTTAGGAGAGAAGCTATGGAATATTTTGACGGTGATGAGAAAAAGATTGTTATCCAAAAACCATCTTTGATTTATCCAATCATAAAAAGAACTTTTGATATTGTTATGTCGCTTTTAGCACTGTTGTGCTTGAGTCCAGTCTTTTTAGGTGTTTGGATGATGAACACAATTTGTAGATCCAATCGCGGACCGTTATTTTATCGGCAAACTCGAGTTGGATTGAATGGCAAAAAATTTGGAATGTACAAGTTCCGATCCATGGTTGTGAACGCGGAAGAAAAGCTTTATCAGGATAAGAAATTGTACGCCAAATATGTTGCTAATAATTACAAGTTAAAACCTGAAGATGATCCACGTGTGACCTGTATTGGTCGAGTTTTGCGCAAATCTTCCATTGATGAGATTCCACAGTTTATCAATATTTTGAAAGGTCATATGAGCTTGGTTGGTCCTAGACCAGTCATCGAAGCGGAATTAAAAGAGTATGACCAAGATAAACTTTTGTCTGTTAAACCTGGTGCCATGGGCTTGTGGCAAGCTTCGGGCCGAAGTCATATCGGTTATCCAGAACGTGCCCAAATAGAAATGCGTTATATCGATCAGGCCTGTATGTTATTTGATATCAAGATTATTATCGGTAATTTCATCAGTGTCTTTAAAGGAAAGGGAGCCTATTGAGAAAGGTAAAAATTTTAGTTGCAACCCATAAGCAAGCTGAGATGCCTAAGAATCGGGGGCTATATTTACCCGTACTTGTGAATGCCAAACGTAACTTTCAAGTAGGGATTGATTACCAACGGGATGACCGTGGGGAAAACATTTCCTACAAAAATGCTAATTACAACGAACTAACGGCCATTTATTGGGCTTGGAAAAATTTGTCTGACGTTGATGCAATTGGTTTAGTTCATTATCAACGCTTTTTCTTCAAACCAGGTTGTCGTAAAACAATCGATAACGTGATTGGCCAACAAGATGTGGATTTACTGTTGAAAAATCACGACGTTATTTTGCCAGAGAAACGAAATTACTTTATTGAGTCGAATTACTCGCACTACGTTCATGCACATCATGAAGAACCACTGTTGAAAACTCGTCAGATTTTAGCTGAACGATACCCTGAGTATCTCGAAGCATATGACGTGACTATGCAAAGTAACAAAGCCCATATGTTCAATATGTTTGTTATGAAAAAGCCTCAGTTTGATGCTTACGCCACTTGGTTGTTCGATGTTTTAGCACGTTTGGAACCCAGAATTGATGTAGGGACTTATTCGGTTCAAGAAGCCCGAGTTTACGGTTATATTGCGGAATTGTTGATGGATGTTTGGATCGAAACTAATAACGTCAACTATGCCGAAATCAAGTGGGGCGTAACCGGAAGAAAACAGACTGTTAGTAAAGTTTATGATTTCTTGCTACGAAAGTTTTTCCAAACGAATGCTAATCTCAGAAAAATCCATTTTTAATAGAGCTGACGGTGCGGCGGTTTATTTCTTGAATGAACTCCTGACAGTCAATTGGTTAGCTTTAGTCATTGAAATCACACTTGGAATTGGTGTTTATCTACTATTGTTAATAGTTTTCAAAGTTGAATTAATAAATAAGTTAAGGAAAAAAGTTGTGCTATGCAGAATAAAAATAAACGACACGTTTTTAGAAATACCTTGATCATCTGCATCTTATTGTTGATTGGCGGAGGAACGGCTTACGGAATAATGCGTTATCGAGGTGTGAAAAGGGCGATTGATAATTCTTATCATGAATCTGGAGTGAAAAAACAGCGTAATGTCAAGGAACAGTTACAAAACAAACGTCCCATTTCTATTTTGTTGATGGGAACTGATACGGGTGCTTTGGGACGTGATTATAAAGGCCGGACTGACAGTTTGATGGTCGTAACGTTGAATCCTAATTCAGAAATGACGACAATGACTAGTATTCCTCGCGATACAGCAGTCAATATTCCGGGTCACGGGTTGGGAAAAATCAATTCGGCGTATGCCTTAGGTCAAACCAAAACAGCCATTATAACGGTTGAAAAACTTTTGAATATTCCGATTGATTTTTATGCATTGATCAATATGGGGGGAATGGAAAAAGTTATCGATCAAGCTGGTGGTGTTGAAGTGATACCGACCTTTAGTTTCGACTATGAAGGCTATGATTTCCAAGCAGGTCAAAAAACACAAATGGACGGGAAAAAGGCGCTTGCTTATTCTCGAATGCGTTATGATGACCCTAAGGGTGATTATGGTCGGCAAGCGCGTCAACGAGATGTTTTAACAGCGTTATTTCAAAAAAGTAGTTCAATTTCAATGTTGTTGAATCAGGGCTTCATTGAATCGTTATCAGGTCAAACACAGACAGATATGACGTTTGCGGATTTGAAAGATATTGCACAGGACTATCGAATCGCACGCAAAGAAACATCACAGACACATTTACAAGGACACGGTGAATCAATCGACAACCAGAGCATGGAAGTGGTTGATCAAACAGAATTGCAACGCGTAACTGACTTTATCCGAGGTAATTTAAATTTGGATAATGCTAAGACGGGGAACATTGAATATCGCTAGAAAAAGGGATGTGAAATTCAATAAACGGATTCCACATTTTTTTATTTAGGAAGGATGCCGTCTCCGGGTGCGAGAAAATTCCACATGCTATGAGGACCGGTTCGAGCCAAGGTCTCGAACCTCGCTTTGAAGCCTCGCAAGAACAGCGAGTCTCCAAAGACGTCCGTGGTGTAAGGGCAGGAAACCACTGCNGTCTCGAACCTCGCTTTGAAGCCTCGCAAGAACAGCGAGTCTCCAAAGACGTCCGTGGTGTAAGGGCAGGAAACCACTGCCCTAACGCCACCTTCACAGCATGTAGAATTTTCTTGCACCCTCCGACTAGAGTCTTTCTTCAATATAAAAATGTTCTAGGGTGACTTAATCTTTTGAAAAATATTTCGAATAATTTAATAATAAATCTAGACAAACGCTTACATTTGCATAAACTTGGAACTATAGATTATGAATTTGGAAATTTGGTTTAAGTTATTAAAAAATTTGAACATGATTAACGGCTATATATTCAGGAAATAATAATAACCAATATTAGGTTAGATTTTTGAATAACGCCCGAAACAGTTAATTAACTAGCCTCCGAGAGCAAGAATTTAGGCAGCAGTGCAGGTGGCGTTGGCGCTTTAGCGCCTACACCACGGGACGAGTTTTGAGATTCGCGTTTTTTGCGAAGCTCAAAATCGAGGTTCGAGACCTTGGCTCGAACCGGTCCCCACAGCAGCCTAAATTTCTTGCTCTCGGAGGCGGCAATTACATAAACAATGAGGTAAATAAATGAAAATAAAATCGATTGATAATGTTATTTTTATCGGTATGGTTTTAATCCTGATTTATCAATATACGCTGTTATACCTAAGCGTTATTAGTGGCTCATGGCTCAACTTTTTAATCATATCGGTAGTGTTCATCTTAGGATTATTTCTTGGACGGACGACGTATTTAATTTTGAATAGTGTCATCTCATTTGTCAGTATGTGTGCTGGTGGATTCATGCTGTTTCTGCCATACACACGGGCAATGTACTTTTGGTCAGCAATTGCTTTATTGACAATTACACCGCTGACGACTTATTGGATGTACTTGTTGTATCACCAGTTGTTAAAATTAAAGGCTTTGTCTCAAGAACTTGAACAGCTTCAAGAGAAGAAACCTGATTTGGAAGTTGTTACTGGTGCGATGAATGAACGTGCTTTGAATATTGCGGTCGCTCGGGAATTGAAGTTGGTTTACTATCACGAAGAAGATTATCGTTTTACTTTGACAATGGTTAAAATTGACTTTTTGGAAAGTATTATTAATTTCTTGGGCAATCAAAAGTTCAATAGTTTGTTACGAACGACGGCTGAACATTTGATGGGGATGCTGTTTACAGTTGATACGCTTTATTATATTGGGGCGGGACGATTTGTAATCTTGTCACCAATGCTGGGAGTTGATAATGCTCCGATTATGAAACAAAAAATTAAAAGTCATATTGATGATATCGCCGAAGAATTTGGTTTGGCTCGGAATGCCTTAGTATTGCGCATGGGTCAAATTACTTATTCATCACAAGATAAAGTTAAGAATCGAAACGTTGAAGATACTTTGCTCCAATTGGAACGGAGTGCTGAGACTGATATCGTCAAAGAGTACTTATAGGAAGTGATCAAATGGCATTAGGAAGTTTTGCATGGCTCTTTCCAGTTAGTTTCATTGTGACGATATTTTTTGGCATTGTCGTTTTAGTACTGTCAGTCTGTTGGTGGATAATTTTCAAACGGACGATCCGTTGCTTTAATACGGAGGATAAACATCATGATTGATTGGATATATGTGATTGCAATTATCACGATTTGGTTGTCGATTGTGATGACGATTGTGACCATCAGTGGCGGTGTGATTTTCATTTTTAAACATATGTACCATACCGACATTGATAATTTGCCACCGTTGAAACGTTATCCCAAAGTAACGTTGGTTGTTCCGGCTCACAATGAAGAGCTAGTTATTCAAGACACTGTCCGTGCAATTTTGAATTTACGATATCCGCTTGACCGAATGGAACTGCTCGTTTATGCGGATAATTGTAATGATCAGACGGCTGAACGGGTACGTGATTTGATGAAATTGTCAGAATTTTCTAAAAATGATTTTCGAGTAATCGAACGAACTGGGACTGGTGGAAAAGCTGGTGTTTTAAACGACGCGTTAAAAGTTTCTAAAGGTGAGTATTTGGCAGTTTATGATGCTGATGCGGCTCCGGAACAAAATGCGTTGTATTTCTTAGTTCAAAAAGTTTTGGAAAATCCTGACCGTTATGCTGCATCGTTTGGTCGAAATAAAACCAGAAATTATCAACAAAATTTTTTGTCACGGTGTATTAATTTGGAAATCGTTAATACGCAACGAATTCAACACACTGGTTTGTGGCAATTGTTTAAAATTGGCCGGATTCCAGGGACAAACTTTATCATTAACAAGAAAATCGTCCAGTCGATTGGTGGCTGGAATAATGGTGCGTTGACTGAAGATACAGCAATTTCCTTTAGTTTGATGCATGCTGGCAAATTGATTGCTTTGGCTCACCGGGCGGAAGCTTTTCAACAAGAACCAGAGACATTGTTCGCATACTATAATCAACGGAAACGGTGGGCGCGTGGAAATTACGAAGTTATTTTAGATAATATGAAACATTTATTTGATAAAACATCGTGGCGCATCAAGTTGGAAGTTGCCTATTATCTCTGTACTTTCTTCTGGTTCAATGCGGCGATTATTATTTCTAACGTGATTTTCTTGATTAATTTGGCACTCGGTGTGGCACACGTTTTTGTACCACAAGTTGATCAATTAGTTTCGTTAGGCGGACCATTGTCAGTTATCTTTTTGATTAATTGGTTCCTTATGTTCTTCTTGTACTTGCTCCAAATGAACATTGCTTTGGCGAGTGATTATGGTCAGGCAACAGTGAAAAACTTTTTCTACACATTAATTTCGTATTTTACGTACGCACAATTATTCGTTGTCGTTTCAATTGTTGCGATTTATGATATGTTGAAAGATAAAATTACCGGTAAACATACTACGAAATGGTATAAAACACAGCGTTTTTGATAGGAGGCTAGCAGAATGAAACGTCATAAGTATCAATGGTTAATGAGTGGATTAATTCTTTTAGTAGCCTTAGCGATTGGAATTGCTGTTTACAGTACTCATTTTTCTAAGAGTACGCCTGGCGTCAGTTCTACGATTGTTGAAGGACGCTATCAGGAGTGGAAAAGTGCCTATTTAAGAGGTAACAAGCAACAGAAATTTGTGAAGACGAATAATGGTAAAAAGGATCAAACTTTATCAGAGGCACAGGGTTATGGGATGTTGATTACCGTTATGGCCGCTAAACAAGGCTTTGGCAGTCATAAAACATTCGATCAATTGACACGTTATTATGTTCGTCACCAAATTAGCGATAAAAATTCGTTGATGGCTTGGCGTCAAAACCAAAAAGACATTGCGATGGTCAGTAATAAAACTGAGCGAACAAGTGCGACGGACGGCGATTTAGATATTGCCTACGCTTTGATTTTGGCTGACGAAAAGTGGGGTAGTAAAGGCGAGTTGAATTATAGACGCTTGGCAAAAAAATTATTGTCGACGATTCAAAAACAGGAGATCAACCAAACTACTTATTTGCCGAAAGTAGGTAATTGGGCGACTGCACCGAAGTCTGAAAATGTTGTCCGGACTTCTGATTTAATGACGGCTTATTTTAGAAAGTTTGCTAAATATACTCAAGATGTGCGGTGGACTAAAGTAGCTGAAAACAGTCAGACGACCTTACGAAAATTGAGTGCGCAACATAAGTCTGGTTTGATGGCAGATTTCGTAATTGTTAGCGGCAATAATTTACGAACGAGTAACGTTCAGGCCAAACAAGTGGCTTCTAAATACGATAATAAGTATGGATTCAATGCCTGTCGGATTCCTTGGCGAGTTGCTTATGATTATCAAGTCGGACACAGTCAGGTTAGCAAAAAAATCGTGAACAAGATGTGTGCGTTCTTTGTCAGTCAGAAGAAAGTGACTGCCGTTTATACATTGAGTGGTAAGCCAGTGGAAAAATATTCCAATAAAGCTTTTACAACGCCAGTGGCATATGCGGCTGAAGTTGTGCTGAATCAAACTTTGAAAAATCGTTATACAAAGGATTTAACTGCGAAGATGACAACGAAGGACTATTATCCTGATACGATTCAGATGGTGACATTGTTGACGAGTGGCAGTATTGGTAAGTAAACTAGACAATTTAGAACTTTGATAAACAAAGTTCTATTTTTTATTGACAAAATAGAACATATGTTCGTATAATGGATTTGTTGGAAGTCAGCAATAAACATGGTGAAACTGGAGTATATTTGTTTGCATTTAATGTTAAAGGAGGATAAAACGATGGATTATAGTAAAGAACCACATGGTGTTTTCTTTCTGATTGATAATAAATCGTTTTATGCCAGTGTTGAGGCAACGATGCGTGGGCTTAATCCTTTAAAAGAATTGCTAGTTGTCATGAGCGAGGCTGACAATACTAATGGCGGCTTGGTATTGGCCACTTCACCAATGGCTAAGAAGATTTTTCATCTTCAAGCTAATGTTTCCAGACAACGTAACTTGCCTCAAGATCCACGCTTGATTGTTGTACCACCACGAATGAATTTATATATTAAACGAAATCTACAAATTAACAATATTTTCCGAGAGTTTGCGGCGGAATGTGATGTCTGGCCATATTCAATTGATGAATCAATCATTGATATGACTAAATCGTGGCGCTTGTTTGGTGATAGTCCGCGGGCAGTAGCACGACTGATTCAAAAGACAGTCCGCCATCGTTTGGGATTGTATACAACGGTAGGTATCGGCGATAATCCCGTACAGGCTAAAATTGCGCTAGATATTTATGCAAAACATGATCCCGAATTGCTAGGCGAAATTCACTATGAGACTGTTCCTGAGAAAATTTGGACGATTGCGAATATGACCGATGTTTGGAGCATTGCTAAACGAACTGAGAAACGGCTGAATCGCCTAGGCATTCACAATATGCGTGAGTTAGCGTTGACCAATCCATTTTATTTGAAACAGGAATTAGGATTAATCGGTGAACAAATTTTTGCGATTGCATGGGGGATTGATCGAACACGGTTGGCGGATAATATAGCGCCCAAGTCGCACAGTATCGGTAATTCACAAGTTTTGCCACGTGATTATTTTGATAAGAATGAAATTGAAACAGTTATTAAAGAAATGGGGCAACAAGTTGCTTCACGATTGCGACATCATCATAAACAAACTAGTTGCTTATATTTAAGCGTGACATATGCTTATGCAGCCCGAGTTGAAGGGGAACGTGGTGGTTTCAGCGTTGCTGGCAATCTGAATTACACTGACAATGATCAAGAAATTTCTGAGTTATTGACGTACTTATTTGAAAGTCAGTGGCAGGGCCAACCAGTTCGTAATTTAGCTGTCTACTCTTCAAAGTTAATTAGCAAGACTGCTCAACAATTGGACTTTTTCACGCCAGTCAAACAACAGTGTCAAGAAGAAGACAAGTTAGCAATCATTGACGAAATTAGATCGAGATATGGGTTCCAATCGTTGGTGTATGCAAATAGTTTGTTAAAAGGTGGAACGGCCATTCATCGGGCGACATTAGTCGGTGGTCACAATGGTGGTAATGCCTATGAATAGTGATTTTCGCATCATTATTCAGCGAATTGAAAAGTATTTTACCCGTCGCCGGGATACTGAATATTATTTGCAAGTAGTCAATGATCAATATGACGAAACATATAACTTCTTTATCAACATTCGTCCACGCAACCAACGGATGCATTCGATTCCCTTACACACAGTTGAAAATTATCGGTTGTCATATTTGGAAAAATTAATTAATAAAATTATGGAACAATATCAATTTTCAATCACGTATGATGGATTTGTAGGCCTACGCTGGCCGATGAACCAAGAATTAATTCAGAAAAGACGGCATAAAGATGAATAGTAAATATGAATATGATTCCGCAACTGTCCAATCGTTTTTCGATAACTATTATCACGATCGTGGCAAAATGAAGTGGCAAGGATTTTACTTATCCGACCATACAGCTGCTTTGAATCAACAAATGAAAAAAATCCAACATACTAATAAATTACGACAAGAACAATCAAATGCTGAAATAACAAAGTTTTTGATGCAATCATTCACATATAACCAAATAGTTAAAGTACAATTAAATATTTGCGACACAAACAATGAAGTTGAAGCTGATTTAACAGGAGAAGTCAGTGGTTATGATGACGACTTGTTTTATCTTGACTCGGGTAAGAAGTTTCATCTGGGGGATGTTCGTAATGTAGAAGTCGTTGCCTAAGTCGTTTTCGCTCTTCAGATGGTGTGTTTGTTGGGGTTAGTGTGATATAAATAATAAATTGAATTACTTGAAATATAAATTAGAATAGAATTCAAAAACAGGGTAGCTAAATTTCGTTAGCTACCCTGTTTCTTTGCATTTGATTTTGAACTTTGGGGAAAAGGATTGTTGCTTTAAGTAATATCTCTGATATGTAGATAAACATCAGAAAATCCATAAGCCGGAGGGAGAGAGAAAAAAGTATAGGCAGCAGTGAAGGTGGCGTTAGCACTTTAGTGCTTACACCACGGGACGAGTTTTGAGACTTGCGGTTTTTGCAAGGCTCAAAATCGAGACGAAAGACCTTGGCTTTCGTCGGTCCCCACAGCAGCCTATACTTTTTTCTCTCTCCCGGAGGTGCCCCCAAAGCTACCATTATTTGACACAAAAAAAGCCGCCCCAAAAAATCAGCAGCCTAAAAGTCATTTTCATCTTCAATAATATGTTCTTGTGTTTGTTTAAAAATGGTAATAATGTGTTGATCGCTCAAACGATAGTGGATGTTACGTCCACGTCTCGCGTTAGAAACAAGATTGAGTTGTTTGAGAATACTCAATTGATGTGAAATTGAAGATTGGCTCATATCAAGGGTATCCGCAATTTCACCAACACTTAATGGTGTTTCTGCTAAGGCAAGTATTATTTTTACACGTGTCATGTCACCGAAGGCCTTAAAAATATTGACCATAGAATCTAGGTCTTCGTCGCTGGGAAGATTTTGTTTTAAATTATGTAAAGCATTTTGATGCTCTACTTCAAAATTTTGTTCTGGCATAATTTGTCCTCTTATTAAATAAGGTTAGATTGGGTTGAAATTCGTTAAGACCTATTATATTATAATTAATATATGAATGATTGCTCATATATTCAGATGAGCATGTAAACCTTTTCAAGGAGGATGTTTCGATGAAATCTTACGATGTCCAAACTGATTATAAAGTTAAGAAAAAACAAAGGCGTCTTAAAAACGAATTAAGCAAAGAAACCAAGTTAACTATTATTCGGTTATTAGTTTCTTTCATTCTACTACTTATCGGTTCAAGTTCGCTCTTACCAGAACCCGTTAATGTTGGCTTTTTCGTGGTGGCGTACTTGGTGATTGGTGCCAGAATCGTTTATACAGCAGTGAAAAATATTTTTCATGGTGAAATTTTTGATGAGAATTTCCTTATGAGTATTGCCACGATTGGGGCAATTATTTTGGGTGAGTATCCTGAAGCAATTGCCGTTATGTTGTTTTACGAATTAGGAAATGTCTTTGAAGATGTTGCTGTTAACCGTTCGAAAAAATCTATTTCAGCTCTGTTGGAAGTTAAACCAGCTTTCGCAACTTTGAAGTTAGATGGTAAAACCAAGACGGTTGATCCAAGTGAAGTGCAGATTGGTCAAATTATTTTAGTTAAACCAGGCGAGAAGATTCCACTTGATGGGACAGTTGTCTTAGGTCAATCATCAGTTGATACTTCGGCGTTAACTGGTGAATCAATGCCGCAAAATATTAAGGTGGGCGACCAAGCTTTAAGTGGTTCGATCAACCAAAACGGTACACTTCAAATTAAAGTAAGCAAGGCATATAGTGATTCAACTGTTGCTAAGATTTTAGACTTAGTACAAAATGCTAGCAGTAAAAAAGCTGATACCGAAAAGTTCATTACCAAGTTTGCCAAGATTTACACACCGATCGTTGTTGGCTTAGCCGCTGCTTTAGCAATTGTGCCACCATTAGTAGCCAATGGTGCATGGGACGTTTGGGTTTATCGAGCTTTGATTTTCCTAGTAATTTCTTGTCCATGTGCCTTAGTTATTTCAGTGCCATTGAGTTTCTTTGGTGGGATTGGAGCCGCCTCAAAACAAGGTATTTTAGTTAAGGGTAGTAACTACTTGGAAGCTTTGAACAACGTTGATACAGTAGCCTTTGATAAAACTGGTACCTTAACTAAAGGTCAATTCTCAGTAATTCAAGTTACGCCAGCAAATGGGGTAACAAAGGATGAATTGTTGCAGATGGCCGCTAGTGTTGAGAAGAATTCAACCCATCCGATTGCTGTTTCAATTTTGGATGCTTATACTGGTAAAATTTTGCCCGTTGAAAATGCGACGGAACAAGCTGGACATGGCTTGAGTGCTGAAGTTAACGGTCAAGAAGTAATCGTTGGTAATGCTAAAGCAATGACTCGTGCTGGTGTTGAATTTACTGAAGCAAATGCAGTCGGCACAATCGTTTATATTGCAGTTGCAGGCAAGTTCTGGGGTGACTTGGTAATTGCTGATGAACCGAAAAAAGATGCTCAAGAAGCTATTAGATTGCTAAATAACCGTGGTATTCATAAGACTGTCATGTTGACAGGGGATAATGAAAAAGTTGGTTCAGCGATTGCTGATAAGTTAAAAATGTCAGCCGTTTATACGAACTTATTGCCAGAAAATAAAGTCGAAATCGTTGATGATTTATTGCACGATTCACACAGTGTTAACAAAAAAGTGGCCTTCGTTGGTGACGGAATTAACGATACGCCAGTTCTTGCCACTGCCGATATTGGTTTTGCCATGGGTGGCTTAGGATCAGACGCTGCCGTTGAAGCAGCCGATATCGTTATTATGGGTGATGAACCTTCCAAAGTTGCCAGAGCCATGAAGATTGCCAAAAGAACTCGTCAAATCGTGATTCAAAATATTTCCTTTGCCTTGATTATTAAGATTCTCTTCTTAAGTTTAGGTGCGCTAGGAATGGTCAATATGTGGCAAGCTGTTTTCGCCGATGTTGGAGTGACAATTATTGCTGTTTTGAACGCGATTCGTTTACAAATTATTAATTTTGATAATTAAAAAGCTGAAAATCCGTTATTGGATTTCCAGCTTTTTTTGGTTAAGGCAAGTCTATCTAAAAACATCTTCAGTAGCTTGGTCGCCACTAGCAAAGGTATATTCTTTCCCAATCGTTGTTGGTGTTTGAATAATTTCAGCTAGCGCACGTGCTACGTCAACACGAGGAATACTGCCAGTTTCGTTGGTACCAAGCAATTGAACTTTGCCAGTACCATCTTCATCTGTCAGCATACCAGGGTGGATGATCGTGTAGTCAAGATTAGTCCCGCGCAAATGATCGTCAGCGTAATGTTTAGCAATCATGTATGGCTTAATACCTGATGCGTCCCACTTGCTACGGTTATCACTAAAGATTGAACTAACCATAATATAACGTTTGATGCCAATTGCCTCGGCAACCATCATTGTTTTAATCGCACCGTCAAGATCAATTTCAAGTGTTCGATCGTATCCAGCGCCACCAGCACCGGCAGAAAAGACGATGACATCGGCACCAGAAGCTTCGATTGAATCTTTAATACTGTCGAGCGATGCGGTTAAATCAATAAATTGAGTTTCAATGTTGTTATCGTTGTAGGCCTTGATCTGTTCTTGACTGCGCAATCCAGCAACAAAATCAATGTTTCTTGATTGTAACTCTCCGATTAGTAGATGACCGACCTTACCGTGAGCACCAATAATAAGAACTTTCATAAAATTTCAGACCTCCTTAGTTAATCATACTGTAGCAACAATTTTTTAATAAAGCTAGTGTTTTGAATATAATATTCTTGTATATTATGATTATGTGAAGGCCGCCTCCGGGTGCATGCGATAAGGTCTGCTGTGGGACCGTCTGGAGCCAAGGTCTCCAGACTCGATTTTGAGCTTCGCAAAGTACGCGAATCTCAAAATACGTCCTGTGCTGTAAGAACGGGAAAAACACCCGTCCTAACACCACTGTCACTGCTGACCTTATCGCATGCACCCGGAGGCTAATTTAACTGTTATAGTTGGGTTAGTTTGTGGATTGATTCGTATTATGGAAAGAAACAATAATAAACTGGCTCTTTATTGCAGTAATTGAATGCTTTTTAGGGGGTTATGCGTATGAAGATCTTAGGGATACTTGGTTCGCATCAGGAACATGGGTTAAATGCTCAGTTGCTGGCTGAAGTTTTGGACAATGTTGATTCAGGTGTTGAAACTGAAACTGTTTATTTAGAAAATTACGATATTACACCGCATAAGTATCATGAAAAAAATTTAGTTTTGGATGAATTAGCTGAAAAGATGCTGGAAAGTGATGTTTGGGTCATTGCGGCGCCAACTTATTTTCGGGAATTGTCAGGGGTTATGAAGAACTTTTTTGACTGTATGCGTCCAAAGCTAGTTTATTTTAAGGAAAATGGCGATACGATTCCCGGGCAATTTAAGGATAAGCATTATCTCAGTCTGACCTCATGTTACGTTTCGCCGTTGGAAAACTTTGTTACAGGTGTGACAGATGAATCTTTGAAGACGATTGATCGGGTCATGTCAGCTGGTGGTGTCATAAAAATTGGCGAAATTGTTTTGCCAGGCACATTTGGCATGAAAACTATTCCATATAATAAGAAGAAACTGTGTAAAAAGTATGCAAAGAAGATTTCAGTTCGGAAGAGAAAGGATGACTCAACTGTGAAAAGATATATTCAATTATTCTTTATGATAGCCGTGATGGCATTAATTACGATGGGAATTCAAGTACCATTGAAGACTTGGATTGGAACTGGTTTCTGGTTGAACTATGTCAGCTTTACGATTATCTTCTTTGTTCTGTTAGCATGTATCTTGCATTTTGTGACATTTGTCAAACATCGTCGAAGATAGAAAAAGGGACTTTCGTTCATAACTGAAACTGAGATTTAAATTTTTACTTATGAATTTATTGATTCGTTTTATAAATCGAATCAATATTTCATGACCTTTAAATTACAAACTGAAATTTAATTGAGAAATTATATATCTACTCAAAGGTAAAATATGTTTTAATAACCGCAAGTAACAGTGAAGTAATCGAAAAAGGCAGCCAAATTAATGACTGCCTTTTGCTTTCAAAACTTATTTGATTAATTCATTTAATTGACCAAGGACACGATCATAGCTTGGTTCATCTGATTGAACAGGGACGATTTCGGAATAGATAATCTCACCGTTCGTATCAACGACCCAAACGGAACGAGCCAAGATATTACGGTCTCTGATCCAAATCTTCGACTTCTTACCAAAGTCATGGTCGATGTCAGATAACATTTGCATGTTCTTAACACCTTCAGCTGCACACCATTGTGCTTGTTCTTCTGGTGTATTAGTTGAAATAGTTACGAAGTTGATTTCAGAATGACCATCGACTTCTTGATTGAAATGCTTTGTTTGAATACTGCAGACACGAGTGTTGATATCAGGTACGACACTGATTAACAAAGGCTTATCAAGCATGCTGCTTAGTTTAACCTCATTGTTATCCTTATTAAGTACTGCAAAGTCAGGGAATTGTTCGCCAACAGTCAACGGATCGCCATAAGTTGTAATTGTGTCACCTTTAAAATCTAAATCCATACAAAATCACCCTTTCATAATTGAACTAAACTCAGTATAGATTTATTATAGAGTACCGCAAAATAAAAACCCAGAAATTAGATTGAAAAATAAGTTATTATGAGGAATCCAAAATGAACTTGATAGGAAAAAAGATAAAAATACGCAATTTTGATGAAAATGATTTAGGACAATTTTTGGAATTGGTACAGGACAAAAATAACCATAAATTAGCTGGACTAGAATACACAAACGATATAGAATTTGGTCGTGATCTCCTTGATATGTATCGGAGAAGGGACGGATCCTACACCGTTGCTTTGCAAGACAATAACAAGATGATAGGAATAATTGAGTTGAACAAACGAGGTGAATCAACTGAATTGTTGCTGACACGGGAGATTGGCTTTGTAATAGATAAGAAGTTTCGCAATCAAGGCTATGCTAAAGAAGCTGTTCAATTGATGTTAGAGTACGGGTTTAACGATTTACAACTAACAGAAGTTTGGGCGTCAACTGAAAAAGATAATCTTGCACCACAGAAACTGTTGGAAAGATTAGAGTTCAAGTATATCTATGAAGCTGATCAAACGCTTCCATACACGGGACAGCACAATCTAGTCAAATACTACTTACTGAAGAAGTGATTCATTTCTTGTAAGAATTTCTTAATTATTTCGGATTAGTTAGGGGGTAGACAGATGGTATTATACAAAGCGTAAGGAGAAAACAGACAAGACTTTTGATGAGAGGTTTTTTATATGAAGAGAAAAATGAGAACTAGAAAAAGTCTCACAGTCAAAAAGCGAGTAGTCGGTTTCTTCGCAATTGCCGTTATATTGTTGGGTGTGATTGGAGGATTTGGCTTTACACATGTAATTGCCGAATCTAACAGTACGACTGGAGGTGGCGCTGATAGGTCAGCACCGGTTGCGGTTGTCGCCTCTAAGGCCACTGATAATTCAGGCCTTGATGGTGGCGGCGGTGCAAATGGATCAGTAGTACTTGATAGTGACAATACTGGTACAAGTACTGGTACTGAAGCTAAGAAGGTAAATACTAATTTTCAACCTTCAGTAGAAATTAACAACATGTCGACATATCCACAAACGGGTGATGCACATGACACCGGATTGATCATAACAGGCTTTACGATTTTGATTGGTCTATTCGCTTTTTACGGTTACAAGCTACGGAAAAGCTTGAAGTTCTTACAAGTTTCAAAGTGATTCAATTCTGATAAATAACTTTTACAAATATTGAGATGTACAGCTTGTAAAATTTGTTATTATCTAATTGTAATCAAGAAAGACAAAAACAAAAAAATAATTTTCTATATCAGGGAGGATATATCATGAAATTATCAAGAAATGTTTTAGTAGGATCACTAGCAGTATCAGGAATGGTTTTAGGAGCAATTGCCCCAGCAATGACAGCACAAGCTGCAACATCAACTGGTGTTATTGGATCAGACGGAACAGTTACACATACAGATACACCACAAAATATTGGTGACTTAAACAATCCAGAAAATGGTCAATTAGCTATTGCTATGGATAAAACTGAAGGCGACGGTTCTGGTGTTGCAACAGCTACTTCAAATGCAGCCGTTAAAGTTGTAACTGGTGTCTTAGTACTTGATCAAGTTCCTGACTTTAACTTTGGTACAGCCGTATCAGGTCAACAAAAAGATTTAGTTGATAACACAAGACCAGCAGACGCTAAGAGTGTTGATGGTAATGCAGATGGTAACTTATCAGTTCTTGAATCACGTGATGTAACAAAAACAAATGGATTTACATTGACAGCACAATTAGGTCAATTTACTGATGCAAATGGTAATCCTGTTTCAGGCGATGGTGCATTTACTTTGAACCTATTATCACAACCTGTTTCTAACGGAAAAGAAACAATTACAGATGATTCAGGTAATCAATTGACTACTCAAGCTGCTGCATTGAAATCATCTACAACAACTCCTAGTTCAGTCGGCGCTGCTGCAGATGTTATGACTATTGACAACAAGAGTACTGCATATAAGGCAGGTCAATACCTTGCTAAATTTAATTCAGCAAGCACATCAGCTGATAAAAAAGCCGGTGCTAACTTAGTAATTCCTAATATTTCAGACCACTCAGCAGCTGTTAAGTCATTGAATGCCCCTATTACATGGACATTAAAGACAAATGCTGTTCAAGGTGCATAGAATTTAATTAATGTTAATAGTACTAAGAAAACCACTACTCGTGTAGTGGTTTTTATTTTATAATGTATTTGTATAAATATATAATTGGTTTTTGGAGGATTAAATTCATGAGATGGAAAAGAAATAAATTAATATTATTATTTGCTTTTTTGTTTGCAACGATATCGGCGATATCTATAAGTTCTATTAATGTTAAAGCTGTTTCTGGTGAATATGCGTTAAAACCTATGGGTGGAAATGATATTGTTAGTATAGATACAGGGAGTTATCTAGTTACAGGTACCCCAGGTCAAGAGACTTCATTGCAATTAATGATTATGAATAAATCAAACGACACAAGAAAATTTATGTATATGGTAAATACTGCATATACTAATGGTAATGGGCAGTTGTCTTATGATAAATCAAAAGTAACTGATCCCTCATTAAAAATTCAGACAGCTTCGACAGTATCACCAAGGAAGCAAGAAATTACTATACCTGGTAAGACAAATGCTACGATAGCGTTTAAATTAACTGTTCCCAAGGAAAGCTTTAAGGGAACTATTATGGGTGGTGTAACTGTATATCCATACAAAGAAAAAGCTAAAGGTACGGTTAGCTCAAATGGTACTTTGATAAAAAATAAATTTAGTTATTCTATTCCTATTCAAATTCGTCAAAAAGATGCAGAAGATGAAGTTGCCAAGTATTCTATTAGAACTGTAAAACCAGGTACAGTTACAGTTTCAAATGGTGCTAAACCAGGTGTATTGGCTAATATTCATAATTCTGGTAACTCATATACAGGAAATTTGGATGCTAAGGCAATTGTGACAAAAAAGGATGATAAGAGTTTTAAAGTAACTAATACAACTTCTAATCAAGAAATTGCACCTACATCGAACTATGATTATCAAATATCATGGGGGAAGAAGAGTCTTCAGGCTGGTGATTATCATCTAAAAATGGTTTATAAAGCTCCAGGTGGTTTGAAATCATGGACTTTAAATAAAGATTTTACAATTACAAATAATGATGCAGCTAAATATAATAAATTAGCTGGTATTAAACCAAATTATCTATGGTTATATATCTTGCTAGCTATTCTTGCTCTAGCTATTATTCTAGGATTAGGTGTTTATCTTGGTAAGAGAAATAATAACAAGAATAATAATATGAATAATAACGGTAGTAATACAACTAGAAGACGTCGTCGTTAATAAATAATTAAATTGGGCTGTTCCAAGACTTGGAACAGCTTTTTTAGTATTATAGATGTTAGAAGTTAACGTTCAGAGGATAATTATGAGAAAAAAAATTGTATATATTATATCAATGTTGGTCTTTACATTTATTGGATTTATCATGATTCCTCAAACTGCTAAGGCTGACATTGATGGAATTACAGTTACACCATTGATTGGTGATTCAGATATAACTGATCGATTTCAAATAATAGGGAAACCAAATTCCACTCGTACTTTAAGAATTTCATTTGCTAATTTTGGCATTAGAAATGTCCGATTGAGAATTGTACCAACCAATGCGACAACTTCAATGGATGGCAAAATTGTATACACTGATAATGTGAAGTCTGGTCAATATGGATTAAAGTATGCTTTTTCTGATATGACCAAAGCTAAGACAGTTGTGGTTGAGACTAATAAAACTAAAGATGTTTCTTTTAAAGTTAAATTACCAGCTGGTGAGATTGATAATTTGATTTTGGGCGGTTTTAATATTTATGATATTAGTAAAAGCGTCGGAGGTAACGCAGATATTCCAGTTTGGATAACTGGGTCAAACAAACCAGTTGGGGGAATTATAACCCTTCATAACTTAGGACTGGATGTTATTCAAAAACAACCTCACATCATTGTTAATCTTCAAAATAAAGAACCCGGTATTATGAAAAATGTAATTGTCCACATGACTGTCAAACGTAAGAGTTGGTTAGATAGATTCAATCTTGGTGACAAAAAAATGACGGCTGATTTAACATATCCAAAAGTTGCACCCAACTCAAGGATTCCAGTAGACTTTGATCAAAATACCACACCCATCAAAGCCGGAACCTACGTAGTAAAAGGTGCAGCCCGCAGTGGCAAAGCAACATGGACGTTCCACAAGACTTACACCATCACACAAGACCAAGCCAACAACATCAACAAACGTTGTAAAGGCTTGATCTACAACAAGACCACGACCTATATCTTGATTGTTTGTGTTTTAGTATCAATTATTTTCCTAATTTTCTGGGCCATTTGGTATTCAGGTAGGAGTTAAAAATTTATGAAGAAACGAATAATTGTATTTTTTTCAACATTATTACTATTGATTACGACGCTTTTGCCATTCACAACAACGGTTAAAGCTGCACCTGACAAGTCCTATGCGATTCAAGCGATTTTGCCAGATAATCAAATTAACAAAGATGAGTCTTATTTTGACTTGAAAGTTGAGCCTAACAAAGAACAAACTTTGAAAGTTTTGATTGCTAACACTGGTAGTAAGCCTATTACAGTCACTGCTGAAGTTAACAATGCCTATACCGCTGACTCTGGTGTTATTGGTTATGATAAATACAACACTAAGTTGTACAAGTCGAAATTGCCTTCTTTAACATCATTAGTTGAGGGTAAGCGTAAAAAGGTTGTTAAACTCGACAATGGTGAGAATAAGACAGTTGAGTTTAAAGTTAAATCACCTAGTTCTGAATATGCTGGGATTATTTTAGGTGGTGTCACAACGACTGCTTCAGTCAGTCCAACAAAATCTAAGAATATCAACATTAAGAACCAAGTTCGTTATGTTAAAGGAGTCGTTCTTCGTTCAAAAGACGATGGTGTGATGCCTGACATGCACTTAACTTCAGCTGCTCCCAAAGCTGTGGCCGGATCAACCGGAATTGCTTACAAGTTAGACAACACAGCACCTGTAAACGTCAATAAAGTGGCTTTAAAGGCTGAAATAACCAACGGTAGTAAAACTACCAACTATTCAGCAGAAAACCTTCAGTTCGCTCCTAATTCGCAATTTGACTACTTTATTCCGATTAAGAAGTTAGATGCAGGAACATATAAAGCTCATATTTCGTTGAAGAATGAAAATGGCTTTGCTAAAGAATTTAATTACACAATTACGGTTAAACAAAGACAAGTCGATAACGTTAATGATGCGGCTAAACCTAAACCACAAACACATAATAAACAGTGGATCGGAATTATTATTGGAATCATTGTTTTAATTGCGGTGGCTGCATGGATGTATCTCTATTACTCACAACGTAATAAAGGAAATGGACCTAAAGGTGGCCGTGGTAAGATGAACTTTAGATTACCTAAGAAACCTAATACACCAAATAAGACAACTAGATCTGGTAATGATGATGGTACTAGATCGTCACGTCATAAGAAATAAAAAGAAAGCTATTTCTCAATTGCGAGAATAGCTTTTTTATTGTAAAAAAATTCCTATATCTTGAGAATAATTTTATATATAAATTATACGAATTATTTAATTTTATAGTGCTAAAATTAATCTTATCAGGGGAGTTTAAAGATGAAATTTCAACAGTTAAAGAAAAACTCAAATATGAATTTAAAGAAGAGAATGTACATTAATGGCAGAAATTGGGCCATAAAATCTACTGTGAGCTTAGCAGGAGTATTAGCTTTATTGGGTGTATCTCAAAGTATCGTGGTGAAGGCTGATGTAAACAATGATAATAATAATCCTCAGGCTGATACTGGGGTTACTACACAGGCCGGTATTAAAGAACAATTGTACGACAATTCAGAGCCTGAGTTACAAGATAAAACAAATCTAAATCCAGCACCAGAAACAAAACAGGTACAGACTGCTGATCAACCGAGTGTTGATCAAGATTCAAATGATGCAAGTGAACAATCTTCTGGAACGGTTGCGAACGTTCAATGGAATTTCAAAAATAAATCATTATATGTTTCAGCTGGTGATTTGAATGAAATAAGTTCTGATAGTAATCCTTGGGGTACTTCTAATGATTATTTAAAGCAAAATGCTACTTCAATTACTATTGGAGATGATGGCACTGGAAAAACAGGTAAAGTGGTTGCAGGGAAAAGTGCTACTGGTTTGTTCGAAGGGTTTAAAAATGTTACTGCAATTAATGGGTTGTCTAACCTAGATGTAAGTAATACCGATGACTTAAGCAATCTTTTTAGTGATTGTACTAATCTGACAAGTTTAGACTTATCGGCAATGGATATCAAAAAAACGGCTAGTATTGATAATATGCTAGGAAATGATACAAATATCGACACTTTGGTATTATCTCCAAGTACTAAACTTACTAATTCAGGTTTAAATGTAGGCCAACATAATGAAACAAATGGATATATGTGGAGTGTCAAAGGATTAACACCCAAAAATACAAGTGATTTAATTGCACTTTACAATGGAGCCAGTACAATTACCGATACTACAACGTGGCATAATTATGCTCCATTTACAATTAGTGTTATTGGTGAAGATACAAATGGAAAGGTACTGGGATCAACTAATTTTTACTCACCAATTGATTCTGAAGGAAAGTTAAAACCTGATTCATCAGAATTTTATAAAGGACTTACTAACATAAATTCAAATGGCAAAGTTATTTTAGATGAATCTGGAAATCAGCTTGTTAGTAGGCTCTATTCATCTCGGATAACTCCCGATATTTGGGATGCTGAAAAAGACAGTCAAGGGAGACTATTTCTTACCTTGAAATACTTTGGAGCAACTAGTGATGTTAATAAGTTTTTTTCAAGATTTACTTCAAATGCAATGACTACTGAAGACTTATCAGGACTAACGTATACTTATTATCTCGTATATCCTGCAAAGGAAAATGCTAATTCTTCCTCAGGGAGTTCATCAACCAACCGTGAAATTGAAGGCATAGAAGAACGAGTTTCCACGTATGCAGAAAAACCAGAAGTTCAATTATACGATGACAATGGAAGTATTCTGACAGACCGCAAATTATCTCCAAATAGTGATTGGTATACAGATGAATCAATGCAATTAAATAAAGATAAATACTATCGAGTTGCTACAAATCAATGGGCTAAAGCCAACGATGTATATCTTTATTATCCAAGTGCCTCAAAAGTTCGGGTTAATGCTGGTACAACCGCCACATTAGTAACTGATGAGGGTGAGACAGTAACTGACAGAGCTTTACAACCGTTGAGCAATTGGTATACAGACAAATATATTTATATCAATGATGTGAAGTATTACCGCGTAGCAACAAATGAATTTGTAAGTGCAAATCAAGTTGCAGAATATTAATTAAAATGAGTTTAATCTAGAATTTAAAATTCTGATTGAACTCATTTTTTTATAAAAAAAATCATATAAAATAATTGATTTGTGGATTTACACATTCGTAATATGGTGGTTATATTATTTATATAAAATAAATAATGAAACTTTCGAATACCTGAGGGGGTAGAGGACAATGAGATTTCAGCAGTTGAAGCATGGTTCAAATATTGTTTTAAGAAAGAAAATGTATAAGAGCGGTAAAAATTGGGTAACTAAGTCGACTTTAGGGCTTGTAGGGGGATTAGCTTTATTTGGTGTTTCCCAATTGACGGTTGTAAAAGCTGATGTGACACCAAGTCAAGCAACCTCTGAAACACAATCAGTAAATCAATCTGATACTACAGTAGCTACTGAAATTTCAGTTCCAACAGAAGGAGTAACGTCTGAAGTTAAAAATCGAGCTGTTTCTGAAGTAACTGAGTCCACTACTCCAACGCCAGCAACTGAATCAGCTGGAATAAATGAAGTAGACGGAAGTAATTCGTTGCCAACTGTATCGAAAGACCAAGCATCAAATGGACAAGCAACAAATTCCGATGTTGATGAACCTAATTCAGAAGAAATGTCTGGGACTTGGGGGAGCGTTAACTGGGAAGTTAAAGACGACACTGCCGGTCGAACATTATATTTGAACGGTGGTACTTTAGACAACACTAGTTACGATGGTACAACAGATAACAATCCGTGGAGTGAGAGTTTAAGAAGTACGATAAAGAGAATTTCATTTGGAAATTATTCTACGGAAAAAGTGGTAGCAGGGACTAGTACTTCAGGATTATTTAGAAATTTTACTAGTTTGGAAACGATTTTCAACGAAGAAAATTTCGATACCACTAATACTACTGATATGAGTTATATGTTTGCGGGGGATAGTAGTCTTAAAAATGTAAACACTAGTCCATGGATGTGGACCAATATGACTAATTTTTCCCATATGTTCTATCAAGATACATCACTCGAGGCAGTATCTTTCCCACCCAATACAGGTATGAGTCAAGCTGATAAATCGAAAATGGATTATACTTCCATGTTTGAAGGTGACTCCAAAATAAAATTACTTCAAATAGCATTGTTAGATATGTCTGAAACCGATAAAAATAAAGATTTTTTGAAAGGCGTCACGGATTTACAATATCTGGTGTTATCAAATAGAAGCAAATTAACAAACTCCGGCCTTGGTGTGGGGATGCGTGATAACCGAGATATGTCTGCCGGTAGTACTGGATGGATATCATCATCGTCACCCTCTGAATATAAAAATACTGCTGATTTAGTGGCTATATATGATGGAATCTCTGATGATGTTACTGCAACGGCGTGGACAAATTATAAGCCATATATTATTAAAATATATGCAGAAGATATGAATGGAAATTCTTTTGGTGATCCGATTGAAATTAATTTGCCAAAAGGAGATCTTGAAACAAAAGAGATTGATTTTTCAAATCAGTTTAGTAAATTAGATGGCTACGGAAAATTTATTTCTGGTGATGAAAGTACAGGCAAAGGTAGTTATGCTTTTGAGTATAATCCTGAACAAATTACCGATCCCTCAAAGGATAATAGCCAGCCATATTATATAGCAAATGATAATGATGATACCGGATTTACGTATATAACTTCGATGATTGGAAGCATTCTTGATATTGAAGATGATCATTTGGATGAAAGTTTACTCGAAGGAACTGGATCTGGATTTGACTTCCACCTTGTGTACGATAAAAAGCCATCTGAAAACAATTCAAATTCCGGATCGGGTTCCGGTTCTACTTCAACTCGCGAAGTGGAAGGAGTTGAAGAAACTCTAAATACATATAAAGATGCCCCAGAGGTTCAATTATATGATGATAATGGTGAGACTATCGCTGACCGAAAATTAGCTCCAAATAGTGATTGGTATACCGATAGCCTAATGACTCTGAATGGTATTAAATACTACCGCGTTGCTACAAATCAATGGGTCAAGGAAAACGATGTTTATCTTTATTACAACCATGCCATCAATATTCAAGTTAATAATGGCACAATCGCAAACTTAGTAACTTCAAGTGGTAAAGCAGTTACGGATCGAGCTCTTCAAGCAAACAGTGATTGGTATACTGATCGGTATACATACATTAATAATGTGAAATATTACCGTGTAGCAACAAATGAATTTGTTTGTGTCAATGACGTTCAAGAATATTAAAAAAAACACTGAAAAAATCAAATTTGCGATTTTTCAGTGTTTTTATATTGGCGAAATATCTATTTGTCAGGGGTTAAGCCCTTAACAATGAAATCCGTCACATGTTCTATTTCCAAAGTTTCGTTCCACTTATTAGGGTCAACGATAATATAATGTTGAATCAAGTAGCCTAAAATATTTGCGGCGAGAAATCTGAAAATCTCGAGATTGTCCCAATCAATCAGTAGATTTTTTGCTTTTAAGAAATCTAGCACCTCGTTGAACTGTTTAAAAGATTTTTTAGGGATGCTCTCAATCAAGCGGTCATGAATCTTTTGATCGTAGATAAACTCATTTAAAAAAATCTTCATTGTTTTATGGTTGTACTTAAATAAGTTGATACGTTCACTAATCATAGTTGTTAAGAAAAATTTCAAATTGAGACTGCCATCTTGATAAGCAGTACGAGAAAACTGATTAAAATCCTGGGGTAGAATCTTATGAGTCAATGGAGTTAAGATGGCCATCAACAATTCTTCTTTATTCTTAAACTTACGAAAAATGCTGCCTTCGGAAACACCCGCATGTTCAGAAATTTCTTTAGTCGAGGTATTGGCATAGCCACGTTCAGAAAACAGGTCAATGGCCGATTGGAAAATCAATTTTTGTTTCGGTGTTAATTTTTCGATAACTTCGGTTTCACGGTAAATATCAAATTGATCTTCCATATGCAATACCTCTTTTATATTAATAGTTCCATTCTATCCTAAACGGAACGCAAGAGGTAGACTTCAAAAATTTCTTTAAGCATGTTTGATGTTATTGTTGTTTCTGTAACCATAGTAGAATTGAACGATGGCTAAGACGATGTTGACGTAGTTCAAGATATTGAACCATGTGTCGATCCCACTGACCTTAGCAACACCAAAGTAAACCCAGAATCCCACGATAACGGCAACGACGTTAATCCAAGCAAAAGTCTTTTGGAGGTTTTGATTATCTGTTACGAACCACATCCAAATAACATTAACTACGAACCAAATTGCTAAAATCCAAAACATTGTTGTAAACATAATATCCTCTCCTTTGTATGATAGTGAGTACTCACTATCAATTTACAAATACGATTATAGTTCTCTATTTTAAAAATGCAACAAAAAAAGTGCTTTAAAATCAAAATTGATTTCAAAACACTTTCATATCAAGTTTTATAAAGCTTTTTTCTTTTTACTATTTTCAATTTTATCCTTCATTTTGCGGACGTAAACTTGATTTAATTGGATTAATAACCAGATATAATCAGGTCTTTGTGAGGAAATATCCCATGAAATAACTTTAAGGTTACTTGGATATTTCTTCTTTTCGATATCTAATGGAAGAACATCTAATGAAGTAATTAAAACATCAACATCTTCAAAGACTTCATTGGGAACGATTTCAACAAACTTCAAGGTACTGATATTTCTCAAGACAACTTCGGCTGCTTGGTTACCAGGATCAATCAAAACCTTAACCTTAATAATATCTTCAGCTCTAATAGTTGAAATATAACTAGGTAAGACTTGGAAAAGATTCCGTGAAATCAATTCGGCAGCGTTATAAATCCCTGGAAATTCATTTTGATCAACATTGGAGAAGAACGTGTAAATATCTTTATAAAGATCAGTATAAGTATCCTCATTATTGCTGTCATACATTGTATCCAAATGCATCAGGGAGTAAGGCGCCATGATGTAATAGAAGACAATATCACGCGTTACATAAGTCATGATATGTTTCAAAGTTCTTTGATTATGGTAGACCGTCATATCGTCGTTATAATGCTCTTTCAAGAAATCTATAAAGTGATAAACGAGCGCATAAAACTTAGGATTAATTCTTGCGTCAGCGTTAATTGGTTCCTCGAATGCTTTGTCACTTGGTTGAAAGGCTGTCTTTCTAAACAAGTTGACTAGCTTGTTTTCGTTATCCAAAGCAGTGATGGGCACGATTGGATAATCCTCATGTGTCAAAATATCTTCACCTAAAGTTTGGTCACCGAAAACATCACTGTAATAAGGTAGTTCCTCAATATAATTACGTTTGATTAAACGAATTCTAGAAATTGCTAGGAAATATTTGAACTGGAAGTGGACGATTGGATTGTTGAATGTTAATTGAGACCAAAGTTTTTTAAGAAAGCCCGGAACTTCGACATCCGCCGATTGAGTGTAGATTTACTAGTGAAATGTTCATTACTGAAGTTTTCAAATGAAGGATTGGAACTAGTTAATCCGTAATTGAAGGCTTGGAAAACAACTGAGTTTTTAACCAAAAATAGTCGGTAAGTATCGATGGCAATTTTGGTAAAGTCAATCGATTCAATTTTTGTATCGGATGGGTCGATGTCAGGAGCGACTTCGGCTAGATCTTCCAGCAGTGCTTGAAAAATATTGTAAGTTTTTTGATATGTGAATTGCAGTCTGCTACTAATATTACTTAAGTTTACTTCACGAGGAGGTAATGATTTTATAACTGTAAGCATTCGGTATTTCTCAACGTCTTGCTTAACTAAGAAAATTTGCTCCAACATGTGTCTTCCCCCGGAAACGTCAAATTAAAATAAATTAATAATATACGAAACACTACTTGCTACTATCTTAACATTTATTTATAATGTTTTGTAATCAGATAGAGGTGCAATCTTTATTATTAGTATTTTGGAGTGCGGATAGGGTACTTTGAAAAAATATGAAAGGAAAGTTTGCCGAAATCAGTTATCCCTACTGGTAACTTGATTGGGCCATTGCTTAATAGGCAGTGGACTGTCGTTTTATAAAAAATGGAGAACAGCGTAAACTTCCGACGATTTACCTAGTTTCCCAAAGGCCGCACTTTTTAGTGTGCACTTTGGGAAGCTTTGTAAACCTAAAAAAGTTTACCGTTTAAAGTTTTTTGAATGAACGTTGAGCTATTGATTAATGGGATAATTATAATCCTTATTGTCGGTAGTTCCTCTGATAATAAGGATTTTTTTTATATCCAAAAAGGGGAATTAGAGATGGAAAATAATGATGTGAATAGGTCGTTGAAGACGCGCCACTTGTCGATGATCGCACTTGGTGGGTCGATTGGAACGGGCTTGTTTGTTGCAAGTGGTTCTTCGATTTCAACAGCTGGACCAGGAGGGGCCTTGATAGCTTATGTGGCTATCGGTATTATGGTTTACTTCTTGATGACCAGTTTAGGAGAAATGGCAACATTTATGCCAGTTTCTGGGTCTTTTGCAACATATGCAACAAAATTTATTGATCCTGCATTTGGTTTTGCGTTAGGTTGGAACTATTGGTTCAATTGGGCCATTACCCTAGCGGTTGATTTATCCACAATTTCTTTAGTTGTGAAGTATTGGTTCCCAAGTTGGACGTCATGGAAAATTAGTTTGACGTTCATGGTTGTTTTATTAGTAATTAATTTTATTTCTGTTGGTTCATTTGGTGAAACTGAATATTGGTTGTCATCAATTAAAGTAACCGCCGTAATTATTTTCTTGATTTGCGGTATTTTAACTATTATGGGTATTTTAGGTGGCCATGGTTCTGTTGGCTTTTCAAACTATACTTATAAACAAGCACCTTTCGTTGGTGGGATACCTGCCATCCTAAGTGTCTTCGTTGTTGCTGGGTTCTCGTTCCAGGGAACTGAGTTGATCGGTATTACAGCCGGTGAATCAGCAACACCTGAAAAGAGTATTCCTAAGGCTATCAAACAAGTTTTCTGGAGAATTCTTTTATTCTATATTTTATCTATCGCCGTTATTGGTGCTTTGATTCCTTATACAAGTCCTAACTTGCTAGGCTCAGGCGCTGGTGATATTGCTATTAGTCCATTTACGATTGTCTTTAAGAAAGTCGGAATTCCTTTAGCTGCGGGAATTATGAACGCTGTTATTTTAACTTCCGTTATTTCAGCTGCTAACTCAGGACTTTACGCTGCTAGTCGAATGCTTTGGTCAATGAGTAAAAATGGCATGGCACCAAATGCTTTCCAAAAAACTAATGGTCGTGGTGTGCCAGTCTTTTCACTATTGCTAACAGCTTTAGTTGGTGGGATTGCCTTGTTCACAAGTTTGTATGGTGATTCGTTCTATGAATTGTTAGTTGCTGCATCTGGGTTAACTGGTTTTATTGCATGGTTAGGAATTGCTTTTTCACATTATCGTTTCAGAAAAGCCTATCTATATAAAGGTTACAGCCTTGATGATTTGAAATATAAAGCTAAGTGGTTCCCATTTGGTCCGTTGCTAGCGATTGTCTTAGGAATTATTATTATTCTTGGTCAAGATGTTCGTTCAATGGTTAACTTCAACGTTGGTCGTCTCTTGATCAGTTACAGTGGTTTAATTATTTTGTTCGTCTGCTGGATCTATTACAAGATTAGATATAAGACAAAATTTATTAAACTTGAAGATATTGACGTTAAGGAAACCAAAAATGGTGGTCACTACTAGTTGATATTTGTTAACAATTAAATTATGATAAACAAAGAATATTTAAGCTAAAAGAGTGCCTACTCACAAAACCTTTCAGAGAGACGATGGTCGGTGGAAATCGTTACGGTTTTTATTCCAGCATTCTGGTAACGGGTAATGCCGTTCGGGTTGATCCGATAAAATCTGAAAGTGCAGTGTATTTTGTTATACGCTGAAACTGGGTGGTACCGCGAATGGTCGATTCGTCCCTTTATTGGGATGATTCGGCCATTTTTTTATTGCAGAGAGCGAAGACAGGGCGGTCAGCTCCCGAGCATTTTCGTAGTCTGGTAAATTGCACGTTGGTTTTGCGGGCGATTTACCAGACTATGAAAAGCGGAAGGAGTTGCCCTGTCGTAGCTCGTTTTAGAGCCACTGCCTATATAATTGGGCTTTTGAAAACAATTGACTATATACGCACTAGGTTAACAGTTGTTTATATCTGCGGTGGCTTTAAAACGAGCTGCGGACGACAGATTCCTGAGTTTTGCTACGATTCCCAAGTTATGCACAAGAGCGGTGCATAACTCGTGAAGCTAGGCAAAGCTCAGAAATCTAAGCGTCGTCCTTCGCTCTCTAAATTTGAGGAGGAAAAATATCTATGTTAGACATGAAACTAATCAGAAAAGACCCTGATTACATCAAGAACAAACTTGCTTCACGTGGTGTTACAAGTGACGAAATCGATGAATTACTTTCATACGATGAAAAACGTCGTGAATTGCTTGTTCAAACTGAAACTTTGAAAGAAAAACGTAACAAGGTTTCTCAAGGTATTGCTACTAAGAAACGTAATAAAGAAGACGCTTCTGATGAAATCGCTGCTATGAAACAAGTTGGTGCCGATATTAAAAAAATCGATACTGAACTTGAAGAGGCAGAAGGTAAGATGAACTATATTCTTGTTCGTTTACCTAATATTCCTGATGATTCTGTTCCTGTTGGTCCTGACGACAGTACTAACGTTGAAATTAGAAAAGTCGGTGCTATTCCTAAGGAAGGCTTCAAACCTCGTCACCACTGGGATATCGGTGAAGAACTAGGTATCTTAGACTTTGAACAAGCTACTAAGGTTGCTGGTTCACGTTTTGTTTATTACATTGGTATGGGTGCTCGTCTTGAACGTGCTGTTTACAACTTTATGTTGGATCAACACCAAAAGGAAGGCTATACAGAAGTTATCCCTCCATACTTGGTTAACAACACTGCTATGTTTGGTACAAGTCAATTCCCTAAGTTTACTGAAGATGTTTATACCGTTACAGTTGACGAAAACCCATTGACTTTGATTCCTACAGCCGAAGTTCCTTTGACAAACTATTTTGCTGACAAGATTTTGGATGAAAAAGACTTGCCTAAGTATGTTACAGCTCTAACACCATGTTTCCGTTCAGAAGCTGGTTCAGCTGGTCGTGATACTCGTGGTTTGATTCGTATGCACCAATTTAACAAGGTTGAAATGGTTAAAGTTTCAAAGCCTGAAGAATCATACAACGAACTAGAAAAATTAACTGCTAATGCAGAAAATATTTTGAAGCAATTGGGACTTCCATATCACGTTATCGTGCTATCAAGTGGGGATGCTAGTTTCAGTTCAGCTAAAACATATGATCTTGAAGTTTGGATGCCTGCTCAAGACAAGTATCGTGAAGTTTCAAGTTGTTCTAACTGTCTTGATTTCCAAGCTCGTCGTGCACACATCAGATACCGTGACGAAAATGGTAAGACAAAATTGGCTCACACCTTGAATGGTTCAGGTCTTGCAGCTGGTCGTACAGTCGCTGCAATCCTTGAAAATTACCAAAACGAAGATGGTTCTGTAACTATACCAGATGTTTTAGTTCCTTACATGGGTGGCGTAACAAAAATTACTAAAGAAAATGCCAAATAGTTATTGACCTTGAGTCTATAAATTGATAAGATTTAATAGTTCTGTTAAAGAGCTGTTAAATTATTCCGGTTTAGCTCAGTTGGTAGAGCACCTGACTGTTAATCAGGTTGTCGTCAGTTCGAGTCTGACAACCGGAGTTATAAATACTTAGGATTTACCTAGGTGTCGAATAGATTACATCTAGTTCATTGAATTAGATGTGATCTATTTTTTTAAGCCGTGTTAGCTCAGTTGGTAGAGCATCGGTATCGTAAACCGGCGGTCACAGGTTCGACTCCTGCACACGGCATTCTTGATAACGAATAATATGATACAAACTCCCAAGAGAAACGCTTAGCGTTTCTCTTTTTTTTTACGAACGTTAACGGATTGCTATATGTACTAAATTTGTGATTGTATTCGGTTAAAATTTGTAAGAATCTATGCTTTTAATATGAATATAGAATATAATAATACTTAAGAAAGAACGTACGTTCTTAATTGGAGATGGAATTATAATTATTGACATATGATTGATTCAAAGTATAATGAAGGCATAGATGAGTGATAGTATCCCTACGGGGACTATTGCGGAAGAGTCCCTTCATTATTAATTAATGGAGGGATTTTTTTGTACAATCGAAAAGAATTTAAAATGATTGAAGACCAAATAAAAATTTTAGAAAGTAGGGGAATGATTATACCTGATCATGCTAAATGTGGTCAGTATTTGTTAACGAATAATTATTACAATATCATTAATGGCTACAGCACGTATTTTCAAATGGATAATTCAACTAATGAAGATGAATACATAGAGGGAACCTATTTTGATGAAGTATGCCATCTTTATGCATTTGACAATGAGGTTAAACAAACAATGTTTAAAGCAATTTTAAATGTAGAACATCATCTAAAGTCTATTTTTGCATATAGATTTGCTGAGGCTAACCCAGATAAACGTTATTCGTATTTAGACATTAATTGTTATTCTGATTCGGAAACCTTAAATGTAGGGTACATTATATCTAGACTATCCAGAATAATAAATCAACAAAAGAAGTATTCTGATAGTTCTATAAATCACTATGTAAGACATTATAATGATGTTCCTATATGGGTAATTATTGATTATTTAGATTTCGGAGAATTATCTACAATGATTAAATGTGTTCCAGAAAGTTTACAAAATAAAATTGCAAAAGATCTAGTTAGTTTTATTAAAGATAATTTACCTGAGTTTAATGATTCATTTACCGCAAGTATAATGATTTCGTTTATTAATAATATACGTGAGACTAGAAATATTTGTGCCCATAATAACAGACTGTTAGATTTTAAATGTCGTGCTGATTCAATGTATTTTCCTTCATTGCATGAGAAGTATGGAATAAGCTCAGATAGTTTTAGGAAAAGAACTTTTTCAACATTTATAAGTATGCAATGTTTTCTAAGTCATACTGAATTTGCTGTATTAAATAATACTTTGAGAAAGAGATTCAAGCATCTTTCGAATCAACTTAATTCCATTGAAATCAATGATGTTTCATGTTTATTAGGATTTCCAGATAATTGGCAGAAGCAAGTAACTATTCCACAACCCTAAATTAATAATTATTAAAAATAGATTGTAATTAAGTAGTGAAATAGTAACAAATAAGATGTATTTCCTGCTAAAATTTTATCAATCAGTTTAATTATTTTATTATTTTTGAAAGACAAAAAGAAGTGGCTGATAACAGTCACTTCTTTTTAGTGGATTTGATAACTATTCAATGTCTCTTGCAATTCGTCTTTAACAGCAGTAATCAACGATTGGGGAGCTTTTACGGTAACTTTATTACCTTGTCCATGAACCCACATTTTTGCTCCATTGAAGAACATTTGACCGTAAATAATCACTCCACCATCAGCTGTTTTAATAATCTCACCTTCAGCGTCTTTTTTGACCTTGGAATTAGGCAATTGATCAAGTGCAGCGGGATAGTAGCCACGATAAATAAATTCATAGGAAATAATATTACCACTATTTAATAAATATGACTTGTTACGAATGGATGCTTCGTCAGTTCGTTTATCATCGGGAATTTCGAGTTGTTTACGAGGCATAACTTTAATTTTTTCGAATCGATCGAGACGATATACGTAAGTAATACCATTGCCTTTTTCATCATCAGAATTTTCGCGATAAATAATGACGTAGAAATAATAGTTGGCAAAATATAGACTGATGGGAACACCAACATTTTCCTTGTAAGAATGTCCCTTGGGATTGCTGTCGTGATAATTAAATTTGATAGGACGATGTTGTTTAATGGCCTGATTTAACTTCTGGATGCGGTCAATTAGATTGTTGTCATGGTTGACTGGCAGATAACTGCCACCTTTTAGTGCTGATAACATATCGGTCATGTCCTTTTGATTTTTCGTCGCAACGAGGGAAGTTAGGCTTTGACCAATAGCAGCCATTTCTGCTTTTCCAAAAGCTCGTGTGCCCAGTAAAACTTTCATAATGGCGAAAGCTTGCTCGAATGGTAAAACATCACCTTGTAACAAGTAGTAATCGTCGGTTTTGAGATCATGACGAAAAGAATCTTTGGGAACTACCCGATGAATTATCGTCATATCACGTTTTATTGTGCGTTTAGATTTTTTATATTCATTGGCGGCTTCATCTAAATTAATATGAGTGCCGTTTAACATTTTGTAAAATATTTGTGCAACACGTGCTGGACTATCCATCTGATCACTGCCTTTCGATTTATGACACAAGTTTAGCATTAGTGTGCGACATAATATGGCATAAATGGGAGACGGTTAAAATAATAGTTTAAATATTTAACAATCATAGATGGTTTCTAAAAACGCTTCAGTTTTTAGAGGCCTTTTTTTATTAGATTCCAAAGCATTTCGAAACGTTCATCATATTTCTCGTCATTCCAAGTTTCCTTAAAGTTGGGCAATGTGAAAATTGAAAAGGCAGCTAAAATTATTTCGGCTTTTTCATAGTCATCAGCAGGGTAATCCATAATTTCATTTATTTGTTGATAAGCACCAATAAGCACTTTATGCAAAGCGGCCGGATTATTGTCGATGTATTCAGTGTTCAGATTAAACATTTGTGGATTCGTATTGAAAGTCTTTTTCTTAGCATTGACAAAGTCCCATAACCACTCATGAAGCTGTTCCTCGGATGATGTGCCGTTTGAAACGTGAATTTGTTTGATGATTTCACGATTGAACCAAGTTGTAGCTACTGCTACCCAAAGGGCTTGTTTATTACGGAAATGTTTGTATAAAGCAGCATGTGAGAGTCCTAATTCAGCCGCAATTTGATCTAACGTAACGTCAGAGTTGCCAGTCTGCATAATTAATTTTTCAGCCGTTGTAATGATTTTATCTCTAGTTTTTTGAGCCATATTTGAAAGTAATCCCTTTTTATATAATTTAATTTATTTTAACACAAAATCATCATAAGTAACTTTATTTGACTTTTGTAACCTTAAAAGCTAATATGGTTACAAAATAAAGATAAAGTTACTTATTGAGATTAAGAGGAGACTTTCTAAATGCAAGCAGCTCAATTAATGAAATATGATAAAAATTTTAAATTGATCGTCAAAGATATTCCTGTTCCTGTACCAAATGACAATGAAGTATTGGTTAAAGTTAAAGCTGCAGCTGTCAATCCTTTGGACACACTGATTGGAACTGGTTTTGTTAAATTGATGGCAAATTACAACTTACCTTTAACAATGGGCAATGAATTATCAGGAGTAATTGAGTCTGTTGGTAGGAATGTAAAGAATTTTAAAATTGGCGATGCGGTATATTCCCGACTACCACTAACAAAAATTGGCGCATTTGCTGAATATGTTGCGATTGATTATCGAGATATTTATTTTATACCCAAGAATTTAGATTTTGACCACAGTGCAGCCGTTCCTTTGACTGGTTTAACGGCTTTGCAAGGCTTGACTGAAGAGCTACAAGTGCAATCAGGCAAAAGTATCATGATACCTGGTGGATCTGGTTCATTTGGACAAATGGCCATTCCGATTGCTAAAGAGCTTGGATTGAAAGTTATGGTCAGTGGGAATGCTCGTTCGAAACAATCAGCTTTAGATATGGGTGTTGACCAATATTTTGATTATCGTAAAGAAAATTATTGGGAACATTTAAGCGATATTGATTATGTTATTGATACCATCGGAAAAAAAGAATTAGATCATGAATTAAAAATTATGAAGCCGAACGGAAGGATCCTTTCACTAATAATGGGTCCTAACCGTAAATTTGCCCAAGACCACAATTTCTCTTTCTTAAAAACAACTTTATTTACAATTGCTGGGCTAAATCTGGATAGTAAAGCCAAAAAAGCTGGCGTTGATTATCGATTTATTTTTGTTCGAAGTGATGGGAAACAATTGCAAAAAATTACTCAAATTGTTGAAGCTAATCAAATTGAACCAGCTATTGATCCAACTGAATTTAAACTATCAGATATTAATGAAGCAATAAATTACGCACAAACTGGTCACCCTAAAGGAAAAGTTCTTATTAAATTTTAACTACTAATGGAGAATACTCAATGACAGAAATGCATTATATTAAAGCAGAAAACAAACGAATTTTAGCTTCTAACAGTGTGGAATATGTGTATCGGGAATTAGGCGAAAAGAATGGTGTGCCAATTATCGCTTTGAATCATTTATCAGCTAATTTGGATAATTGGGATCCGGTTATTATTGATGGCTTGGCGAAGGATCACTGGATCATTACTTTTGATTATCAGGGTGTTGGTGGTTCAACAGGGAATGTCCCAGATACTATTCAAGGGATGGCTGAAGATACGGTTAATTTTATTAATGCCTTAGGTTTTTCGCGGGTGAACATATTAGGCTTTTCAATGGGTGGCATGGTTGCACAAGAATTAATGGAACAAAAGCCAGCTCTTGTGGAAAAGGCAATTTTAGCTGGAACAGGTCCACGAGGTGGTCAAGGAATTTCCGACATAATTAAGATATCTGATTTTGAATTGTTAAGAGCAATTGCAAACTTTAAAGATGTAAAAACTTATTTGTTTTTCACCAGAACATCTAATGGTAAAAATAGTGCGAGTGCCTTCATTTCACGCTTGAAGATTCGTAAAGATAATCGTGATAAAACGATAAATTGGTTTGCATATCGCAAACAATTACATGCGATTAAACGTTGGGGTGAAGATTCGAAGGCTGATTTATCAAAAATTAAACAACCAATTCTAGTAGTCAATGGAGACCACGATATCATGGTTCCAACTACACCTAATACTTATGATTTGCATGAAAGATTAACCAATAGTGAGTTAATTATTTACAAAGATTCTGGTCACGGAAGTATTGCTCAAAATAATGTTGCATTTGTTAAAAGTGCTAATCTTTTTTATTAAAATTTTGTCAGCGTCAACATTTCTTGCACCCAGAGGCTAGTATATTAGTTATCTTTAGTGTTACATAGCTAAGGTCTCAATCGTTTGAAATCTAATTATAATAAAATCAAAAATAGGAGTAGATAAATTTCCATGAAATTTATCTACTCCTATTTTTTAATCGGTTTTATAACTAAATTTATTCACTAGTATTTTTTTATTTGATTTGAGCTAATGCATTTGAAACAGCTTCCTTAATGGCTTTACTTGAGGCTGAGGCACCAGAAACAGTATCGACATCGACAGAGTTTTTAGCGACGATTTCTTGAGGTAATTCTTTGACTGCCTTTAGTCCATAATCGTCTGATTCACTTTGTTTAAGTATTTCGATATTTTGAATATTATCTTTATCAGGTGCAGTGACACGGACAACAATTTCGTTACCCATACCAGCCGTTGATTTGCCGATATATTGGTTGGCTTTAGTTTCAAAATGTTCTTCTGCAATATCTGAGCCTAAACCTTCTTCATGAACGCTGGCTGATGTTTGAGTATCAACAGTGGAATCAGGTTTAATTTCGGATTTGACACTAGCGGCATTTTCACCAGCAATTTTACCAAAAATCAAATTTTCAGCGAGGTTGCTACCACCGTTATATTGACGTCCCATTAGACTGCCTAGTTCACCGGCTGCGTAAAGGTGAGGGATGACGTTATTGTCGTTATCAACAACTTCAGCTTGAGAATTGTGAACGGGTCCACCTTGGGTATTTAAGAGTCCTTGAACCATGGCTAAAGCATAATATGGTCCGTCGTCAAAGGCTGTTAACGTATCGGCTGCACGGTTGAATGCATAGTCACGTTTAACTTCAGCAAAATGATTGAAATCTTTGATTGTATTACGTAGTTTATTAACGTCGACATCCATTACTTGAGCTAAACTTTCCAGATTGTCAGCTTTAACAACCGAGTCCAAGAATTCAGGATAAGGAGCGTTTTTATCGTTAGCTAGTTCGTCATATTTCTTTTGGTCAAAGACAACATATGGATGGCGTTGTGCTTGGAGAATCCGCCAGTTACCATGATCTTGAATGTGACCATGACGGTGGATTTCATTTTCGTCGAAGTAACGTGTGCCATCATCACCGACAACAATTAAGCTGCCTTGGTGGAAAGCAGGCCAATCAAATGGTAAGAATTGTGAACGTTGACCCTTAGCAGGCTTTGGTGTTAGTCCGTGGAAAATACCATAGGCTTCATAGTTACTCATATTGTATAGTTGTGCACCGACTTCGCTAGCCATTTTGATACCAATACCTTGGTTATATAAGGAACCGATAGGATTCAAACTTGTTTCGCCAAGATAGTTTTCGACCATTTTTGGATTATTTTCAAAACCACCGGTAGCCATGATCACACCATTGTTTGCACGAACGTTCAGTAATTTATCGTTACGCTTGATTTGAACTCCAATAATTGCCTTAGTAGCAGGATTTTGAATCAAGTGTTCAGCTGGTGTTTGATAAAGGACGTCGATTTTATCGGCTCGTTTGAGAACTTGTTGACGCAAGTTTTTCCACAGAGCAGAATCGGCCACACCTTCATGCATTGCAACTAAGTCGTGAGTTGCTTGACCACGAAATTCGGGATATTCATGCGCCATAAAGTGTAAAGCTTTGGAAACTGGTGAATCAGGATGTTGTGCCATGATGAATGGTTTTACACCGAGATACTTTTCCAAATAGTTAGGAATGTTGTATAGTCCTTGAACGTAAGTCTCCATCAAATCTTTATCATATGACAAAGGAAAAGCTAGATCTTGATAATATTTACGCAAATCGTCGAGATTACTGCCGGAAGAAATAACTTGGCCAGCATAACGAGTATTGCCGCCTTCATGACCTTCAGGAGCTGAATCTGTGATTAAAACTTTGGCACCGTTGTCTGCCGCAAATCGAGCTGCAGTTGCACCAGCACCACCGAAACCTAGAACAATAACATCATAAGTTGCGTTCCATTGTAAATTTGAATCCTCAAACATTTTCGTTCACTCCATTTCCTTTAAGAGTTAACGAGGTGGGCCGTCTCCGGAACGGATAAATATTTTACTGGCTGTGCGGACCGGCCTGAGCCAAGGTCTCAGACCTCGGTTTTGAACTTCGCAAGGTTCGCGAATTTCAAAACACGCCCGGTGGTGTAAGAGCTAAAGCTCTAACGCCACTTTCACTGCCAGTAAATATTTATCCGTTCCTCCGACTAAGTTATTCTTTGATTTGATTAGCCTATATTTTTGGTTCCTGAAAGAGGCGGATATCAAAAAAATAATAATTAACCAGCACATCTCGTTAATGTTAGGATTAATATAACGCTATTTATAAATATTGTGAACAAGTTCATTTTGTCGAAATCGACATAAAAGACTATGATAGAAACATTCAGACAAATTAAATATTTTTTGAAATAAGTTGAGGAATTGATATGAGCTTAATTAATAAAAGTTATTATGCTTTGGGAACGGCTATTAATTTATCGGTGGCAGCTCCCGCTAGTGAGGCCGATTTAGATGCAGGTTATGCATTGATTCAACATTTTGAAGATAAATTGACAGTTAATCGTAATGAATCAGAAGTGATGTCAATTAATCACAATGCTGGTATCAAGGCGATAGCTGTCCCGGAAGATACATATGGTTTGATTAAACGAGCTGTTTTGGTTAGTCGTCAGCATTTAGGATTTAATGTTGCCATCGGTCCGTTAGTTAAGCTGTGGAAAATTGGATTCAAAGGTGCTAACAAACCTAGTGATACTGATATTGAGCAACGTTTGAAATTAATTGATCCCGAACGAATCCAATTGGATGATGAAAAACAAACTGTTTTTTTGGAAGAAAAAGGGATGGAGATTGATTTAGGCGGTATTGCTAAAGGCTATATTGCTGACGAAATCAAACAGCTTTGGCTCAAACGTGGTGTCGAAACCGGAATTATTGATCTTGGAGGCAATGTTTTATTAGTTGGACCAAGTCAACATGCTGATAAACAATGGAATGTTGGTGTACAAAATCCGCTTAAACCAAGGTCGGTGTCTTTAGGAGCAATTCATACAACTGCTAAATCGATTGGTACTTCTGGAATTTATGAACGTAGATTAGTAATTGATGGTCATGAATATCATCATATGTTTGATTCAAAAACTGGCTATCCAATCAAAAACAATCTTGAGAGTGTCACTGTTGTTAGTGACAAATCCATTGACGGTGAGGTCTGGTCGACAATTGGCTTTTATCAAGGAATCGAAAAAGGCAAGGCTTTGATTGAAGCACAGCCAGGAATTGAAGCAGTGTTTGTAACTAAGGATTTAGAGGCGATTGTTACTAGTGGTTTAAAAGATAAATTTAGTTTGATGTAACGCAATTTGTTGCTCTTGGAAGCGTAATATTTAGAAACAGATATAATTATTTTATATAGAAAACGATTACATTAATATATTGCTTTATTTAGTGAAACATTTTACAATTATCGTAACAACACAAATATAAATGGGATGATTAATGATATGAAAAAATTTATCGCTATTGTTGGATCAAATTCAAATAAATCAACTAATCGCGAATTGTTGAAATACATGCAACGACGTTTTCAAGATCAAGCCGAGATTGAACTAGTTGAGATCAAAGGTTTGCCTATTTTTAAAAAGAGTCTCGATCAATTTGTTCCTAAGCAAGCTTTAGAGATTGCTAAGAAAATTGAAAATTCTGATGGAGTAATTATTGCGACACCCGAATATGACCATTCAATTCCTGCTGCTTTATCAAGTACCTTAGCTTGGTTGTCGTATGGAATTCATCCTTTTGTTGACAAGCCAGTGATGATCACAGGTGCATCTTACGGATCACTTGGTTCATCACGAGCTCAGTCACAGTTGCGACAAATCCTAGATTCACCTGAACTCAAGGCTCTGATTATGCCTAGTTCAGAGTTTCTCTTAGGGCATTCGTTACAAGCTTTTGACGATAATGGGAATTTAACTAATGCGGCTGAAACTAAACAATTAGATGGTTTATTTAAAGACTTTTTACAATTTGTTGAAATCTCAGAACAGTTGAATCACGCTCATGCTATTAACAAGCAAAAAGCTGAACAATTTTCATGGGATAAAGGTTAGGGGGGATAGTATGAAATTAGTTGGTATTGCAGGTTCGATTGCTGATCAATCGTATAATCGAACACTTTTAAATTTCATTGCAAAACACTTTGCTGACATGGTTGATGTGGAAGTATTAAATATTAACGATGTGCCAATGTTTTGCCAAGATGATGATCAAACTGACAGTCCAGTGATTCAGGATTTATGTCAAAAAATTCAAGCCGCTGATGGAGTAATTATTGCGACACCTGAGCATAATCACACGGTACCGGCTGCTTTAAAGAACGTGATTGAATGGCTTTCTTACGAAGTTCATCCATTTGACGCTAAGCCAGTAATGATTGTTGGGGCTTCTTATCATACTCAAGGTTCGTCACGGGCCCAGCTTCATTTGCGACAGATTTTAGAAGCTCCAGGAGTTAATGCAATTGTTTTGCCAGGCAATGAATTTCTTTTAGGCGATGTTAAGAGTGCCTTTTATGATAATGGCGATTTAAAGGATCAAGGAACGATTGATTTTCTACAGTCAACGATTCAAAAATTTATTAAATTTGCTGAGGTGATTAATATGATTGGACAAACAAATGGTTACGAAGATGAAGATTTAAGCGCAAAAAAAGGCACTGACACAACGATTGAGGGTGTAGATATGAATGCTGACAACTGGTTAGATAAGGCTTCTGAAAAAGTTAATGCGGCCGAGGGTAATGATTATGTCAAACTTGATAGTGGTTTATTGACAGTTAACCAATTGAACTATTTCTTGAAGACAATTCCGATTGAATTAACATACGTTGATGAAAATAATCAATTTATTTATTACAACCGTTTCCTACCAACCGAAGACATGTTAGCTAAACGGACACCTGCACAAGTTGGCGATAGTTTAGATACAGTTCATCCTGAAATTAGTCATGTTATCAATCATGTTAAACAAGTAATTAATACTTTAAGAAGTGGCAAGACTGATCTTGTTTCAATGGCCGTGCCTGGTAGTGACGAGAAACATCATGTTATGCACTATTACAAGGCAATGCACGATGAAGAAGGCAACTATAAAGGTGTTAACGAATGGGCCGTTGATATTAAGCCAATCGTTGACCAATATTTAAAAGCCACGGGTCAAAAGTTAGTTAAAGATCCTGATGCTAAATTAGATGCTAATTCCGGTGCCTCAGAAAAGCCAACAGTTGACGCAACATCGGGTGCATCTGAAGAGCCTGCTAAGCCTGAAGTAAAAATTGATGCAAATAGTGGTGCTTCTGAACATTAGAAGAGTGTGACAAAATATATTCAGATTTCGAGCATTAAAACAAACAGGCTAGTAATCCAAAAAATAGATTACTAGCCTGTTTTGTCTATTCATTCGAATAAATATTGAGAAAATGAGAAAAAAAAACAGCCTGTCTGAGGGGGACGTGGCTGTTTTTTTACTACAATATGTGTAGCGGCATTACCAGTAGTGTCGGGGATAAGATATGAATGCTTGTGGGTTTCCATGTTTGTCAAATAGAGAGGGATTTATTAATTAGTAAAAGCATTCAAAGTAAATTATTGTAATGGGATACGCATTTGAGGGTGGGAAACGAAATTGATTGAGGGGGGCAATCTCGTTTCGGAATGCGATTAAAACTTCTGGCAACGATATGAGGATGTATCGCAACCTTCATTAAGAGTTAAAAAGGAAGGAATGGCATTTTCATATCTGTACCCCTTTCACAAGTAATAATATAGCATATATGTTTAAACATGTAGTTTCATAATTGAAAAAATATTCTTTATAAAAATGACACGCTTTTTTGGGGGCCGCCGGAGGTGGCAAGAAATATCAGGCTGCTGTGGGGACCGACGAA
>NZ_AZFV01000011.1 GCF_001435815.1 Companilactobacillus nantensis DSM 16982 | reverse complement strand
CTAACTTGATTATAAAATTCGCCCCAGATATTAATTTTTAGATTTTTCATAATAAAAAATCCCCCTATAATATTCAGCTTTTAATGTCATCAGTTTTTGGACAATTTTTAATCTCCTATGTTAGGAGAGCCATATTTATATCGCAAATCTTGATATGTATTAGGTAAATGACCGCTCTCTTCTATATAAAGGTTAGTAACTACTGCCATAGCAAATTTATCTGCTTCAAATTCAGTCTTGTGTTTATTCACTTTATTGGCAACATAGTATGCTGCTAATCCTTTATGTTCCAAAACGTGTCCAATTTCATGAGCCAAAGCAAAATATCGTTGATTTGAATATCTAATATTATTTGACATCATTATCAAAGGCTCATCAAAAAAATAATTTGTTTTAGCTAAAGGTTTTTTTCCAAGCTCTTTCCAAAATATTTCTAAGTTTAACTTGTCTGCCCAAACGAAGGGATCAAATGTACTGTATCGTTTACCAATGGTGAAGACTAATTTATTTAGTTTTCTTATTGCTGTCATCGGTATCGCTTCTTTCTTTTTTACGCTGATCCCAAAAAATTTGAGTTAATGCAATTTGTAATTTATCTTTTTGCTCCTCAGTTAATTCATCGCCATCATAGAAGGCACCCACAAGATTTTTGTCTAAGAAGGACTTTAAATCTATGGTGTCTTTTTGTTTTGCCCACTTAGGTGTTTCATTGTTTCCTAAGATGTAGTCAGTTGTGACATGGAAAAATTGTGCGATTCGCACTAAATCATCATTACTTATATTTCTTTTACCAGATTCCCACATTGCCACTGTACTTTGACTAACGTTTAATATCTCTGCGAATTGTGGTTGCGATAATCCACGAGAGTTTCTTAGCTTTGCTAATCTTTGTCCTCTTGTCATAAGTAACTCCTTTAAGTAATAAACTATCACAAAATGTGATAGTTATGGTAAAAAATAAAAGAATATTACTAATAGTGTTGACTATCACATATAGTAATAGTATTATTATCACATAAAGTAATAGGAGGCGATATTAAAATGAATCAATTGAAGAAGTTTAGATTAAGTTTAGGAGAAACACAGCGAGAGTCAGCTGAGAAATTAGGAATTTCAATTTCAAAATATCAAAAAGCTGAACAGGGCATACAAGGTGTTTCAGATAAGCTTAAAGTAAAAATGGCAAATCATTTTAAGACCACGGTAGAAATTCTTTTTTTTGAGAATTATATTACATATAGTGATAACAAAAATGAATCTGTATCAACGTCTTAAGAGTACAGGAAAGCTGCTAGACGTTCATATAGTTGTACGTCAAATATCAATAGCAATTGGAGGTGAGTTATATGGAAAAAGCTCAAAAAAAGAGCCACCTAATTAAAGATGGCAAGATTGTTGTTTATACAACAGATCAATATGAATTAACTCAATTATCGCTGGGACGATATGGAGAAATTCAAATTAGTTCTGCTCAGGGAGTTGGGGTTCGAAAATATTTTCGTCCTTTGATACTCTCTTCAATTTCAGATTTGTACGAGCGTAAGTTGATTTTAAGGCTCCTGAATCTTCATGACCAAACTCGTAGTAGACAATAAAACCATTGTTATAAATAAAAAGTATTTTATCCGTACCACCATAAAATCCGTCCTGAATATTGATTTTCATAGCAATACCAGCTCCTTTACCAGGGTTAATAATCATATTAACCTTAGAAAAATCATATTCATACTTCAAATCAAATTCATTTAGACTATTAATCTTTTGAAATCTTGACATATATTTCACCACCTTTCTAATCAAATTATAGACGATTTGTATTGATACGAAAGGTATAAAAAAGCCGACATCAATTAGATGTCAGCAGAAAAAATTATTTTGCATGACGTGGGGTCGTGCGCTTGTAGCCGGACTGTTTAGGTGATGATTTAACAGTCACAGTTTTAGGGCCTGACTTATGCGGATTAGCGGGAAAATGTCTGTTTTCTTTTACCATGTATATTCACCTCCAATAATTTTAATTATAGAGGAAGGAGAGTCTTAAATGATTAGAAATATAAAGATAGGCGGAATTACTTATTCAATCTCGGTAATTAAGAATCTTCAAGACAATGATGAAGCAGTTTGGGGATATACGGATTACAAGACAGCACAGATTTATCTCGATGAAGATTTATCAATTCAAAAAAGAAAGCAAGTTTTAATTCATGAGGCATTACATGCTTCCATGCATGAGGCTGGTCTTGATGATATCTGTAACGATGAAAAGATAGTAAATCCGCTTGGAAATGTCTTATATCAGCTTATTAATGACAATGATTTAACTAATGATTATTAAAGGAGGTGACAAACCTTGAATGACGTAAACATATTTCAAGAATTTATTGATTTAATTCAGCGACATCATTACAGCTACACAGAAATAGCATTTATGGCTGGAGCAAGAAATAAGCAGTCTGTTGGTCAATGGATTACTAAAAGGCGAATCAAAGAAGAATACGTAATTAACATAGCTAATTCTGTTGATGATGATCGTTTCGTAATGGCGATGAATTGCTACATATATCATCTTCCATCAGCACTATTAGAACTTGCTGATGAGTTCAGTGATGATTCACTAGGACTTCTAATAGGAACACAGGAAGTTGATACAGATAGCGATGGAGCTATTAGCAACATGGTTCATGAATTAAGTAAGAAGGAACCTGATCTTGATGTTATCAAGCTGGGGGTTAAAAAAATGACTAGAACAAGTGAAATTATGATGCTTGCTTCTAGAAAATTATGTAACAGATTTGGAATCACAATGAAACAGGCTGTTTTAGAAAGAGGGTGACTTGGATGCAAGAACCAGAAGTAATGCCTTTCGGTATTCCTGAAAAAGATGGTTACGTGTTGACGTGGGTACGAAAAGATAAGCTTGGTGATCTTATTAATGAACCAATTGATAAAGATATAAAACTTATGCCTTGGGCATGTAAAGTTGTAGGTTGCTCAGCTCCTACATTAAAAAAGAAACTCTTTCGTTATCGCGATGCATTAGACATGGACAAAGGTGGATGTGTTAGATACTCAACTGGTTCTGGTAGTCCATGGAAGTTTTCGGCACCTGAATTCAGAGATTTTGTTTCAAAGCACAAAAAAGAATTTATGAAATCGGAGGAATTATAAATGTTTGATCCAGAAGAATATAAGAAACAAAGAAAACTAGCTAAGAGCTCGTTCAAAATTGAGCAGGTTCCAGAAAAGAGCTTGTTACTAATTAAGCAAGGATATTCAAGTATGGAGGAATCATTTGATTCTGAAATTCCTGAAGAAGTTATTTTTCAATGGTCCGAAGCTGGCTTGAACGCAAAGTTTATTAAATCGGAAAAAGGAAAATATACTTATAGATTTACATTTTAAGGGGATGAACAGCATGGATGCAGTATTTTTAGCCACTTTAATCGGTGCAGCAAGTTTTGGCATTGGAGATGTTCTAGGTCAGCACGGTGGACTTTTAAAGAACATGGACGTATCCGAACGAGATAGAGCCAACGTTAATCACTGGATTGATAGCAAATTAGATAAGTTATTTGGCAATGAACCTGATGATCCAAATAAGATTATGAATTTAACAGACTATGCTCCAGAAATTTTGGCACAAAAAAAAGCGCTCTAGCTCCAACTAGAACTCTTAAAAATAAAATATTTAGCAAAATATTTATACGTTAATTATATCACGAATAGGAGAAATGAAAATGGAATCAATTAAAGGTTACGACAGCAGCTATTTAATGGACGAACAAAGATATAGAGCATTGAATGGGTTTAATGATAATGACGTTGATCCAAACGAAGGATATTTCACAGTTGATGGTGAAAAAATTACTGATTACAAAGGCGAATCAATTGATGCATATTCAAGCGTTTATGAATTCGATGATTTGTACTTTACACGTGATGATGTCGATTCATTTATTCAATTCTTATTAGACAAACACGTTTATGGTGTTCATCAATTATTTGATTGTATGACACCGCAAGGCAAAAGAGATTTCTTATTAAAAGGATTCAATCAAAAAACAAACGATTTTACAGAACAATTTGATTTTGAAGAAATTGAACGTAGTTAATCGATAAACTGGAGGATTTAATAATGGCTAACGAAGTGACTAAAAATGAAACTAAGGAACCAGCATCTACTGTTTTCGAGGTCGGTGGACAAAAGGTTGAGCTTAATAGAAACATTGTTAAAACGTTTATTAAAAGTGGTAACGGAAATATTACAGATGGTGAAGCGTCAATGTTCATTGCTCTTTGCAAGTATCAACATCTTAATCCGTTTCTAAATGAAGCTTATCTAGTGAAATTTGGAAATAGTCCGGCACAGCAAATTGTGTCAAAAGAGGCTTTTATGAAACGTGCAGAGCAAAACGAACACTTCAAAGGTATGAAGGCGGGCTGTATTGTTCTTAGAAACAATGAAGTGATTAATACTAATGGAGCTTTCGTACTTCCTACTGATGAGCTGGTAGGCGGATGGGCAGAAGTTAATAGAGATGACAGAGATACACCTGTTCACATTGAAATTAGCTATAAAGAGTTTAATAAGGGCCAATCTACTTGGAAGTCAATGCCTGCAAATATGATTCGAAAAACAGCAATAGTTAATGCATTACGTGAGGCATTTCCAAATGACCTTGGGGCAATGTATACGGAAGATGATGGGAATAGTGCTCAAGAATCTGTTTCAAATACACGGCATGAAGCTCCTGTTGAACCTAAAAAGAACCTTGATGATTTAGTTGGCAACGTTTCAAACAAGCCAGAACAAGCAGATAAGCCTGTTAAAGATGTAACGCCTGATCCTGTTAAAGAATCTAACTCAATGAGCGATGAAGAAGCTAAACGAGCTTATGACGAGATTAAGAATGGGGGTATTGATGACGATGCTGAAACAGGAAAAGAATCAGAAGCAGAATCAGACGGACAAACCGATCTATTTAAATAGTGAGAACTACTACGATTCAGAAACAGATCAGCAATATCAATCACCAACTTTTTTTAAGAAGTTCCTAGCATGTGAAGCTGAGGCAATGGCAGAAATCAATGGAGAGTACAAGCCAGACTTCAAGAAAGCTTTACTAGTTGGTAATTACCTGCATTCATTTTTTGAAAGTCCTGAAGCTCATCAGAAATTTATCGATGAGAACAAAGAAGACCTACTTTCTAAGAGAAAGCCTCATGGACTTCTCAAAGAGTATAAAGATGCTGATAAGATGATTGATACCTTGAAAGACGATGACGGCTTTAAACAGCTCTATCAAGGTGATAAAGAAGTAATCGTTACCGGTCAAATCGATGATGTTGATTGGAAAGGCAAGGTTGATTGTTTGAATCTTGATCGTGGTTATTTCATTGATTTAAAGACTACTCAAGATATTTTGAAAGAATATTGGAATTCAGAAGAACGTATCAAAGAATCATTTGTTGCTAAGTGGAACTATCAACTTCAAATGTATGTATATCAGGAATTAATTCATCAAACATTTGGTGTTTGGTGTGAACCATATATAGTTGCTGTATCAAAGCAAGATGTGCCTGACAAGGCAATTATATCGATTCCGAACGAGCGTCTGACGGAGGCTGAACTGTTGATTGAACGAGAACAGCCACACATTGAAGATGTCAGACATGGAATTGTTGAACCAGAACGTTGTGAACGATGTGAGTATTGCAGAATGACTAAGAAACTAGGAACTATCGTTTCTATGGATGATCTAATTCAGTAAGGGGGTGAAGATTTGAACTATCTAAAACAGCTTTTATCATTCTATGATGCGCTCGAACTAAATCCATTGAACTCATCAGAAATTGCTTTATGGCATGCCTTAATGTCCATAAACAATAAGTCTGCATGGTCAACTACATTTACGGTAGCGTCATCGGTGTTATGTACAAAAGCAGGTTTAGGAACTTCAAATTTCTTTAAAACTAGAAACACCCTCACTCAAAAGGGATACATCAAATGGTCTTCATCAGGATCTAATAAAGCAGCGAGGTATCAAATCAAGGTACTTTATAGTTCCTTGTCTACACATAGTGTAGACACTAGTGAAGACAGTAGTATAGACACTCGTATAGGCACTAGTGTAGACACTAGTAGAGCATTAAATAAACATAAACAAAAAGAAACTAAACCTAAACAAAATCATCAGGGCGATGATGAGCTGTATCGGAATCTAATTACGACGATTCAACAAAACTTTGGAATTAATTCAACTAAGCCATTAATGCAAGACGATTTGAAATATACACTCCAAGACTTTACTAACCAAGGTACGACATATGCGGAGGCAATTGAGATTGTTACTTATGCAGTCAAAATTGCCGTTGCATACAGTGCAAACACGTGGAGCTATGTACAAGGAATTATTAAACGCTGGATTAATAGCAGTTTATTTACTATGGCTGAAATCAAAGAGTATCAAGAAAAGCCTAAACAAAAATATGGCAGATACAATAAAAAGCCAAAAGAACAGGCAACTGATTGGAGTCAAGTTAAGGCTAAAGAATCTTTGGATAACTCGAGCAATTTACAAGATAGATTAAAGAAATTAAGGGATGAAGAAAATGTTACAAATTAATACGAAAACACTGTCATATAGGCGTTCACAGACACCTATTTCAGATGATAGACAGACAGTTATAGACGAGATAGCTAAGGAGAGCGTGTACTTAGAACAAGCAATTGATAATTTAGAATATCAGTTTGAACACATGGATAACCTTAGGAGAAAATATTCAAATATTTTTAACGATCCGTTTGTAATGGTTAAGTTAGAGGCTTCACTGATCAACGCTTACAGTCTAAGAAAATGCTACGATTCAGAACTTAGAAAGTTGGTGTCGAAACATGATTAATTTTGATTTAAGACGTTTATTAATTCCCAAAAAGTTAACTTTGAATGACTTGGCGGAAATGTCTGGAGTTAACTACTGGACTATATGTCATATGTCGCAGAGAACTTATAAATCAATCAAGATTTCGGATATTCAAAAAATATGTAAAGCATTAGATATATCTCCAAATGAATTATTTGGATATGAAAAGGTGTTAAATGACTGACTTACATCTAACAATCAACGAGATACCAGTACCAGCTTCACGACCAAGAGTTGCTAGATGGGGTACTTATATAGCAGAGCCATATAAGAGTTATAAAAATTATATTGAAGCTCTATACACAGAGAAATATCACAACAAACAGTTATTTGATAGGGGAACTCCTTTAGTTGCACGTATTCACTTTTATAGACCTATTCAAAAAGGATTATCCAAGAAAGAATATTTAAGACGTGCAAATCATGAAGTTAAACCAGCAATTAAGCCTGACTTAGATAATTATGAGAAAGCTATATATGACGGTCTCAAGAAGGCTTGGTTTGATGACGGACAAATAGTAAAGCATGAAACAGAAAAGGATTATGACGAGAATCCTAGAACGGAAATAGAAGTTAGGGAGTGGACAAAATGAACGATTTAGTAATTATGAAAGATCAACAAGCAGTGACTAGCAGTTTACAAGTTGCGGAAACATTTAATAAAAATCATAGAGACGTATTACGAGCAATTGATGATTTAGAAAAAGATGTGCGCAATTTTGCGCAGATGTTTTTAGTAACAGATTTGCCTGATACGTATGGAAGAGGACGAAGGGCGTATTACATGAACCGAGACGGCTTCACGTTACTAGCAATGGGATTCACAGGTAGGAAAGCGGTAAAATTCAAAATGCAATATATTGAAGCCTTCAACCAGATGGAAAATGAGTTGAAACAAGGATATTCCACCAAGAATGTTGGTGGCTATCAAGTACCTTCTAATTATCGTGGTGCATTGCTATTAGCAGCAGATCTACAAGAGCAAGTTGAAATTATGAAACCTAAGGCAATATTTGCGGATTCAGTATCAACTTCGCATACAACTATTCTTATTGGCGACTTAGCAAAGATTCTAAAAGGCAATGGTATCAATATTGGTGCAAGAAGGCTGTTCCAATGGATGAGAGATAATGGCTATTTAATCAAACGTAAGGGTGCTGACTACAATTCTCCTACTCAAAAATCAATGAATTTAGGATTGTTTCAAATTAAAGAATCTTCTCATGTTAACGGAGATGGAGTGACGGTTGTTACTAAGACACCAAAAGTTACCGGCAAAGGTCAAAATTATTTCGTTAATAAATTCCTATCAGAAAATGAAAGGTTGGAAGCATAAATGATTAATAGAACTGTTTTAGTAGGACGACTAACACGTGATCCAGAGTTGAGATATACAACCAATGGTGCGGCAGTTGCTAGTTTTACGGTTGCTGTCAATCGTACATTTACTAACGCTCAAGGCGAACGTGAAGCCGACTTTATCAATTGTACTATTTGGCGAAAAGCTGCTGAGAACTTCGCTAATTTAGTTCATAAAGGTTCGCTTGTTGGTATTGATGGACGTATTCAAACACGTAACTATGAAAAAGATGGGCAACGAGTATATGTCACCGAAGTAATTGTTGATAACTTTTCCAAGCTGGAATGGGATAACGATTCAAATGGTCAATCTAATGGGCGTGCAGATAATCAAGCAAGCAAATCCAATAATACCAACGATTATAGTCAAAAACGTGCAGATAATGTGCAGAAAAATAATAATACCGATCCGTTTGCTGATAACAGTAAACCGATTGATATCAGTGATTCAGATTTACCTTTTTAAGAAATGAGGTTGGATTTATGAATTATGCAGATGTTTATCAGGATTTTGTAGAGGATATATTTGAGCAACATCATCGTGATATTGAAGAAACAATCGCATATATTTCTAAAAATGCAGTTGAAATAAATGAGTGGAAGCCAGATTTCAAACAAGCCAGACGACACTTAAGTCCGGGTGAAAAAAATGACATCATTTGGAAAATCATTACACCATTCTAGGAGATATTAATTATGACGGATGATAATTTAGCAGTCTATCAAATGCGTGAAAATAGATATAAGAATAAAGAAATAGCAGCTGCTATGCATAAAGAGCTTTTTTATATAGAAGACATAATACGTCAAAATAACAGGATCGGTAAAAAATTATATAGAGAAGACGATGAGTGGCAGACGTTGAATGCTAGAAGAAATAAGAATGGATTCGGAACGAGACATACAGAAAGCAATTAAATTGTTTGGAGGATAAACATATGAGAATTTTAAAAGGATATAGCAAGGATGAACAAAAAGAATTAGAATATACCAAAAAAAATATGAGTTGTAATGACTTGTTACATAACATAACTTATTTTCCAGCAAATACTGAATGTGGTTCCATCAAGGATAAATATGATGCAGCTGATACAGACGAACGAATTTCCATTATTAGGGATATTTTAGATTTCTATACTGATAAGGCTACGTTTATAGTTCCTAAAAAATATTATGTACAGTTGATTGCTGGAGATGAAGAGTCTTATCTAAACATCAATCCAAATGGTGGAGCAAAATTATATAACAGGCTTGGGCTTAACGGTTGGAAAGTTAAGTTCACACGTGATGAAGTGGTTGCTATTGATCCAAGACTTGTGCCATTTATGGAAGAGGTAGAAGACGATGAATAAAGCAAAAAATAATAGACCTTTCAAATAGATCAAATAAAAAAAGCCACTCACAAAGTGAGTAGCTAATTAATTGGTTCCAGCAAATCAATTATATCACTATGGGGGCTGTATTAATGGGACTATTTCCAGAACTAAATGAGGAAGAAACACTAAAGAATGTTAAATACTACTTTGAGCATGAGTTTCCAAGATTGAAAGCTCGTTCGCACATGAATATTTCGTCATTACAGTCGCCTAGCTTTGATACGGTTGGAACTAGTGGCAGTGCTAGAAATACTCAGGAGGACAAAATTATGGGTCAATTATGGGCAATGGATTTAGTTAAGGCTACTTATAAGGTGGTTAGAAATTGCCCCGATGATCATAAGTTTAGAACAATCTTAGAAAAATGTTTTTTGTATGGTAAAGGCAATACTGGAGCACTCGATGCAGTTAATTATGAAACATCAAGATACTTTGAATGTAAGCGAGCTGCAATGCTGTATTTTGCTGATGCGTTCAGTGATTACTATCAAATGGAGGTAAATATGATTAAGACTGAAAAAAGTGGAGTTTGAGTGTATAAACTCCGTATGAATTTTGGAGCATATATGAGTAATATTGGTATCGTTGAAAGAATCAGATATGCGGTTACTCTACCGCTACAAAAGGAGCAATTTAGAAGGAAAACTACAAACCAAAAACAACTTTTTAATAACAAAAGTTTAGCCCTTGTGACTGATGATGATAAAGTCAGCCACATTACGCGGATAGTAATACCGGATTACATGCTAAATACATCAAGAATTCCCCTAAATACAAGAAAACTTTCGATAATAATGCAAACTAACGTAGCCACTTTAAACTCCTTTAATTTATTTTGAAATATCACTTAGTATTTAGTATTTCGGTTCGATTCCGAATATCCGCATTAGATGATTATGAAAACAGTCTTTTTAAGATAATGAGCATAGTCATACATGGTATTAGCATAGACGAATCTGTCTGATGAATACTTATATATTAGCCGTGAAGCTTATTCCTACTATTCGTACGTAGGTGAGACCGCGAGGATGAGGGGACAGACGTGTTACCGCTAAGGCTAATAGTAGTGTGGTAGCTTCTTAATTGAAGCGCTCTTTAAGTAGAGGGATAAACCGTGGGTTCGAATCCCACTCACACTATATTAAATAGAACGCGTACCTAGTACGCCACTAGCTGACAGGTTAATTCCTATCGGCTTTTTATTTTGGAGGAAAATATGAAATTTGACAAAGCAATTAAATTAATGGAGCAAGGCTATAAGTTGAAGAGAACTAATTGGAATGGTGATGATCAATTTGTGTTTTTAGTTAAAGGTGAAACACTAGGTCGAACAATTGAACCGCATTATACATTTGATAGAGTTGACTCAAATTTATTTAGAGTTCTTTTTGATCACAACGTCTTTTCTGATCTGCTAGCAATTAAAACAACATCTAATCAAATTCAATTAGGTTGGTTAGCCAGTCAAACAGATATGCTGTCTGATGATTGGGAGGTAATCGAAAATGAGCAATGTAATTAAATTGTTTGTTAATGAAGATACTGTTCAGCGAGCTATTAATCTAATTCGCGGTAGTGATGTTTGTGGAAATAACTATCTCAAAGTAGTTTTAGGGCTTAATGATGATGCTAATGATCAGCTGATGCATGTACTTGAACATAGAAAAATTGTTGATCATGAAGATTTTAACGGTAATAGAAAGGTTCTTATTAATCGTGCTTAAATTTGATGATAAAGATTATACGTGGTTTTTATTTGCTCTCTCTTTAATATTCGCAGCTGCCAAAGTCTTTGGATTTATTAATTGGAGTTGGTTGTGGGTATTTAGTCCAATGCTAATTGCGTTAGGGCTATTTATTTTGTGCTATGGAACTGCTGGAATCGTTATGCTAGTTAAAAAACACAAAGCTAAGAAAGAGCTTAGAAGGATGTGCAAACATGATTAATATTACAGTTTACAAAGAAGCGGAATCAGGAGAAGGATATGAATATAATGAAATGCTAGTAAATCCTAAGCAAATTGTTTCGATAGGATCACATATGGTTGATGACCAGCTTTATCAATTAACACTTCCTAATATTGATGATTGTTATTTAACGGATGAGGAAGGAAAAGATAAGATTGTAGGTGCCTTGAGATGATTCACACAAAGGCTGGTTACATGACTAAGGAAGAAGCTAAGATGATTGGTGATCTAGATCGTGATTTGAAAAAGAAGAGAGAAAAACCTAAGCCAAGAAAGTAGGTGATGATGTTGGCTAAGTCAAACATTGGTGAATGGATAACTCCCGAAGGGTTACTTCAATTAGAAGGCTGGGCACGTGATGGCTTAACTGACGAACAAATAGCCCATAATATTGGGATTGTTCCATCTACGCTTTATGAGTGGAAAAAGAAGCAATCGGAGATATCGGAGTCCCTAAAAAAGGGAAAGTCCGTTGTTGATCGTGAGATTGAGAATGCTCTATTCAAGCGTGCCAAGGGATTCACAGCCACTGAGACACAATATAAGGTAGTCCCGCTTGACGATGAGTTAATTGACGTTAGAAGACGTGATTATGAAAACAAATGGAAGTTGAAGCACCCAGATGCATCTAAGCAGGAGATTCAAGATGCTGCCATCAAAGGTGTAAAGACAACCAGACGCATCAAACTAGGTTTAGTTGAAAAAGATATTCCACCTGATACGACTGCTGCTATTTTCTGGTTAAAGAATCGTAAGCCTGAAGAATGGCGTGATAAACATGAAACTGAGTTATCCGGTGGCTTAAATGTTAACAATCCATATGCCAATTTAACTGATGATGAATTGAAGAAGCTCGCTCATGAACAAAAGTGAATTAATTAAACGTGGTGCAAAGATTGAACTAGCACGACGTCATTTTTTTGATTTCTGTCATTTAAGAATGCCTGAATTTTATAAATCTAATCGCAAATATCTAGTTGATTTATGCAATGACTTGGAAGAATTCTTAATGAGTGATGATCAGGTGTTAGTTGTTAACGAGCCTCCAAGACATGGCAAGTCACTCACAGCAACCAACTTTGTTGAATGGATATTAGGACGTGACAGTACGTTTAGAATTATGACAGGCTCTTATAATGAGACCTTATCAACAGTGTTCAGTAAGTCAGTTCGTAATACTATTCAAGAAGTTAAAGCAGATGAGAACATTTTAGTTTATAACGATATTTTCCCAGATACACATATTAAATATGGTGATGCTGCAATGAACATGTGGAGCCTTGAAGGTAATCAAACTAATAACTATTTGGCTACATCTCCAAGTGGTACTGCTACTGGTTTTGGTGCTGATCTAATCATAATTGACGATGTTATTAAGTCAGCTCAAGAAGCCAATAATGCTAACAGATTAGATGATATATATCGTTGGTATGCTGATACAATGCTTTCACGTCTTGAAAAAGGTGGCAAAGTATTAGTTATTATGACTAGATGGGCATCAGGCGATCTAGCTGGACGTGTGTTAACTGAAATGCCTAAGGCTGGTTTCAAAGTTAAACACATCAATATGAAGGCTCTTCAAGACGATGGAACAATGCTATGTGACGATGTTCTTTCTTATGCTGAATACAAACGTAAAATATCTGTTATGTCACCTGAAATAGCAGCTGCTAACTATCAGCAAGAACCAATTGACTTAAAGGGTGCCTTATATCAGAAGTTTAATACGTATACTAAACAACCAGAATTTAATGGCATATATGCGTACTGTGATACTGCTGACGAAGGTTCTGACTACTTAGTATCAATCGTATACGGGATGTACAATCAAGAACCATACATCTTAGATGTGGTTATGACACAGGAACCCATGGAAGTAACAGAAAAGCTTGTAACCGAAAGCTATTATCGTAATCACGTTAATATGGCACGTATTGAATCAAACAATGGTGGTAAAGGATTCGCACGTCAAGTTGATAGCAAACTTAGAAATGAATACGGAACCAATAGAACAGTAATAAATTGGTTTCATAATGGACAAAATAAAGATGCACGTATTCTATCTAACTCAAGCTGGGTAGAAGAACACGTGTATTATCCCGAAGACTGGAAGTCACGCTTTCCGGTCTTTTTTGATGCTATTAAGAAATATCAAAGGGCTGGCAAGAACCTGCATGATGATGCTTCTGACTCTTTAACGGGTGTTGCTGAATCAGTCATGGCAATGCAAGAAGATACTCAAGCATCGTCAATTAATGAGCAAGCTGATTACTTAGATAGCTTGGGACTCTAAACGAAAGGAGAGTGATTGAATGGCAATAGAAGACAACCCGATGGCTTACTATTCAAGCCTTCCATATCCAAATCAGCGAACGGTTCATATGTTAAGTGGCAGACGTTTCTCGCTTGAATCAAACAAACAGTACAAAATGCCTGAAGAAATATTTGATGCTGTGAAGGATGATCCTGTCAAGCTTGGAGAAGTTGCAACACAGTTCATTGAGAAACATCAAGCACTGCAAGTACCGCGTTTACTGACGTTGTACCGCTATTATATTGGCGATAACGACATTCATTATTGGAATAGTGAGAAGCCCGAAAGCCGTGCAGATAATCGTATTGCTAGTGGATTTGCTCACTTTATTACATCAATTAAAACTGGTTATCGTTTTGGTAATCCTATTAAGTTTCAATATAACGAAGATTCTGATACATCTAAAGATGATGAAGATAAGCTCAATGATTTGATTGCTGATTTTAATTCTAAGAATGATGAATCATATCATGAAAAAATTATGGGCAAGAACCTGTCAATTATGGGACGTGCGTACGAATTAATGTATGTACGTGAGAATACCAACGAAGTGGCATTACGACCTGTGAACCCTGCTAATGCGTTTGTGGTTTACGATTCTAGCATGGAACAACATTCACTATTTGCCGTTTATTATTACAACGTCAACTTTAATCAGCAAGATTATTGGTACACAGTTATCTATACTGATGATCATATTTACTATTACAAGCCAACGTCTGATTATGATGGACAACTAACATTATTAAGAAGTGAAGAGCATAGCTTTGGTAGTGTTCCAATCACTGAATATATTAATAATGATGAACGTATGGGTGACTGGGAATATAAGCTTGATACCATTGATGCAATCGATAAAAGTAAGTCTGAAATGGCAAACTCACAAGAAGACTTTAGCAATGCAATGCTTATGATTACTGGTGATATTGATGTTCCTAAAACACCATGGGTCGGCGCTGATGGCCAACCATTGAAAGATGAAGATGGACATATTCTTTATAAGAAGAAGCCTCAAATTGATACTCATCAAAGCAAGATATGGTTAAAGCCAGCACTAGTTAAGAGTGGTATCAATGATAACAGCCAGGTTGTTCAACCTACTGCATCGTATCTAACTAAAGAATTGAATTCTGATGGCTGGAAACTCTATATTGATGCATTGAATATGGAGATTCATAAGGACACAAATACACCTGATACAAGCGATGCTAACTTTGCATCAAATGCGTCGGGTGTTGCAATGTCTTATAAATTATGGGGCAGTGATCAAGAACGTTCCAATCAGGAATCTTTATATACTAGAGGAATCATGCGTCGTATGCGTTTGCTAGGCAATTATTGGCAGAAGTTAAACGCTATTAAAAATGCAAGTATGGTCGAGAATATCAATCCAATATATACACCTAATCTTCCTAAAAATGATTCGGAGATCATGCAGACAGTCACAGCTTTGGTTAATACCGGCAAGGTTTCTGATCAAACTATCCTTGAACAAATTGAACCAATCACTGGTGTTAGTTATGAATCTGAAAAGCAGCGTAATGAGGATGATACTGAAGAAGCTCTAAAGAGTAATCCTTATGACAAAGTTTTTGATAGAAAGTCTGACAATGCTCAAGAACAAAATGATTCCGATTCAAAAGAGGTAGATTCTGATGAAACTGACGAAGAATCAAGCGATTAAAATAGCTCAAAAAGTTTACGGAAAACAGGATGAGCGAGTTAAAGAGATAGAGCACATGTATCGCGATACTCAATCTAAGGTCATTAATGATGTCGATGCATTTATGGGAGCTAACAAATCGTGGACAGCAAAGGCTAGTCCTGATGAGATTGCTAATTTTCTATCTAATTTAAAAGATACTTTTTATAACGCTAGTCCTGACGACCAGAATCTTATAAAAATTGCATATGGCGGTAATAGTCTAAAAACCAATGGTGACATGCTAATGGCAAATATCACTAGGGATGTTGTAAGACAGTCGATTGCTCAAAAGATTCATTTAGGTGTATCAACCGAAAACATTCCTGATGTTGTTACTGCTCCAACGTATAAGTATGCAACTAAAGTTCTTAGAAATAATAGATACATTTCAGAGCAAAGTAAGAATGTAGATGCGATCATTTATAAGTCAGTTCAAAATACTACATTAGACAATCACGTTGATTCTGACATGTTTTCATCAATCAATAAGCAAACTATGCAGACACTTAGAAAAATTCGTGATGTGGCTGAAACAGCTGCTAAAAGTCCTAAAGATTCTTTGAATTGGAAGAATGAAATTTCTAACATTTTAACTGGTGGTGACAAAGCTACTGATGGTCAGATGGGACGTGCAGCAGGTTTAATTAGAACAGCTACTGCTCAAGCAATGAATCGAACTAGACTGCAAGACTTTCAGTCAAGAGGCGTTAGCAAGTACAAATATATATCGCTTGAGGCAGTTAACACTTGTGCTGATTGTGATGATCTTGATGGAAAAATCTTCAACGTTGAAGATGCTGAAGAAGGTGTTAACTTTCCTTTAATGCATCCAAATTGTCAATGTACTGTTATTGAAATGAATAACGATGATGATTGGGATACAAGTGATTATGATGTTACAGATGAATTAGACAAATTGTAGACAACTTTAAAGTTTGTCTTTTTTTATGCCTTCAAACGTGTGTCAGGCACTAAAGAGCCATGGATATAGTCGACGGACTCTAAATGGAAATTAAAGCCGACGGGCTTAAAACGGGAGGATAACTTATGGACCCTAATCAAAATAAAGACCAATTGCAACAATCAAATACAAATAATGAACCTAATCAATCAGAAGTAGCGTTCGATGATAAGCAACAAGAAAAAGTTAATCAATTAGTTAGCGCAGGCAAAGCTAAAGAAAAAGCTCGTGCTGATCAAACTATTAAAGACTTACAAAGTAAGGTTGGAAATATTCCAGATTTGATTAAAGAAGCAATTGCTAAACATGACGCTGAAGCAAATATGACAGATAAAGAAAAATCAGATGCTCATACTCAAGAGCTTGAAAATCAAATTGCAAAGTTGCAAGAAGAAAACAACCGCCGTGCTTTAGTTGATAGTGCTAGTAAAATCGCTGCTGAAAAGGGATTACCACAATCATTTGCAAAATTGTTCGTTGGTTCTACTGATGACGAAACTCAACAAAACCTTGAAAGTGTCAAAACTGAATTCAATAAAGCCGTGCAAGAAAGTGTTGAAGAACGTCTAAAAGGTAAGAGTTCACCTCAAACTGCTACTGGCAGTCAAGGCACAACGGTAAATAAGGATTTAAGCAAGATGAGCATTGATGAATTAACTGAGGCTTATATGCAAAATCCTGAACTGATTAAAAATAATTATTTAAATAAATAGAAAGAAGGAAATTCAAATGCCACAATTTACTGGCTCTACATTCTTAGGTCAACTAGTTATTCCTGAAATTTGGGCACAATATATTAACAATGATTCAACTCAAACAAACCGTTTACTAACAAGTGGAATTGTTACATCGGATGATGAAATGGGGGCACATCTTCAAGACCCCGGTCAAATTATGAATATTCCAGTTTTAAATGATTTAGATGGTGATCCACAAGATTGGAATGATACTGAAGATATTAAGGTATCAAATATCACTAGTGACAAACACAATGCTATCAAGATGTATCAAGCTAAGGCGTTTGGTCAAACCGACTTTTCTCAACAAGTTTCGGGTGCTCCAGTATCCGCCAGAGTATCATCTAGATTCTCTAGTTATTGGAATAATCAAGACGAAAGATTTATTCTAGCGCTTTTACAAAATGCATTTTTACTTGATGATATGAAAGAAGCTAAATCATTTGGCTTTGATACACCTAAGGACTTATCAGCAGGTGATTTTTTAGCAGCGTTGGCAAGAATGGGTGATGTTACTTCTCCATCATTGAACCGTCTAAATGCTAATTCCGCTACAATTTTAGCTATGCGAGAGCAAAATCTTATCTCTGACGTGCAACCATCAGTTGGTGGGACTGACATTCAAACTTACAATGGTATTCCTATTACAGAAGATGATTCTATTGAGCTTGGAGACGATGGGACAACAACAATGTATATCAATGCGCCTGGTGCCATTCGTTATTCACAAGCTCCAGCAAGTAAGAATGCTGTTGAAGTTGTACGTGATGCGCTTGGAAAAGGTGGTCAAGATGCTTTGATTAACCGTCGTATTGTTTCAATGCACGTAAATGGATTAGGCTGGGATATTACTAAACCATATACGGGAATGACAGTTAATAAATTAGAAGATGCGACTGATCCACTTTATCAAATGGTCATGGATCCAAGAAAAATTGGTGTTGTTGCTTACAAATTTAAGATTGATTCTAAGTATGTTGTTAAAAAGATTAATTCTAAGGATAAGAAAGGCTCAACGGGCTCAACTACAAATACATCTACATCAGGCAGCACATCATCTGGTTCAACAACTAAATAATGAGGTGATTGTATGATTGAAGATACACCAAGTGTTACCGATAAAGTTCTGTCTAGTATAGAAGTTCTTAATGATTTAAAAGAAGAAGACCCTAGGATTCCTAGAATTAAAATCTATATTGATAACGCAATTGACGAAATCAAATTGTACTTAGATGTTGATGAGATTGATTCTAAGTTAACTGTTATTGTTCAAAAGGTTACTCAAAATGCCTTGAATAAAGAGAATTACGAAGGTACCAAGTCCATTTCGGAAGAAGGGATGTCATTGACATTCCAAGACACCGATTTATCGCCTTATTTTGATTTGCTTAATCAGTATAAGGACGGCTTGGAAGAGAATGATCATAGAGGGAGCGTGATGACGTTTGATTAGGCCTATTATTTATTTGGTTCGTGAAGTAAGTAAGTCCAATAGTTCACCTTTAGACCACACAAAAGAGTTGGTTGCCACTAAATATTATGGCGCAAGAGTAACGGAATTGAATGGTGCTCAACAGCAAATAGATGTATTTGGAAGACAGTTTGCTAAGTCATGGGTAATTAGATTCAATTCACCTGAAAAAGCTGACTTCGTTGGATTTGATGGTGAATTTAATGAGAAAACTCAATCACCTAAATATTCAGTTAATCAAATCAGAAATCATCGTAATCGAACTACTATGTATGTCACTGGGACGGTGGTTAAACCATGAGTTGGGATAATGAACATGTACCAGTTGTGCGCATTCAAGCTACAAATAATTATGAAAATGACATGACTGAAATGGCTAGAAGTCTTAAACAGTCTGGTAACTCTGATTTAGCCGAAATGATTCTAAAAGATAAGGCTAGATTGAAAAACAATATTCCTAAAGCCGTAGATAAGATAGCAAATGATGAAGTTGATGGTGCTCAAAAGCTTATTAGAGAAAGACAATATCATTCAAAATCAGGCTATCAAGGTCATGGTAATTTATGGAAATCAGTAGCAAAGCATCCTTCAAAAGACGGTATGTCATCTGATGTCTATGCTGATGCTGAATCAAAAGAAGGATATGAATATATTCAAGCATTTGAAAATGGCTTGAAGAACAAGAATTATCCTGCTCAACATCCGATGCATGATTCGGGTATTGCACTCGATGTAGATAAGTATGCGAAGGAAGCTATTGAAAATTCAATTAAGTAGGTGATGATATTGATTTCACCACAACGTGATTTAGTCACGTCTGCAATTCAAACATTGAACGTTATTACTGATGTACCAGTATTTGATGATACTGTTGATAACGATACAGATTATCCTCAAATCAATGTTTCAACTGGTACAACCAGCAATAGCCAACGTTCTAAGAATGAACAACGCTCATCATATACGCTTTATATTGATTACTTTGACATTAAAGATAATGATCATGGGCTTATGATGGACACGTGTTTCAGCATTCGTGAATATTTAAAATATTTAAGATTATCGAATTATATTTGCACGTCACTTGCATTTAATCAGACTGAAACGACTGACACTTCAACTGATCAATCGCTTTGGCACGTAAATATAACAATCGATTATTACATTACAGAAAAGGCATTCATTTAAAAATAGATGTCTATTTTTTATCAAAATTATAGAAAAGAGGAAAAGAAATGGCTGGCGAAACAACTACTTCAGATATCAAAGGATATGGTCAAGATTCCTTTACAGGCATTGAAGCTGACAAAATCTTTTATGCTTTTAAGCGAATCATGTCATGGCCAGTTGCTGCCAAGATTCAACTATTAGGGATGCAAGGCGCAACATCAGCAACTAACACACGTACATCACAAGCTACACAACTTAAGAATGGTACGTTGAAGGGTACTGGTGCTCCAAATCAACAAAGAACTGTTGATTGTATTTATCCAAAGGAAACAAATGGATTTGATTTACATGCTGAAATTAGACAAATCTGGGATAACAATGAAAGATTTGCCCTTTGGAGAATTGATTTTGGCTCAATGCACGGGAAGAAGCCAAATAGAAAAGTACGTGCTCAATATTCACATGCTATTTTACCGGCATTGCCATATACAGAAGCGTTAGGTGGATTTCTTACATCTAATCTTGCCATTGAAGTTGAAGGTATGGAACGTGACTTCAATGATGATGGCAATTGGTTTGAATTACCAGAAAGTTCATTTGAGCCCGGCACATTCGACAAGATGAATAAGTTCTACAACTATTCACTTGGTACTGACCAAGGTACTGATGATGACGGTAACTTTGTTGATAATACTGTTGATGATGAAACACTATTCGTTAACAAAAAAGGAACTACTGAAGATGTTGCTGGTCCAAATACTCCAGCTGGTGCAACTGATAGCACCCTAGTTGCAGCACCTACTCCAGATAAGCCAAGTGATGAAACTTCAACAGCTACAAATGGCGGTGCAAAAGTAGAAACAAAATAAATTTAAATTAAAGAGGTATTTAAATTATGGCAGACCGTTCAAACGAAACATTGGTAATTTATGACAAGAATGGTACTAAAGTAGCCGAAGGTGAACTTGGTACTAAATCAGCAACTATTACTGGTTTAGCTGCAGGCACTGTTGTAGCTGACGGTGATTATCAAGCAGCGTTCAAGGATGCTACTACTTTAAAGGAATCAGAAAAAGTAGATGTTAAAGGATTCACAGTTCTAGCACCTGCTCCAGAAGCTCCAGCTGATGAATCTGCAACAGCTACAAATGATGGCGCAGCAGTCAAAGCTGACTAGTAACTAAAGAGCATACTCACTCAATGAGCGGTGGCGGTCGGATTAATTAATCAAAGGAGTTTTAAATATGCTAAATCTGAAAGCTAATAACAAGCAATTAGATATCAAATATAACTATCGTTTGTATAAGAATATCGTTGGGGACGATGAAGATAAGCAACTTGATAATTTTGATAGCTTTTTGGGCGGACTCATTACTGATCAAGTTGATGCTATTTTGAAATTTGGTGTTGCTGCTTCTAACAAGAAATTATCAATGGAAGAAGTAGCTGATCAATTAGATGGACAAGATGCTTTTGATGACGTTCATTCACTAACTGATGAGATCCTTAATGGCTTGTGTAATGCAGGTTTTTTAACTTCAAAAGTACGCGAATGGAAGAAACGCGTAAATACTATGATCGAGCAAATGCAAAAAGTATTAGACGAGGAATCGAAAGACGATTCTCAAAAACTAACGAAGAAGGAAAAAGAGGACCGTCAAGAAAGCCTGAAGGAATTGCAAGAAACAATCAATCAAGCCAAAGAACAAATGAAGAAGTCAGAGGCACGTCTAAATCTCAAGTAATAGATGTTTTAAAACTGATTGAGAATGCCAGACGAATAATTGGCATTACTAATATTGATGAAATACTTGATCTAACGCCTAAGTATTATGAAGCGTTGTGTAAGGGCGCTTTAGGTGCTAGAGCTGATGCCTTAAACGATAGTTTGATGATTTCAGCTAATGTAAAGCCAGTTGCGTTTGTCGAAGATACCACTGATTTACAAAATCAAGTTAATGCATATGTTAAAAATATTTCAGATTTGGCTAAAAACTTTGGAGATACAAAAGTTAAAGCTGCACCTTCTCACAGAAATAAGTTGATGAGGCTAGCACAAGCCTTATATGACTAGAAAGGAGGTAAATAAATGTCTGATATTGTTGTTACTAAAACTATTAACTTTAATGCTGAAGATCATGCTACTGGTATCATTAATAAAATTAAGCAAGCCCAAGATGGCTTAAAAGATAAGAACATCAAACTTTCAGCAACTGGTGATGAGATGAAAATCACTTCATTTCACCAAAAGCTAGAAGGACTTCCTAAAGATGTTCAAACTAAGCTGAATGCTATGGCTGAAAAAAGCGGATTTGATACTTTTGACAGCTATATGAAGGCTTTACCTAAGGAACAATACACCAAGCTAAAGACCAATATTGAGCGGACTGGATTTCAGACGTGGAAAGATGATTTAAACAAACTACCAAAAAGCCAGCAAACCGAACTTAAATCTAAGCTCAATGAGGCTGGCTTTCGTACGTTCAAAGAATGGTATGACAAGGTTCCAAAAGAAGCTAGAACTCAATTAGATGCCATCGCTCATAAGACACCTATTGAAGATTTTATTCATGCTACTAAGGATATCCCTAATCATATCAGTACAACGGTTACTGCTAACACGTCTGCTGGTAGCACGGCACTAGAACGTTTTAGTGATCGTGTTAATTCTGCTAAAGAGAAAACAGGAAAATTTAAGTCATTCCTAGCCGGTACATTTGTCGGTGGAGCCGTACTAAACGGTTTGCAAGCACTATCCACCAATATGATTTCAACTGCTAAGAATGGTATACAGGTAGTCGAAGCTGGTGAGCAAATCAACCGTGTCTGGGAAGGCATGGGGCTTTCTGCTGGACAGACTAAAGCCATGGTCGGATCAATGGCAGAGCTAAGAAGTGCTACTGGTTTTTCAGCTGGTGCAATCAATGACTTGCAAAAGAAAATTTATGGATTCACTGGTAGCTTTACTACTACCCAAAATCTGACTAGAGCATTTTCAAGTTTGGCAATAGAATCCGGTAAGGGTGAAGATGCTGCAAACGGTTTGGCTTCGTCTTATGCAAAAGTTGAATCATCAGGCAAGCTTTCTACTATGGCTTATGCGAGAATGTCCAAGGCCGTTCCAGCATTGCCACGAGAATTAGCGAAAGCATTGAATATGTCACAAGATCAACTGACTAAAGCTGTTTCAAATGGTGATATTTCATCACAAAAGTTTGAAGATGCAATGACGCAAGTTGCAGCACATTCATCAGATACATTTAAAGCATTTGGTAAAACAGGTGAAGGTGCAATAGCAAGAATCAAGTCAGGATGGTTGTCTGCTCAAGGTACGTTGATGAAACCGTTGGTTAAAGAAAAGACTACTGGCCTATCTGATATAGCTAATGAATTAAATTCAGCAGCATTCAAAGGATTACTAACCGATGCCGGAAATGGATTGGCTAAGTTGTCTCAGTATGTAGCTGTCATTATCAAATATCTTTCTCAACATAAAGGAACTATTTCTGATATTGCTAAGGATTTAGGAACTATTGTTGGTATTTTCGTCAAGGGTGTTTGGGACACAACTGTTACAATGTTTAATGATTTAGCTAAGGCGTTTGGTCTTCTCGGTAAGAATTCAAAAGATGATGCTGATCCATTAAAATCGTTATCTAAAGTTTTGGATAACGTAGCTAAACATAAGACTGCAATAAAAACCTTAGCAACAGCTTTTGTTGGATTCAAAGCATTCAAAATGTCTGAATCAGCATTTGCACCATTATTAAAAATTGTAGGTCTTGCAGATAAAACAAAAGGCGGTCTTTTAACGAAGATTATTGGTGAGGGAGATAACGCTAAAAAAGTATTTAGATTTGGAATATCCGGTCTAAGCGATTCCAAGGCCAAAATATTGGAGTTTATTTCTGGAACTAAAACTAAATTCAGTGATCTATTTCAGTTTATTAGTAAAGGATTTCAAGGTGGTAAATTTTCTAAAGTAAATGTTGGCGATATGTCCAAAGGAGCAAAGATTGGTACTGCTGCAGTTGGTATTGGTGTTGCTGCCACTGCTGGGCTTGACATTTATGGCGCATTAAAAGCTAAAAATCCAGAAAAGAAATTTGAAGGTTTTGGTAAGGCGGCTGGATCACTTATCGGCGGAGGAATTGGCTTTATGATTGGTGGGCCTGCGGGTGCAGCAATTGGAGCTACTTTCGGAAGAATGGCAGGTAAATGGGCTGGTGAAGGAGCTAAAAACTTTACTGATGGCTGGAATAAAGCCGGCAGGGGTGCTAAACCTCCAGAAGGCTTAATTCCTAAAGCTGGATATTATGCTCGCAAAGCTACTGATAGTGCTGTTGAGTGGGGCCAAGGAATCATCAAGTGGATGAAACAGCACAAAGAGGAATTACTTCTAACGCTGGTTAATCCATTTCTTGGAATCGGTGACTTCTTATTAAAAGATACTAAAGCTGGTAAATCAGTCCAAAAATGGGTTAAGAATTTGGGTAAAGATATTCAATCTGGATTCAAGTCTATTGTCAAAAGTGCAGGCAAAATTGGTAATGATATTGTTAAATCAATGATCAAAAGTATGAAAACTTTTGGAAAATTAGCAGTTTATGCGCTAGCGTTACCAGTTGGACTTGCGATGATGATTACTAAGCCATTAGTTAAACCTTTGCAAAAATCAATGACTTCTTTAATCAAAAATTTAAAGAAAGACTGGCAAGGATTTACTAAGTGGTTAACTAAAATATTCGACCCAATTGGAAAATCTTGGGAAAAAACTTGGAAGAAAATTTCTAAGTCTATCGATTTAAACAAGATGTCCAAAGATGTGTCGAAAGCAACAAATGACATGTCTAAGTCAGTTCAGAAGTCATCTAATAATGTTTCTAAGCAAATGACAACCATGTCTAAAGATGTTCAGAAATCTAAGTGGGTCAAAGACTTAAGCAACCAATTTAAGTCTGCTCAAAAGACTGCCAATTCTTGGGGTTCTGGCATGAGTAGCTGGTGGTCTGGCTTTAGCTCTGATTTTTCTAAGTCTTGGGATTCAACATGGTCAAAAGTCAGTTCATACATGAGCAACCAGTTTAACGGGATGTCCAAATGGTATAACAATTTCTCAAGTGGCATGAATTCGTGGTGGTCATCATTTAGCTCAAGCTTTAAATCTAGTTGGAATTCAATGTGGTCAAGCATAGGCGATTTCTTTAAGAAAATATTTGATAAGTTCTCTGGCTGGGCTCATACAGCCATGGGCGGAGTAGTTAAAGCTATCAATACTGGTATCGGTGGTATTAATACCGTTATCAAGTTCTTTGGTGGTAAAGCTCAATCTATTGCACCTATTAAATATGCCGGCGGTGTTGGATATCACCCCGGTGGACCAGCTTTGATCAATGATCAAAAAGGACCAGTATTTGAGGAAGCCTTTAGAAATCCTGGAGAACCTTGGAGAGTTATTCCAAAAATGCGTAATGTCATGGTTGACTTGAAGCCAGGAGCAACTGTTGTTCCAGCCGCTGAAACTGCTCAACGTTTTGCCCCAAGTTCTGTACCTCACTACGCAGGTGGCGTTGGCTCATGGATTAAGGGTGAACTTGGAGATATGGGTAAATGGGTCAAGGATAAGCTTGAAGGAATCACTTCATTCTTGAAAGACCCATTAGGAAACTTAACTTCCGTCTGGGACAAAGCTACTTCTAAAATTAGTCAAGCTACTAAATTTGGTAGTACATTTGCTCCACCTGCTGGACACTATGTCGTTAAGCAATCAATTAATTGGGTCAAAGACCAGTTAAACAAACTGAAAGACAAAGAGTTAGAAGCTCAATCTGTTGCCGGTGATCCTAAAGCCGCTCAAGCATGGTTACCAATTGTTAAAAAGGTACTTCAAGATATGGGCGCCAACCCACCAAATGGGATTGACTGGGAAGCCGCTGCCTACGTTCGTGAAATTGCTCGTGAATCTGGTGGTAATGCTGCGATTAGACAACAGATTTCAGATAGAAATTCAGCTGCTGGTAATCCTGCCATGGGATTGCTTCAATTTATTCCGCAAACTTTCATGGCATACGCTGTTCCCGGTCACACTAATATCCTTAGTGGTGTTGATCAGATTATGGCTACCACAAACGCTTATATGCATAATGGTGGCTGGAATCGAATTGGTACAGGTCGTCAAATTAACTTCTTAGCTAACGGCGGTTGGCTAAATAGTCCAACATACCTAGGCAATGGAAATGTTGCTGGTGAAGTTGCAGGAGAGCCAGAAGTAGTTATTAACCCTGCTAGACCATCAGCAATCCCGCTGATGAATGATTTGATGTACAAAATGGCTGACTTTCATCCGGAATTTAAGTCGTCTAATTTGATGGGTAATATCTCATCTGATATTGGTCAAAAACTAGATACAGTTATTAATTTATTAAGCAACATTAATGGAAAGAACTTCGCTCCAGAAATAAATGTAGCAAGAACATCTAATAACCTTAATCAACAAAACCAACGTGATACAGCCGTTTATGGTTACATGCAAGGCAATAGACAATAGAAAGGAGATAGTTGTGTGACTGAAAAAGTATTTAAAGATGAATCATTAACCAATCCTAAGCCACATGCATATGGTTTTAGCAATGGTCATGATAATCCATCAAGACTGCCATACGATCCTGTTGAAGTAGCCATTTCGACTGATGGTATTAATTGGAAGTCATATTATGATGTTGAAGATTTATTTGGCGTTCACTGTTATGACTATGATCCGCCTATGACTAATCCGGTAGATAACTGGCAAAAGATTAATACACGTGATGGTCAAACACGGACGTCAGGCTCATATGATAGCCGTGATATTACTAGCACCTGGATGATTGATGCTGCTAATGAATCAGAATTCTTAATGTTGATTGAAGAATTACAGAACTTCTTCATGATTCGTGGCGGTTTCTGGATTGTGTTTAGTCGTGAACCAACCTATAAATATCGTGTGGTTACTAAGCCGATTGCTCCAACTTACTTCAATGAGAAAGCTGGAACATTCCAAATTGCGTTTAATAACTATACTGGCGTTCGTGAGTCTGTTGGCACATCGTTAGAAATATTTGATAAAAATAAAAACTTCTTTTCTTATGGTATGGGTATTCCGAATAAGGACATATCCTTTGAGTCTAAAGAGAAGAAGTTTTCTATTTATAATCCTAGTTCATTCGATATTGACCCACTAGCACAGCATCATTACTTAAAAATTCACATTAGAGGGTCTGGTTCGCCAACCCTAACTAATAACACTACTGGTGAATCATTCACTTATAATCGTGTTTTAACATCATCTGATGAACTAATTTTAGATGGTGTTAATCCTATGATTAATGGGACTAACGATGGTATTAATTCTGATCACGGAACTATTTCGCTTGCTAAAGGTAACAATGAATTTGAGATTTCTGGCTTATCAAATTCAGATGTATCTTTTGAATTCTATTTCATTTATAACTAATGTCCAGTCATAAATTATTAGTAAGGTCAGCCGACGGCCAGAGTGAAGAATGGCTGACTTGCTTAGATGAAGGCAGCTTTAATATTGATCAGCAGATTAGTGAGACGTTCTCAATTACTTTCACAGCATTTCTATCAAAAGACACTTCATTATCCTTTGAAATGTTGCAGGACGGTGCCTCAATCATCTTTGATGGTCAAAAGTATAATGTCATGCAATTAGTTGAAAAGGTCGTAGATGGCTTAACAACTAAGGATGTCACATGCACACACGAAATATTTGGTATGCAAGATTTCAAACAATTCAAGGTTAATAGTGGTAGTCAAACGTATTCGTTAGACGAAGCTATGAAGTTTGTGTTCGATTCTGAATACAATGTTGACGGTTACACGTACAAATTGATTGGTGATTTTCCTAAAGTCGATATTACTGACTGGGGAAATTGTTCCGGACTTGATGCCGTTCAAAAAGCGGTTGATAGCTATGGAGCTAAATGGCTTCCATCTGGAAAAACAGTCATGATTTATGATGCTGTTTCCTACAAGCATCCAACAAATAAAACGTTTAGAAACCTGTATAGCACTAATGATATTGAAGTTTCGATTGATCGTACATCAATCAAGAATGGTGCAATGCTGTATGGAGCTACTCAAGACAATGAGCATACTCAAACTGATGGTGCAGTTGCAGTAGTTGATTCCTCAGGAATATCTATGACAGCTACTCCAGTTGGTCCTGAAGCAAAAGGCGTTATTTCAGCAGTTAATGGCGTACCGGTTTACAGTTCGCCAACTAAGAAAATCAAAACTGGTCAAGTTCTCGTTAATGGATCCATTTATAAAATCGCCCAACAGGTTTCAATTGATAGTACGACTTGGTATGAAGTTGGTGTTAATGCATGGATTAGTTCTGAACATGTCAGATTTGATTTACCGGGAGCTGTTAAGCCCGAAAATCATGTAATTGATTTAGTTTGGGGCGAAGGAACTATTAAAGTTGATGGTGATTCTAGTTCTGACGATGATACTAGCAAGGATAATAACGTTAGTTCATCAGTTGGTAATGCCCATCTAACCGTTTCAACCATGAATCCACAAGGGGCACCTATTGTAGGATCTGATATGACCACTGTTAAACGTTATATCAAAAACGGAGACTCATTCCTTACTACTACCAAAAAAGTAGTTGATGATGTTACTTATTACTTTGTTGCTACTGATGAATGGGTATCTGAAAAGTACATTAGTTTTGATAAACCTGGCGATATTAAGCCTGAAGATCAAACTATTCAAGTAGTTACTGGTCAGGGTACTGTTAAATCAGATGATGAAGTTGATGTGTATGATTCACCATTTACACCGCAAACTAAAACGGGTAAAGCAGTCTCAAATGGTAATCAATACAAGATAACTGCCGAAGCTTCTGACGGTGCTCAAAGTAAGTCTTGGTACAAAATTGATGGTGGTTGGATTGATCAATCAGCATTAGATTTCAGCGGTGCTACTGACGTTGCTGTCACAGAGGTTAAGAATACTGTTTTTGGAGCAACTGTCTACGATTCTCCATGGTCACCGCAGGCTAAGTTAAATCATGGTGTTATGAATGGTTCCCGTTGGATGATTAATGGTTCTGTGAGCGATGGTGCTAATGGCAAGTCTTACTATCGAATTGCAACCAATCAATGGGTTGATCAAAGTTATTTTGATTTCAGTGGTCAATACGATGTAGAACCTAGTGAAGACCAAGGACAAACTGATGGAACAACGGCGGACGACACAAATTATGTGTTTGAGCCGTTTTTTTATTACAATGCGCCTTCAAGAAGCCAATATGGTTTGAAAATTGGTGATGATATCACTAATGACCAAATCAAAACAGTAGAACAGATGAAGCAGTACGCTGATTCAGTTTTACAAACAGAACCAGTCATTGAATTGACAGTTAACCTGAGTTATCAAGATGACACCATGAAGATTGGTGACACAAGTTACTTAGATGCTGGTCCACTTGGTATTAAAACAATGGTTACTTTGAACGGTATCAGCGGTAACCCACTGATGAAAGATACTCCAATGACTATATCGTTAGATAATTCGAAAATGTCAAAGAAGAATATCAATTTTGAAGTTGCTAGCACATTAAAGCTGCATGAAAGAAACAATGATTTGTTAAATAAATCCGTAAAAAAACTAGCTGCAAAGGTTAATAGCCTTGAAGCTAGTCAAAATAATTCAAAGGAGGGAAGCTAATGCAAGGATATGACGGGACACAGCAATTCTATTTACCTTATGCAAATCAAGATTTGCAACTGATCGAGTATGGTCGATTACCAAATAATCAAGTATCAAAAACGTCCGCAACCGGCACAACATATATCGATAAAGACAATAATCAAATTGTTGAAATATTGGGTAATGATAATGCTGGTAAAACAGTGTTTAGACGTTTTGAATTAGTTGACTTAAAAGCACTATTAAAATTGCCAGAACTTCAAAATATTGAAGGTTTTGATGGTAATGACGTCCACTTAGACCGCTTAACCCAAGAGTTGATTGGACCAAGCATGTTTCATTCAAATGATTACAATGTTGAAACGATTGAGAAAGCCATTAACTTGTTGCTTAAAAATCAAGCGTTACAGCAATCAAATGAGAACGAAATTATTGATTTCTTCAAACAGTTAACTGATGATCAATTGTCTGAAATTTCTGTATCAATTTCTAAGTTGATTGATGAACGATACTACTCAAAAGCTGATGTTGATAAGAAGATTGATTTCTTACAAAAGCAAATCACCAATATTAATCATTACATTGGTGACAAGCCACAACCAAATTCTAACTTTGCTAAAGGCTTTACGGGTAATCCAGATTATAACGATAAAATTATGGATTCTAACGTTGAGGGTAAAGTTGAGAATTTGAATACTGAAGATGAGAAGGGAGAGAACAATTAATGGAGAGCAATGTAAATACAGACATGTCATCTAGCGATGTTCAACCAGATATTGGTGTTAAGTATAGAGTTCCCTCGGTTGGAGCTGAATATCGAACATTAGATACAGATTTGCCTATGGAACAGCCTTTGATTTTCTATCTAGATGGATCAAAGGCTTTTTATTTGCCACACGAAGATACGTCTGATGAGAGTACACACAACATGCCACAAAGTGTGTTAGATACATTAACTAATAAACGTATCTTTCAAATGATAACTATCAGACAGGGTCAATCAGGTATGTTACATGTACCTATTACCTTTAAAAATATTGATGGCAATGTACCAATGGATAATTATCTTATTCGTTTTGAAGGCCGGGATGCTGACGGCAATATCATTTTAGATGACGAGGGATTTAATCCAACACAAGCAAGTCTTGGATTCATTGATTGGACACCATCAGCAGTAATTGCTCAATCAGCAGGTTATTACAAGAATGCTCATTTCGTAATTGAAAATACTGATAGAACTAAGATTCTAACTACCTTAGATTTCTCAATTAAGGTAATCGCTAATGATGTGGCTATGCCTGTTGTGCAAGAGTTTTATGCATCTGAATATGTTCGTTTATTAGCACATATCAAAGAAATGGAGACATCAGCAGACCACCAAATTAACTATCTATTAAACGCCTACGCCGCAATCATAGCTTCAGGACTCAAACAAGTTGATGAAACTATGCAGGAAGCACTAACTAAGTTAGATCAAGAATTAAAAGATGGTACCGGTAAAGTCGATACTTTCGTTAGTCAAAGCAAGCAAAAACTTGATACTTTAAATACTGATATTGACGTGGCCCAAGCTCGTATGGACGGACTTGAAAAGCAAATTACTGGTGATAATTTGGTTACCAAAGATGGATTGAACACGGCTGTTCAATTAGGGATTAATACCGGTCAAATTCAAGTGAATGTAAATGATGTAATTCTTGATAAAGATATTTCATCAAAGGTTGATCTGTTGACCGGAATTATTGAAGGGAGCATTGATAGCGAATGACGGATTTAGATAGAGTCGCCAAATTGGTTACGAGTATCCCAATTGGTATCAAAACTGATGATGGAACAGGCAGAGTTGTCAAACTTCCTATTGATAAGACTGACAATTTTATCAATTCATCGGCCTATTTGATGACAGTAACTGGTGCACAAGCATTAGTTAAAGATTCAATTGCTAAAGTGGACACAACAGATAAAATTTCTGATGCTACTATTTCAGCCAAAATTGATACATTACAAAATGCATTAGACACAACTACAGCTTAATTAAGGAGGATAAAAATGGTAGAAAACGCAATTACTAAAGTTGCTCGCATTGCTGCACATGCAGCTCAAGGATTAGTTTACAAAGATCCATCAGGCAAAGAACAAACAATTTTACCAGCCGGAGATAAAAATATGATTGATATTTCTGGATTAAGTATTGGCAATGGTTCAGGTGGAGATACGGGCGGTGAAGATAATCCAGATCACCCGTCTGCTGGAGCTGATTATTATGCCGGCTCATTGTCAGATGGTGAAATTACTGGTAGATATCTTTTATACCAACGTGATGAGAGTGCAACTGAGGACCCAACAACATCTAAAACAGTCACTTTACTTAGGGATGTTGGTACTAAATTTAACATGGCGGGTGACGGCGCCACGTTCTTGCTACATTTGCAAAAGACAGCTATGACGGCTGGAGCTAAAGGTGATGTTTCAGATATCGAATTAAATTACGATACTAACAACACAGCAAAGGAAGGGTATTTTACTACAACATCAGTTTATCCCGTTTATATTAAATCAGCAGACCTTGCTACCACTAATGAACTAGATATTCCAATTGACGGTATTGGTGAAAACTTACAAGGTGGCAAGAACTTCTTAGCACCACACCTTAAAGTTAAATTTAATGGTGATGGTACAATGACTTACCACAGTTTTACTGGCTATGACAATGACGGCAATACTGCTGGTGCCACTGGTGCTAATTATGATGTTGTGGTAGATGTAATTGCTACTTTTTCAATTCAAGCAGCAGTCGCTCAAATGCCAGCATCAGTTAATTTCTTCAGTGGCTCAAGTAGTGGGCAAATTGCATTGGCAGGGGCGTCTGATTTCTTAGAGAACACCATGGACGGAATTGAAATTACATTTGACGATAAGTTCTATAATGGTTCAACCCAAAGAACATCATCATTTAATATTTTGAAAAAAACTTCAGTAAGGATATCAAAAGAATACCTTATCAATGGTTTTAAATTTAATCTCACAAATACTTTAAAGCCAGTAGGAACGAAGTTTTCGTACGAATCAAAGAATGGTTCTGTTTGGACTGCATACGCTAATAATGACACATATTTGTCGATACCATTAGACGGTTATATAGAAATTGGCACGGCATCAATTAATGATCCTTCAAAATTGAGAACATCATTTTCTGCGAATAGCGACCCTTATTCAAATAGTTATTATTTACCAACAATTAAGAAAATTACACCTTACAAAGATTAAAGGAGGCAGAATATGAAAATAGCAATTCAATTAGATGCTGATAGAAATATTATCGGTACGGTTACCACAAGTGAGTTTGGTGCAGAATTACAAGTTAAATTATTTAAAGATAAAGGTTGGACACTAGTAGAAAGTGATCCAGCCTTTTCTAGTTCTGATAGCTATTTATGGACAGTCAGAGAGTCTGACAACGAGTTAGTTCATATTTCAACTAACATGACACCTGATGAAGAATCTCAAAATAATTTCACGACATTAACAATGCAAAATTTGAATTTAACTAAAGATGTAAAAGAGACTCAATCTGGTATCACTGCATTAACTCAAACTCAATTGCAAGACGCTCAAGATAAGGCAGATATCAAGAATGGTATGACTGAAATCACAAAACAGTTAGCATCTATGCAATTACAATTAGCAACTCAAAATACAAATACAACGGAGGCAAAATAATTATGGTTAATTTATTAAAGATGGAAATTGGTTGGGGAACATTAAAAGCGGAGGATATTGTTAGCTATGTTCCTATCGTTATTTCAAAGGACGATTACAAAAACATTACTGGAGAAGATTTTAAGGAAGGCTAGCCGTTTGGCTAGTAAATGAGGTGATTAAATGGACAAACCAAATAAATTACCTAAAAATGTTAAACGATTGTTCTTCTTTAGAATTAATCGAAGCTGGTTCATTAATGGACTTGAAACCTTAGCTTTAGGTATCACATTAATCATGTCAAATCATTTTATCGATAGGCCGCCTGATTTTGTAATGCATATTGATGAACCATTATTCTCAATACCAGTTTCATTAATCGGAGTCTATGTAATCTTAGCTTCATTTCATCATTTGCATGGAATCAATCAAATTCTAGTGACTTTTCTACCATTATTTATTTGGACTTTTTACTTCTTAATGTTCTTGTTCCATGATATTGCTATGGTACAGATACTTGGAATTAATAGATTTAGTCCAGATTTTACTACCATGATTTCATTCGTAATAATTGTGAAAATTTTGCTTGAGGCATTTTGGAGTAAGCCCGATTGGTAGATAATTTCAAACTTGTGATTTCGGCAATTGGTGGTGCTTTTGTAACAGGGATTTTTGGGCTGCTACTTCAGAAGTTAAAAAATAATGGTAGTAATGAAGGTATTTATGCAGATCACTACTTGGAGAATGTTGATAAGATTAATTCGTTGGTTGATGAAAGATCTGATTTAAAAAGTAAAAATTCTAAGCTTGAATCAGAGTTAATTGAAGTTCGAGCAGATTTGAAAGCACAGAGAAAAGTTACTGATCAGTTGACTAGGCAGATTGGTGATTTAAAAAGAAAGATGGAGGAAAATAAATGAGCTTTATTGAAAATTTTAATTTAATTGATGCAACACAATTGCTGCTTATTACAGTTCTTGTGTATGGTGCAACAAACGGAATCAAGAATACGAAAAAAATACCAATCCAATACATGCCATTTTTGGCAATGTTGTTAGGATTGGTATTTTCATCTCTAATTGCTTTAGTATTTCATGATGATTTATACAAAGCAATGATTGCTGGATTACTCGTTGGAGGGTGGACAAGTGGCTTGTTCGATGGTTTCCAAGCATTTATTGGTGATGATAAGGTTGGTGAGAACAAATGAAAAAAAGATTAGGAATTATTTTAGGCTTGCTTATAGCAAGTCTATTTTTTTGTACCCAAACTGTTTCTGCTGCTCGTACTGATATGGTTGATGTATCAAATCACAATGGATATATGACCGTTTCAAATTTCAAAGATATGTTAAACAATTATGGTGTTAAAGCTGTGGTTACTAAAATTTCTGAAGGTAATTATTATCATGATTACACCGCAGCTAATAATATTTCGACAGCACAGCAAGCAGGACTTTATATTAATGGCTATCATTTTGCCAGATACACATCGGTCCAAGGTGCTATCAATGAGGCAGACTATGCGGCAAGTATGGCTAAAGCTGATGGATTGCCAATTGGTGCAGCATTAGTAACAGATGTCGAAGCTCAAGAACAGAATGGACTTTCAAAATCAGTCAATAATGCAAACAATCAAGCATTTATGAATGAAGTAGCTAAATATGGATATCGTTCATCAATTTATACTATGAGTTCATGGCTTGGTTCCAAAATGGATGTTGGCCAAGGTTGGATTGCTTCATACCCATACAATGCTGCTGCCAAAAATTGGTACTCAGCACATCATAGTTGGCAATGGGGGTCAACATATCAATTCCAAGGATCATATGGCAATTTCGATGTATCACAAAATTATGATAATTTCTTTTATGGAAATCAAACACCGATGCCCAATCCAAATTCAACAATTAATAATGTTGTCTCTGTAAAAGGTGATTCTTACAAAGCGTTCACAACTTATAAAGATGATGGTCAAGCAAATATTGGAACCGATGTTATTTCTGGAACATCTTGGAAGTCAGCAGGAATCAAAGTCATCAATGAGAAACCTTTCTACATTATTGGCGTTGACACGCTGATTCCACAGTCAAGTTCAACTTTTAGTAACACAGTTATAGTCAACTACTTCAGTGATTACGGGGTACTCGCTTATAATTCGAAGGGTAATGCAATTTATGATAGTAACAAAATCTTTAAGGGTGGTACTGCATGGAGAATAAATGATAAATTAGTAAACCTTCCAAATGTTGGTTATTCATATGAAGTTGCTACTGATGAGTATATTCCAATGAAGTATGTACAAGGTTCGGGTTATAACGGTAAGTAAAATAAATCATTTTTGTGCCCCTATTCTATTAATTTAGAGTAGGGGCTTTTTGTGATATAATTTTATATGGTTTTGGTAGTTCATATCTTTATTTTTATTAAATTTTAAAGTATAACGAATGTATGCACACGTTTTGCACACGTTTGTGTAAAAAATAGAGATTGTGAAATTCTGAAACGTCTCGGTCCCTTGGCCCAGTTGGATAGAGCAACTGCCTCCTAAGCAGTAGGTCCCCGGTTCGATTCCGGGAGGGATCATTTGGGTATTTTATACGTTTTAAGAAAATAGTTTGTGAAAAGGCTGGAGTCATTGAGTACCAATGACTCCAGCCTTTTTATATGCGTTATGTTACTGTTATAAATAGCCGCTGATTAGAGAGATTTTTAATAATTTTTTTCATTTGGCACACGTATATGTTTAAAGAATATCCGCTTTGATTATCAGTTGATAAATGAAGTAAGGCGGGAATTTACGAACTCAATTATGTATGCAAAACCTAATTAATCACTTAGTATCGGGTGTATTAGAATTATAAATTGTTATGTCTAAGTCACATAGTATAATATTACATTGAGTTCCTGAAAATATAAGTATAAAAATAAAAGTCATTTTTCACTGAGGAGAAAACTATGGAAACAATTAAATGTAGTGAAACATTATCAATTAGCAATCATCGAGTTTTTTCATCTGATTTAAATGAACACAATACCGTTTTTGGCGGTAGGACATTAATGATTATTGATGATAATTCGTCCATTGCCGCATCACGTGTGGCCAGAATTGAAACAGTTACAGCTTCGATTGATCAAGTTAACTTTATCTTGCCATTTGGCTTACAAGATTCAATGTGTACTGAATCATATGTATCTGGGGTGGGTAGTCGTTCAATTGAAGTCTTTACCAAAATAATCGGTGAACATTTAAAAACTGGTAAACGTTTCTTAGGATTAACTTGTTTTTCAACCTTCGTTGTAACGGATAAGAATGTTGTTTTACCAACAGCTGTACCAGATAATGATGAGGCTGAGTTTGTTTGTAGCGGGTACCATGATCGTCAAGCGGAACGATTAGCCAAGTTAATGAAACAAGAGAAGTTCAATCAAAACATCAGTTTGAAGTTTCCTTGGCAAGTTTAATGATAAAAAAGAGAATCTGAAACAAAACTATTATTGTGTTCAAACATGCAGCATAAACGTGGAACAAAACATAGCTTTTTCCGCTTAAAACAAATAGCCCAGGCAATCCCAAATCGGATTGCTTGGGCTATTTGCCTCAATGCTCGAAAGCTGACCATGTTTTGTCCCACGCTTTTCCTATTCAACATCTTCAGATTTAATATTTGTTGTTAAAATTTCATCGCGAAGAGCTAAAAATTCCGTACTTGAAAATGATTCATTCAAAATCTTATCAACTACGACTGATGTTTCCTTGAAATGTTCGATACCTGAAGTCGTCATTTTAAGACAGACGGCTTTTTGATTATCATCACTGTGATAACGTACGATTGGCTTACAGTCTTTATTCTCTAGGCGCACAGCCATTCTAGATACAGCGGCTGAACTTAATTCTAACGAATCTTTGATTTCTAGTAAGCTAGCCTTGGAATCGTACTGATCATAGAGGTAATGCATAAAACTGAATTCAACAGGTGATAAATCGTATTTAATTAAAGCTTTTTCCAACTTGATTTGAATATCATTTTCAAAATGTTTCATATTCAGCCAAGTACAGAGATTGGAATTATTATTCAAAATAATCACCCCTTATAATTGTTATTAATATTTATGTATTATGAGACTTATCTGTTGCGTGCGCAAGCAAAGATTACTGGGAATTTTCTGAGTTGAAAGTGAACGTGATAGCGCTTTTTTGCTATACTGAAATTAGAAAGCAGATGAGGGGTTATAAATGAATTTCTATTCTTACCAGTATTTAGTTGAACATAATAATGAACCAAATTTTCTTTTTATTATTGGAATTGTTATTTTAGCAGCGGCCATCTTTATTACTAGTCTGTTGTATTTTAGAAATCGATCTAACAATAAATATCGTGATTTATTGATAATTTTTGCATTTGGAATCATTTTATTTATCGGTATCAATTACAACAATTATGAACAACAGTTGGATATCAGTAATAAGACTAACCAAACATTGGAATTGATGCGCTCGGTTGCTAAAGAGAAAAAGTTATCGACCAAAAACCTTTATTCAAATAGTTCTAGCTTGACTGAAGGAATGTTAATTAAGTCAGGTAACGATATTTATCGGGTTAGTTTTGATAATAATCAGGGGAGTTATACGTTGACGCGTGCTAGTGTCATTAGTTCACAATCAATTCAATTAATTAAAAAGTAGGTGACAAAATGGTTCTGTCGTATGGAGATTTAACTTTAAAATTTATTATCGGTTTTCTTTTCATGGTCTTGCAGATTAATTTGTTTGGGCGAGGAAATATAGCTCCAACCAGTGCGATTGACCAACTACAAAACTATGTCTTAGGTGGAATCGTCGGTGGGATGATTTATAATTCTAGCATTACGATCCTACAATTTTCATTAGTTTTATTGATTTGGACAATGGTAGTGTTTGTCGCTAAATTTCTGACGAATCATAATAATTTCTTTAAGAAGGTGATTGAGGGGACTCCACAGCTGATTATTAAGAATGGAAAAATCGATGTCAACTTAGCGTTACGTAACGGCCTTTCGGCAAATGATTTGTCGTTTAAATTGCGTCAGGCTGGGGTTATGGATGTTAGAAATGTCAAACGGGCTGTTTTTGAACGTAACGGTCAATTGACGTTAGTTATGAAAAATGAGGATAGTATCAAATATCCAATTATTTTGGATGGCAAGATTGATGCTGACGAACTAAGTAATATCCATAAAGATGATGAATGGTTGGAAGCTGAACTGAAAAAACGTAATTTAGAGGTGGCTGAAGTTTATTTGGCTAATTATATTGATAATCAACTAATTATTTATACGTATTGATGTATCTTAGGTATGCCAAACTTAATTTTTAAAGTAGTGGCAACTGTATTAGAATAGAGTAGTATCAAAAATTTGGTGGTGATAACATGGCAGGTGGTTCTAAGGTGTTCTCAGTTTTCATGCTGATTTTTTATGCGATTTTATTGTACTTTGTCTTCGCTGATAAAAACATGATAGCGATGTATATGATGGGTATTGGCATGTTTGTTGAGGCTTTAGTAAATTGTATTTGTACGTTTCAATCAAAAACTAAATAGGGTGGCGATTATAAATGTCAGAATCACAAGTTTACACAGATTACTTTTTTGATGAACCAGTATTTGACTTACATGATGGTGGATATGTTCCACTAGAAAAGGCTGATGTTCCAGACCAACCTTTGAATATTCCCGCAGCTTTGCAACCAGACAAGGTTGACGGCAATGATGTTTATTACACAATTACAGCACAAGAGGGCGAAACACAAATTTTGCCTGGTGCTAAGACAAAGACGTGGGGCTACAATGCTTCAATCCTTGGAACAACAATCGTATTAAAACAAGGTGTCCACTACCATGTTCACTTAGTTAACAAATTGCCAGAAGTTACAACGTTCCACTGGCATGGTCTAAATGTTACCGGACCAATTGTTGATGGTGGTCCTCATGCTCCCGTTTATCCTGGTGGCAGTCGTGATATTGACTTCACTTTGGATCAACCAGCTCAAACAGACTGGATTCACCCACACCCATGTCCAAATACAGCCCGTCAAGTTTGGAATGGCTTAGCTGCTGCTGTTGTCGTAACAGATGATGAAGAGGCTAAATTACCATTCCCAAGAAACTACGGTGTTGATGATATTCCCGTTATTTTACAAGATAGAAGTTATCATGATAATCAACTCGACTATAAAGCTGATTATGATATGGACGGTACTTTAGGTAAGTACGCATTAGTTAATGGTACGATTAATGGTGTCTTCAATGTTACAACTCAAAGAGTTCGGTTAAGAATTTTGAATGGTTCTGATCGTCGTGAGTGGAGACTTCACTTTGATGATGAACATGAATTTACACAAATTGCTTCTGATGGTGGTACCTTGCCTGAACCAGTTAAATTTACTAAGTTGATGTTAACTTGTGCTGAACGTGCAGAAGTTATCGTTGATTTTGGTGATAAAAAACCAGGCGACGTCGTAACATTAATGACTGATGATATGCCAATTATGAAATTCAAGATTGGTGAATATCAACATGAAGATGTAGAACTTCCTGAACACCTAACAACAATCGCTGCTCCAGAAGTTACACCAGGTTTACCTGTTACAAGAACTGTTATGTCAGGAATGGATGACAAAGTTCGTCTTGATGGCAAATTGTTTGATATGCAACGAATTGACAGAAAACAAAAGATTGGCGATACAGTCCTTTGGGATGTTGTAAATACTAATGATATGGATGCCGGAATGATTCACCCATTCCATATGCATGGTTGCCAATTCCTAGTTTTGAGTCGTAACGGCAAAGCTCCATATCCAAATGAACATGGTTGGAAAGATACAGTTGGTGTCAATGCAGGTGAGACAGTTAGAATTGCTGTTAAATTCACTAAATTTGGTGTTTACATGTATCACTGTCATATTCTTGAACATGAAGATACTGGTATGATGGCTCAAATTGAAGCTTATGATCCAAATGTTAAACATGAATATCATTTGATCAGCATGGATGAAATGAATCATCCTACGAAATAGAATTTGAATCTTAAGAGAGTGGGACAAAACATGTTCAGCTTTCGAGCATTAAGGCAAATAAGAGCGGTAATCCGATTTTGGATTGCTGCTCTTATTTGGTTTAAGCGGAAAAAGCTATGTTTTGTTCCACGTTTATGCTGCATGTTTGGGGATAATAATAGTTTTGTCACAAACTCTTTTATTTGTCATCTCGAGTGATTGCTTACTCTGAAGACGACCACTTGGGATAAATCAACAAAGTATGTCATAATGCAAATATAGTTTTCTAATTAAGAGGAAAAGGAATTTTATTGTGAAGCAGGGGAATTTTAAGACACGGTTAGGTTATTTGATTTTTGCAATTGTTCTTGATGCGTTTGCGAATGCATTGATGATCAACAGTAATATGGGGAGTGCTGTTTGGACGGCCTCTGCCGTTAATATCTCGAATTCAATACATTCGTCCTATGGAACGACGTTATTCGTCTATGCTGTCATTGTGACGATTGTGAACCAATTCTTACTAGGGAAATTTGATGGACATATCTTTTTATCCAATTTATTATTCTCACTGCCATTTAGTTATTTAGTTGGTTTCTTTTCCTATATATTAGATCCGTTTCAATTAAATGCTTTGCCAGTTATTTTAAGAGTGATTGTGGACGTTTTAGGATTGATTGGGGTTTCAGTGGGGACCTCAATTTATCAACGTTGTAATTTGATACAACACCCTAATGACGAATTAGCTTATCTTTTACGTTTCAAATATTTGCACGGTTCAGCTGGCTGGGGACAATTATTCAGTTACACGCCACCAGTTATCATTATGATTATTTGTTATTTTACAACAGGCCACATTTTGTCAGTTGGAATTGGAACGATTTTGGCAATGTTTTTCCAAGGTATTATCATCGGGATGTCTGATACAATTGTGTTACCTTCGTTAAAACATCACTACTCATTTTAAGTTTTAGTAACAAACTGATTAAAAAAAGGTAAATATGAATAAATTTATAAGAGAAAGAGTTAAAATAATTTATTTATTCGCTTGCGATAGAAGTCGGTATGGTTTACTATGACTAATAGGGACTACCAGATTCAAAAACAACTGATTCCTTCCCGACGGTGAGATTAATTTCTCACTATTTTTTTGTCTTCAAACGTGGAACAAAAACTACATTTTGTTAAAAATAATAGGCCAAGCAACCCAATTCTGGATTGTTTGGCCTATTTATTTTGATTTTTATTTATTCTCTAAATCATCGAAATCATAAGTAATACCTTCAACAGTTAAACGATTGCGTCCATCATTCTTTGATTGATATAAATATTGGTCGACACGGTTAAATAAGTCGTCAAAGTCTAAATCTTTCTTTTTCAATTGGGAAACACCAAAGGAAATTGTAATATCGAGACGTTCACCATTTAAAAATAGCGGTGTGTTGACTAATGTGTTGCGCAAATCAGTAATGATTGGAATGCAGTCAGCTGTTTTTTTACCTCGGAAGACGATGATAAATTCTTCGCCACCGAATCGGAACAATTGTCCTTTAGTGTCGGTTAGAAACATTTCTCGTTCCATCGTATGAGCAACGTGTTTCAAAACTTCATCACCAGTCGAATGACCGTAGTCATCGTTAAATTACTTGAAATGGTCAATATCGAACATGGAAACCGTCAGTGGAACATCTTCATGTGAGTATGTATCATAAATTTCCGGTGCTGTTTTATCTAAATTAGCACGGTTTCTGACACCAGTTAATTCATCGTAGTTAACTTTAACCTGCAGATCATTGTAATTGAGCATCGTATCTTGCAACTTACGAGCACAGAAACGAATAATTGACATGTAAATTAAGAAAACAATTAACATATTTATGATTTCGTATGCAGGGAAGCTATGGTCAGTCCATAACAAGACCCACCAGGCGAGACCGAAGAGTGTTTGCATACCGAGATATTTCCACTCATTACTTTGTAGACGTTCGGTTTGATTATAAATGTATAAAATAATCGCAATTAATACTAGATAGGAAATTAGAAACAAAGGTAAATTTTTATTATCAATTCGTTTGAAAATCATTGCTTGATAGTAGAGCAGTGGCATTAATAAATTGATCAATAAAGTGATTTTGTTACGAATTAAGTACATACAGTACAGCAGGATCGTCAATTGAGCATTGGCATAGAGCCAGCCATTATTAATGGTCCCTCTGTTGAGAATGTAGAAAATCTTTTCGAGCATAATCATACTTAAAGCTATGACTAAGCCCTCCAGAACATGGACAAAAACTCTGTTAAGCAGTGGTGAAGAGTTACTGATTCGTCTCTCCAATGAATAAGCAATAACCGTGATGATTGTAATCAAACCGATTGTTACTAGAGTAATGATTGCTGAATTGGTATTTAGATAATTTTCGGTAATTTTTTCTAAACTATTGTTTGGCAAATTAAACCCTCAATTATTTTTTATTTTTTTATAACACTTTTTGTTAATTATATATGCCGACTCCAGGAACAAGAACTTTAGGTCGCTATGGGGACCGAGTCGAGCCAAGGTCTCGCTTCTCGATTTTGAACCTCGCAAAGTACACGAGTTTCAAAACTCGTCCCGTGGTGTAAGCTTAAAGCACTAACGCCACCTTAACAGCGACCTAAATTCTTGTTCCTTCCGTCTAGTTTATTCGTTGCTTTTGTTAGAGTAACAAGATTTATAGGCTATTTCGAGATTTTGAAGACGGCCAACAAACTCTACGCGTTAAGTAAGTGTTTTTAGATGAATTTTGACAACAACTAATTTTAATTATAACTGATATCTAACGTTTTTTAAAATGACATTAGGATAATTATGAACGAAATAATAAAAAATATTTTTTATTATTTAACCACTTAAATACTATACGCCTATTCATTTATAAAAATATAGGGTTATAATTGATACTAATAGTGCTGTTTTTTTTATTTTATTGCTAAAAAATCAGATTATAGTTTAAGCAAATTATGAAATATGGGGTGTTTTTTATGAAGGTTATTGTTGTAGGTTGCACACATGCTGGTACGGCAGCAGTGGAACAGATTTTGCAAGATCATCCAGATACGGAAATTACGGTATATGAACGTGATGACAATATCTCATTCCTATCATGTGGGATTGCGCTTTATTTGGGAAGAAAAGTAAAGCATCTTGAAGATATGTTTTACGCTAGTCCTAAAGATTTGGAAAAACTGGGTGCTAAAGTTCACATGAAGTACGATGTTTTAAAAATTGACTCGAACAAAAAGACAGTTATGTGTGAAAACATGAAGACACATGAAATAGTTAATGATTCATATGACAAACTAATCATGACTACTGGTTCAACGGTGGCTGTTCCACCAATTATGGGGATTTCAGATACACGTATTTTAATGTGCAAGAGTTATGCCCAAGCACAAGCCATTTATGAAACAGCTAAGGAACACAAGCATATCACAATCGTTGGTGGTGGATACATTGGTGTCGAATTAGCTGAAAGTTATGCTAATACTGACCATAAAGTAACGTTGATTCAATCACGTGACCAAGTTTTGAATAACTATATTGATAAAGATACTTCAGAGAATGTTACTGACTTGTTAAAAGAGCATGGTGTTGATGTGTTCTTGAATGAACGAGTAACTGGCTTTGATCGTGATGATGATGACAATGTTTTGATTGAAACTAACCAAGGCGACCATCACGCTGATTTAGTTATCGTATGTACAGGTTTTGTTGCCAATACAGAACTCTTACGTGGTCAGGTTGATATGGATCGTCACAGTGCAATCATTATTAATGAATACACACAAACATCTAATCCTGATATTTACGCTGCAGGGGATGCATGTACTGTTAACTTCAATCCAACTAATAAACCAGCTTATATGCCTTTAGCAACGAATGCGATTCGTCAAGGTGCATTAGCTGGAATCAATATCTTTGGCAATATTCAAAAGTATATGGGAACACAAGCAACTTCAGGGATGGAGCCATTTGGCAATACGCTCGCTTCAACAGGTCTAACGTTACGTCATGCTTTGAAAGATGGTATTAATGCAGATTCTGTTACTTATCACGACTATTACCGCCCTGATTATATGCCTACCACTGAGATGTTGACGATTAAGTTAATTTACAATAAGGATAATCACCTTATCTTAGGTGCACAGTTCTTCAGTAAACATGAAGTAGCTCAATCAGCCAATACAATTTCAGTATGTATTCAAAATAAAAATACGATTGATGATTTAGCCTTTATGGATATGTTGTTCCAACCAAATTACGATAATCCATTTAATTATTTAAACTTAGTTGCGCAACAAGCTGTGGCTAAGGAACGTAGTGAGAAGAAAATTAAGAATAGCTAATTGATACAATAAGATACAAAAAAACGAATCTGGGACAAAGCTATTATTGTTTTTAAATATGCAGCATAAACGTGGAACAAAACATAGCTTTTTCCGCTTAAAACAAATAACCCAAGCAATCCAAAATCGGATTACTTGGGTTATTTGCCTTAATGCTCGAAAGCTGACCATGTTTTGTCCCACTCTCGTGCCTTATAATTACGAAAATATTAATTAGAACTTATTATCATCTGGTTTTAATTTCAAAAGGCGAGGTTTGCCATAATAATAACCTTGTCTAAGGTCGATACCCAATGAGTCAGCAAGAACATCGTCGTGGTCATCTTCAATACCTTCCAAAATAAAACGTAGATTGTGTTCGCGACAAAAGTCACGCCAAAAAATAACCTTATCCTCGATATTTGGATCACGTAACTTTTCGCCAAAGTTTTGGATAGCAAACTTAATTTCTGAGGCTAAAGGTACTAGGTCTTGGATTTGATCAAGTTGATTAACGCCGGTACCACAGTCATCGAGACTGAAATCCATACCGTAGTTAATAAAATCTTTAATCAATGGAATCAATTCTGAATTAGGCCAATCTTTGTCAGGAGTGTCTTCAGTTAATTCAACGACCAAGTGTAATGGGCGCAAAATGCTCTGTGCTTCAATGATAGCATCGCGGACTTCTTTATCCATTAGTTGATTACGATTGATATTAACAGAGACAGAACCGATTTTTAAAGATAACAATTTAGTTGTAGCAATCAGAAGTGAAGCCATTGTATGTGAAGGCACATCTGAAAAGTTAGCGGGCGGACGCCAACCTTCAGGAGTCTTTTTTTTCATCAACAATTCATAGCCGATTAAGGAATTGTTGACCTTATCTAATTGGGGCTGAATAAAAAATCTATACATAAATAAGCTCCTTTATAACGTTCCTTAAAATATCCCAAAAATGACTGAATAATACTATGGGTAATACTACTACAAGTTAAGTTTCATGTCATGATGGAGAATTCCGACTTCGGTATATTGTTCACCAATCACTTTAAAACCAAGATTTTTGTAGAAAGCTTGAGCGTGATCCTGAGCACCTAAAATAGCGTAGGCATAGTCATGATCACGAGCGTATTGAACGATAGTCTTAATTAACTCCGAACCTAGATGTTGTTGTCGAAAGTCACTTAAAACAGCTACACGTTGAATATGAACACCATTATCAGCTGTAGGAGAGAACCGAGCAGTAGCAACAACTTGTCCATCAAGGTAAATATTAAAGTAAGTACATAAATCTTCATCGGCATCGATTTCTAAATTTTGTGGAACTTGTTGTTCTTTAACAAAGACAGCCTTTCTAATTTTGAGACTATCTTGATAAATATCGTTATTGATACCACGACTGTGTTTAATTTCTTTCATAAAAAACTCCATTTTAACCATCATTTAAAAAAGTCAATACAAACTAATTATATTACAAATTTCACAGAAAAAAAGTTCGATAAATGATATAAAAATTTACATATTCTTGAAATTGAAATAACGGGGTGATTGATATAATTTAACTAGGTGTTGTGTTATGCTGTAAAGAATGGAAACTAGTATAGAATGGTACTATAGAGGAGGAACCGACTGGTGAAAGTTATTGTTGTCGGATGTACACATGCTGGAACAGCTGCAGTGGAACAAATTTTACAAAAACATCCTGAAACAGATGTAACTGTTTACGAGCGTGAAGATAATATCGCGTTTTTGTCATGTGGAATTGCTTTATACTTAGGAAGAATTGTTAATAACCTTGAGGACATGTTTTATGCTGATCCTACCACACTTGAGGGATACGGCGCTAAAGTCCACATGAAGCATAATGTACTAAAAATTGATTCAAAAAATAAAAAAATTATTGTGCAAGATTTACAGACACAAGAAATTACTGAAGATACTTATGATAAGTTGATTATGTCAACTGGATCAGAAGTTGGAATTCCACCAATTGGTGGGATGGACAATCCTCGAGTTCTTTTGTGTAAGAGTTATGCACAAGCTAAAAAAATCTATGAATCAGCTTTAAATTACCCAAGTATCGCAATTGTCGGTGCAGGTTATGTTGGAGTTGAGTTGGCTGAAAGTTATGCCAATACAGTCCACGAAGTAACGTTGATTCAATCACGTGAACAAATTTTAAATAATTATGTTGATGATGGTTTGTCAGAAACAATCATTGAAAAGTTAAAGGAACATGATGTTAAAGTTCGTTTAGGTGAACGTGTTGCTGAAATTGTTGATGGTGACCAATTAACTATCAAGACAAAGGCTGGAAATGCCTATAAGGCCGACTTAGTAATTGTCTGTACTGGTTTCTTTGCCAATACTGACTTATTACGTGGTCAAGTCCAAATGGACGGCTATGGTGCTTTATTAGTTAACGATTATATGCAAACATCTGACCCTGATATTTACGGCGCCGGTGATTCTTGTGTCGTTAAGTTTAATCCAACTGGTGAAATCAAATATATTCCACTAGCTACCCAAGCTGTTCGTCAGGGTACTTTGGCTGGTATCAATGTCTTTGGTGACATTCGCAAGTATATGGGTACACAGGCCACAACAGGTATGGAAATCTTTGGCTATACTTTGGCTGAGACTGGCTTAACACTGAAGAAAGCTTTGGCTAGCGGGATGAACGCCGATATGGTTGTCTACCACGACTACTATCGTCCAACATACATGCCAACAACTGATATGTTAACGATTTACCTTATTTACGATAAGGACACTAGACGAGTACTTGGAGCACAATTGTTCAGTAAGCATGAAGTTGCTCAGTCAGCAAATGCTATCTCAATTTGTATTCAAAATAATAACACAATCGACGATTTAGCTTATGTTGATATGTTGTTCCAACCAAATTACGACAATCCATTCAATTATCTTAACTTAGTTGCTCAACAAGCAATTGCTAAAGAAGACGGCGAATAATTAATTAAGCACAAACAAAAAGACCAACAGGCGGGGAACCTGTTGATCTTTTTTTATATGGTTGATTTTGGATAGAGGCAAGAAATTAATTTTTCGTCATTGAATGATGGGGTATCCAATGAATCGGGGAGATTATTATGGTCCGTTGTATTTTTTGGGCAAATTTAAGAAATGAGTTTTCCCCTCTATCGCATTGTAATTGGGAGTTACAAAAAATCAACTAAGTATCTAGAATAAGCATCTAGTCATAGAATTATATAAAATGATTCATTTCTATACGGGAGGCAGATAGGCTTTGAAAACTCATCCTAGATGTTAACAAAGTTGCTATTTTAGCCCCTCCTTTCTCTATGTTAGCGCTTTCTTTATTGGTACAAACATAGTATAGCAAGTTTTTGTAAATTTCACAATATAAAAGGCTGAAAAGTTTTAAGGAAAATAGTTATAAAGTCTTTACTATAACTGATATTGTAGAATACGTGCTTTTATAATTTATTTTTATTTATTTGAAAATTTTTCACAATCGAAATATTGATTATGCCTAATTAGTGTAAGGGGGAGCGCCTCCGGACGCGAGCTATTCTATATGCTGTGGGACCGGTTCGAGCCAAGGTCTCGAACCTCGATTTTGAGCTTTGCAAAGTACGCAAATCTCAAAATACGTCCGTGGAGTAAGAACGGAAAACCACCGTCCTAACTCCACCTTCACTGCATATAGAATAACTCGCGTCCTCCGGCTAACGGGGTAGATGGATATATTTTAGAAAATCCAAAAATCGGGGGGATAAAAGATAGCTCTAAAGTATTAGAAACAAAATTACATGTTATTAGAGAATTCAGATAAGCTAAGCGATTATTTATAAAAAATGAACTAGTCGGAAGAATCGAGAAAGCTTGAGTGGCAGTGAAAGTGGCGTTATGGCTTTAGCCATTACACCACCGGGCGTGTTTGGAGACTCGCGTATTTTGCGAGGCTTCAAACCGAGACCTGAGACCTTGGCTCAGGTCGGTCCGCACTGCCAGTCAAGCTTTTCTCGATTCTGGAGACGGTATTTAGAAAAAAGGGTACAAAAAAAGACAGAAACCGAAGTTTCTGTCTTTTTAATTATCAAAAATTACTTGATTGAAGGTGTACCGAACCATTCGATACGTTCTTTAGTTGTATCTGTAATAGCCTTTGTACCAGGTGCAAGTAACTTACGAGGATCGTAACCCTTACCATCGATATCTTGATCGTGGCCAGCTTCGATATATTCGCGAGTTGCTTTAGCAAATGACAATTGTAATTCAGTATTAACGTTAACCTTTGAAATACCCATTGAGATAGCCTTAACGATTTGTTCCTTAGGGATACCTGAACCACCGTGAAGAACAAGTGGTGTTGAGATTTCAGCAGCTAATTCTTGTAGACGGTCAAAGCTCAAACCTTTCCAGTTGTCAGGGTAAACACCGTGAATGTTACCAATACCAACAGCAAGGTAGTCAACGCCAGTAGCAGCAAGTGTCTTAGCTTCTTCAACATCAGCTAATTCACCAAGACCAGTAATACCATCTTCAGTACCACCGATTGAACCAACTTCAGCTTCAACAGACATACCCTTAGCATGTGCTAATTTAACGATTTCCTTTGTCTTTTCAAGGTTTTCGTCAAATGGAAGGTCGTGACCATCGAACATAACTGAGTTGTAACCAACTTCGATACATTCTTTGGCAGCTTCGTAGTTACCGTGATCCAAGTGCATTACAACTGGAACTGTAATACCCATTGATTTGATTGTGTCTTGTACAAGGTGTAGACATAGTTCGTAACCACCCATATACTTAGCAGCACCCATTGATGTTTGAACCAAGATAGGTGTATTTGTTTCTTGGGCAGCAGCTAAAATGCCACGAGTCCATTCCAAGTCGTTGATGTTAAATGCACCAACAGCATATTTGCCTTTACGGGCGTTGTTGAAAATTTCGTTACCGTTTGTTAAAACCATCGATAATCCTCCAAAAATTTCATTCATTATTTGAATACATTAGTAATTTTAACTCAAAGTGGCTAAAATTAATACATCTTTTAACAAAGTATTTCAGTAAACGCTTTATCTGAAATGAAAATACATGTAAAAGACTAATAGGTAAAGGATTATTAAAACTATTAGAATATTCCACCAATATTTCTTAGAATCGGATTTTATTAGCGTATTATAAATCGCTAAAACCGCAAAAAAGGCGACGAGCGTAGTTAAAATGCTGAGAATTACTAAAACTGTTAAATTTATCATGTTGTTTTACCTATATTTTTTCATGAAATAAAAGAAAGCGTATCTACCTATTAAAATAATACTATAACTTACGTATGGTACTAGTTAATCTTTTAACTACTATGATATGACTATCAGGCAATTGATATCTTTGATATACTGGAACTAATTTATTGAGGTGATAATTTTGGATAAAATTAAAGTTATGACTGTTTTTGGGACAAGACCAGAAGCAATTAAAATGGCACCGCTAGTTTTGAAATTGAAGCAAAATAGTGATCGTTTTGAAACGGTGACGGTTGTTACTGCTCAACATCGTGAAATGTTGGATTCTGTTTTGGAAATCTTCAATATTAAACCAGATTATGATTTGAATATTATGAAGGAACGACAAACACTTAGTGGTATCACTGGTTTGGTACTTAAAGAACTGGACAGTATTATTGAAAAAGAAAAGCCTGATGTTGTCTTAGTCCATGGTGACACGACGACAACATTTAGTGCTGCCTTATCAGCTTTCTACCACCAAACAGCAATTGGACACGTTGAAGCTGGTTTGAGAACTTGGAATAAATATTCACCATGGCCAGAAGAGATGAACCGTCAAATGACTGACGATTTAACTGATATTTATTTTGCTCCAACAACAGAAAGTAAAGCTAACTTGTTGAAGGAAAACCATAAAAAGGACCACATCTTCGTTACTGGTAATACAGCGATTGATGCTTTAAGAAGCACCGTTCACAAAGATTATCATCACGATGTTATGGATGTAATCGATCCTGATAAAAAGATGATTTTAATTACCATGCACCGTCGTGAAAACCAAGGCGAACCAATGAAGCAAGTCTTCAAGGCAATGAAGAAAGTTGTTGAAAAACATGATGACATTGAATTAGTTTATCCAGTTCACTTGAATCCAGTTGTTCAACAAACAGCTAAGGAAATCCTTGGCGATGTTGACCGTGTACACTTGATTGAACCTTTGGATGTAGTCGATTTTCATAATCTTGCATCAAGAAGTTACTTCATCATGACCGATTCTGGTGGTGTTCAAGAAGAAGCCCCATCATTAGGTAAACCAGTTCTAGTTTTGCGTGATACAACTGAACGTCCAGAAGGTGTCACTGCTGGAACATTGAAACTAGTTGGTACAGATGCCGATGTTGTTGAAAAGGAAATGACACGTTTGATTGTGGATAAAGCTGAATATGATCGTATGGCAAATGCCAAGAATCCATATGGTGATGGTAAAGCATCAGATAGAATTCTTGATTCACTAAGCTATTACTTCAAACAAACAACTGAAAGACCAAATGAGTTTGAATAAAATTTCAAAGATGATTTCTCACAATTGAGAAGTTGTCTTTTTTCTTTAAAAAATGCCGCCTCTGGTAGCAAGAAATTTTTGGCTGCTGTGGGGACCGCCCGGAGCCAAGGTCTCCGAGCTCGATTTTGAACTTCGCAAAGTACGCGAATTTCAAAACTCGTCCCGTGGTGTAAGAGCTAAAGCTCCAACGCCACCTGCACTGCTGCCAAAATTACTTGCTACTAGAGGCTAGGTTATTAATCATTTTTATGTGTTATAAATGTAAAAAACATTAGGTTATCATGACTTATTTTTTTAATACATTGTAATTAGAGATTGTTCTTCTGAACCTAATTAAATAGATTACTTTACATAGAAAAACTAGTCGGAAGAGTGGAGAAAATATTAACAGGCAGTGAAAGTAGCGTTATGGTTTTAGCCATTACACTACCGGGCGTGTTTGGAGACTTGCTTGCAAGGCTTCAAACCGAGACTCGAGACCTTGGCTCGAGTCGGTCCGCACAGCCAGTTAATATTTTCTCCACTCTGGAGACGGAATATTTGAATAAATCAAAAAAGAAGCCGCAATGAAAACTAAATTTCATCGCGACTTCTTTTTGATTTTAAATTTTTAAATCTTTCGATCAACTGACGATTGTTGTAATTAAAAATAAGTTTCGAAGAGAAATAATTGAATAATCCAACAATTAACTGATCGATTGCTTTAATGATCAAATTATTCCAAGGGAAAATGAAAACTGCTACAATCATAAAAATATCATCAAAAATTAGTGAGAAAATTCTGGAAACTAAGAAGACGATACCTTCATGGAAAAGCTTTTTTAAACTTTCCATCTCAGATTTAAAAACATACAGCTTGGTAACAAAGAATGAAAAGAAATTAGAAATGAACCAAGCAACGGTATTAGCAATCCACAAGGGAATGTGGAAATAATTGTGTGAAAGATCAAAGATTCCGATATTTATTAGCGATGCTAAGAAACCAAAGAAGCAATACACCCAAAAATTACGATATTTTTTAATAAAATCCATGGTTAAAGATCCATTTCCTGTGCCTTTTTATAAATTATTTCTGCGAAGTGGTCGAGGTTGTCGATATCATCTTGTTCAGGGTCCAATTCAACTCGAACAGGGTCGGCACCTTTAGTTGCACCTACTTCTTCAAAGACTTTGGCAAATTCATCAACAGCACGACAAAAATCCTCATAAAAAGTATCACCAGAGCCACAAACTCCGTAAACTTTTCCACTCAAATTCAAGTCTTGCATGTCATCGTAAAAATCTAGTGCTTCATCGGGTACGATTCCTTGGTCATAAGTATAACTAGCAATCACACAAATATCGGTATCTTCAAAGTCGGCTGCATCAGTTTGAGAAACTTCACTCATATCGACATCGCAACCTAATTCTTCAAATTTTTCTGTTAAAACATATGCGATATCTTCGTCGTTACCAGTAATGCTGGCGTAGACGATTTTTACTTTTGTCATATTAAATAAACGCCTCATTTTCACGTATCTTGAGTAATTATAGCAAAAATTGATATTGGGTTGGTCGAAAGTTTCAAAATAAATTGGTGTTTTGGATGCCGTCTCCAGGAACAAGAAATTTAGGTCGCTATGGGGACCGAGTCGAGCCAAGGTCTCGCCTCTCGATTTTGAACCTCGCAAGATACGCGAGTTTCAAAACTCGTCCCGTGGTGTAAGAGCTAAAGCTCTAACACCACCTTCAGTGCGCCCGGCATGGGCGTTAACTTGATGGTGAAAGTCCATCATGAGCCGTAGTAGTCGGAATCATTAGCCAAGGGCAAGGGTGTCCATCGTGAGGTGGAATCTGAAGGAAGCCCAATGAGCAAAATACTGCACCGATGTACAAGAAATAGCTATAAGGCCGAACTTGATGGATAAGGCCGCTGAGCAGGCTGAAGTCCAATACTACTCGAAATCAATACGGTAGAGCTATCGGTGATATGGTACGAAAGTTAACGTTCTTACCCGGGGAGGCCTGTATCGCATGACCCGTCTGGGAATACCCAAAGGAAAAGCGAGCTCAAGCGTGTCAGCGATGATACGTTGAGTGATACAGGAATCAGCAGAGGTCATAGTAGTGGCGGAGCCACGAAGGACCGAATGATAATAATTCAGAAGTAATATTGGAGATGGAAATTGTGCGACAATCGCAGAAAACAGAACAAGCTGACCGCCAGCGACAAATAGGTCTGGAAGACCGAGAACAAACTGGGGCGCGTAGTATGATTTCTGGTGAGAATACACTACTGAATGGCATTGAGTTTCAAGAAAGAGTGTTGTCGCGGAAAAACCTCAATCGAGCTTATCTTAGGGTCGTTGGGAATCATGGTGCTCCCGGAATCGACGATATGACGGTAGACGAACTACTTCCATATCTGAAAGAGCACAAAGAAGAGCTACTCCGTAAATTGGTAAGTGGTGAATATAAGCCTAAGCCAGTAAGAAGGGTAGAAATTCCTAAGCCAAATGGTGGCATGCGAAAGCTTGGCATACCAACTGTTACCGACCGGCTAGTACAGCAGGCGGTCACGCAAGTAATGAGCCCTATATTTGAAGAGGTCTTCTCAGACAACAGTTTTGGATTCAGACCTAATCGAAGTGCACATGATGCAGTAATGCGGTGTGTGAAATTATATAATCAAGGCTATCACTATGTGATAGACCTTGATTTGAAAGCTTACTTTGATACGGTCAACCATGATATGTTAATCAAGTTCCTTGAGCAGCAGGTCACTGACCGCTGGCTTCTTCGGATAATCCGGAGATTCCTAACCAGTGGAACAATGAACGGAAAAATGTTTGAACGAAGCGAGAAAGGTACGCCGCAAGGCGGACCAATTTCGCCGTTACTAGCAAATATATACCTCAATGAACTTGATAAGGAGCTAACCAGACGAGGTCACCAGTTTGTGAGATATGCGGATGATTGTAATATTTTCGTCAAGTCGCAGAGAGCTGGAGAACGTGTGCTGAAGAGTATCACTAAATTTCTTGAGAAAAAGCTGAAACTAACTGTCAATCAAGAAAAGACCAAAGTAGTACCCACCCTAAGAATGAAATTCTTAGGATTTACACTTGGAGTGAATAAAAATGGTGCATATCCATATCCGGCGAGGCAAGTTAAAGAGCGAGTAATCCAAGCACTGAGGAAGATTACTAAGCGTAGTCGAGGCGTCTCGCTGGAGAAGGTACTCAACGAAATACGTATAAAAATGCGTGGTTGGTTACAATATTATGGCGTGGGTAGAATGAAAGATTTCACCTTTCAGTTAGATAAATGGTTACGTTCACGTATTCGACAATTCATCTGGAAACGATGGAAGAAAGTGCGAACGAGACAAAAGAACCTTAAACGTCTGGGAATGGAAGACAGAGAGGCTCATACATTTGCCTGTACCCGAAAGGGCGCATGGCGAACGGCTCATAACCAAGCCTTGTCGTATACTCTAACTAACAAAGTGCTGGAAGCCAAAGGACTAATTAATCTATCCAAGACGCTCATTAAGATTCAAAATGCTTAAATTATCAAACCGCCGTATACGGATCCGTACGTACGGTGGTGTGAGAGGTCTGTAATTGAATTAATCAATTACCTCCTACTCGATCAGCGACCTAAATTCTTGTTCCTTCCGACTAGTTTATTCTTTATTTTAAATCCTTCATTTTTAGTTAAGAATATGATTCCAATTTAAGTAACATCATGTGTTACCGATATTTGACTTTTTATTAAATTACTTTGAAATAAAAAAATAGCTGATATATCTCAAACTTCAAAAAAACAAACTAGCTTCCGAGGCAAACGAAATAGCCAGCAGTGACGGTGTTGTTAGTGATTCAGCACTTACAACAAAGAACGTATTTTGAGACTTGCGATTTATGCAAGATTCAAAATCGAGTCTGGAGACCGCTCTATGGCTCCAGACGGTCCCACAGCAGGCTATTTCGTTTGTCCTCGGAAGCGGCATATATAACACCCCCGACAATGTTATAATGAAATTAACATTTTTTTGAAGGGACATGTTAAAAAGTGATTACATTAAAATCTGCAAGAGAAATCGAAGGAATGAGAAAGTCCGGAGAACTTCTTGCTAACACACATATTGGTTTGCGTGACATTATCAAACCAGGAATTTCATCAATGGAAATTGAAAATTTTGCCAACGACTATATCGTTTCACACGGTGGTCGTCCATCAGAAAAAGGTTTTGAAGGATACAAATACGCTACTTGTGTTTGTGTTAATGACGAAGTTGCCCATGGTATTCCTCGTAAGAACTTGATCTTGAAGAGTGGGGACGTTTTAAAAGTTGATATGACTGTCAACTTGGATGGTTATGAAAGTGATTCTTGTTGGACTTATGCAGTTGGGGAACTTTCAGCTGAAGACCAAAAGTTAATGGATGTAACTAAGAAAGCTCTTTACTTAGGAATTGACCAAGCTGTTGTTGGTAACCGTTTAGGTGATATTGGTTATGCCATTCAACACTACGTTGAAGATGAAAACCACATGGGTGACGTTCGTGATTTGATTGGTCACGGTATTCAGCCAACAATGCACGAAGCTCCTAATGTGCCTCATTATGGTGAACCAGGCCAAGGTTTAAGATTACGTGAAGGTATGACGATTACAATTGAACCTATGGTTAACCTAGGTACATGGGAAATTAAGGATAAATTTGTCAAAGCTGATGGTTGGGAATATTTTGTTTCTGCTGATGGAACTGATTCTGCTCAATATGAACATACAATTGCTATCACTAAAGATGGTCCCAAAATTCTAACATCACAAGATCCAGAATATGATGCTAAATACTTACTTTAATTAATGGTGTGAATAATGGAAGAAAATAAACAGCAGGTGCCATTATTTAAACGACCGATATCTAAACGTGAGAAATTTATCGGCTTTGCCAAATATGTAACGCAAGCGGTGAGTGATTCAAATGTACCCATGGCTTCCAAAGCAATCACATATTATATCCTGTTGTCACTGTTTCCAGCCGTTATTGTGATTGGAAACTTGATTCCACTATTACACTTAGATAAACCGACTGTCATCAGCTATATTGAATTTATTTTGCCTGATGATCTGCATCATTATTTGTTGCCAACGATTATCAAGGTTTTATCTAGTTCAAATAGAGGTATCTTGTCAGTCGGTATTCTTGTGTCCCTTTGGGCAATCTCCCGTGGTTTAAATATTGCACAGATGACAATGAATGAAGCATACGGTTTGGATGTGAATAGTCTGTTCGTCGAAAAAACATTTCTCAATTACATCATTCGACGTGGCTTAGCATTCGTGACAACCTTAATGTTAATAATGATTGGTGTAGCAGCAATTATAACGTTTACATTTGGACAACTTTTTTTAAACTGGTTGATTCCCTTGCTACGAGTGAATTCGCGCTGGATAGATGAATTCACGAGATGGAAATGGCCCTTTGCAATTGTTATAATGTTTTTGATCATGTTTGCTTTATTTTATTTTTTACCTAATATCCATCTGAAGTTTTACTACATCTTAACCGGTACCGTGATTACTAGTGTCGGGGTCCTTGGTTTGTCACAATTGTTTTCATATTATTTGAAATATTTTGGGGCGGCTTGGGATAACTACGGTGCTATCGGCGCGATTATCGTGTTTTTGCTCTGGGTGAATATGTCAGTGACAATCTTTTTATTTGGAAATGCCATAAATGTCGCTTTTGCGGAGTCAATAGGTGGTCCATATTTAAGGATAAGTACTGGTAGATTAACTAGTTATTTGCAGTCGCATGAAAAGGAGAATAATTAATGAAAGTTAGAAAAGCAATTATCCCAGCCGCAGGTTTGGGAACAAGATTTTTGCCAGCTACAAAGGCTTTAGCTAAGGAAATGTTACCAATCGTTGATAAGCCAACTATTCAATTTATCGTTGAGGAAGCTAAGGCTTCTGGTATTGAAGATATCTTGATTATTACTGGTAAAAACAAACGTTCCATCGAGGATCACTTTGATTCTGTACCAGAATTGGAACAAAACTTAGCATCAAAGAATAAAACTGATTTATTAAAAGTCGTTCAAGACACAACTAATTTGGGTGTTAACTTGTATTACAGTCGTCAAGCACATCCAAATGGTTTAGGTGACGCTGTTGCCCAAGCTAGATCATTCATCGCTGACGAACCATTTATCGTTATGCTTGGTGATGATTTGATGGAAGACAAGGTTCCTTTGACAAAGCAATTGATTAATGATTATGAAAAAACACATGCTTCAACAATTGCTGTCATGAAGGTTCCTGAAAAAGACGTTTCTAAGTACGGTGTAATCGATCCAGAAGGCGAAAATGCTCCTGGTTTGTACAATGTTAAACGTTTCGTTGAAAAGCCAAAAGTTGAAGATGCTCCAAGTAACTTGGCTATTATCGGTCGTTATTTGTTAACACCAGAAATTTTTGACCTACTAGCAACTCAAAAACCAGGTGCTGGTAACGAAATTCAATTGACAGATGCTATTGATCGTATGAACAAGACACAACGCGTCTTTGCTCACGAATTTAAAGGTCAAAGATATGATGTTGGTAACAAGTTTGGTTACGTTAAGACAAACATCGAATATGGATTGACTCACCCAGAAGTTAAGGATGAATTGAAACCATATATTCTTGAACTTGCTAAGAAGATTCAAGCTGAAGATAAAACTAAGAAATCATCTAAGTAATTAGATGCCGCCTCCGGGTGCAAAAAAGTCTCCCCGCTATAGGACCGGTTCGAGCCAAGGTCTCGAACCTCGTTTTTGAACTTCGCAAAGTACGCGAATTTCAAAAGACGTCCGTGGAGTAAGAACAGGAAAATCACCTGTCCTAACTCCACCTTTACAGCGGGGAGACTTTTTTTGCGCCCTCCGGCTAGCTTGTTGTTTCATTTTTTTAATCCAACTAAGTTTATTGGTATTTACGAGAATTTAAAATCAAATTCATTGAACATTAATTTGATATGTTCGAGTATTATCAGGTATTTTACAAATGGTTATCGTAATTCAAGAAAATATCGAAAATATTGAATATTAAGAATAATCTAAAAAAGATATATTAGCTGGAGGTCGTGGGTATTTGATTGGGTCAGCAGTGATAGTGGTGTTAGTGCTTTAGCTCTTACATCACAGGACGTAGGAAATCGAGGCGCGAGACCTTGGCTCGCACCGGTCCCACAGCAGACCCAATCAAATACCCACGACCGGAAGCGGCTACCCCAAAAGCAAACAATCGTCAGCCACTCGAAAGCCAAATAATTGATGCTGACTATCTTTATTATTGTAAAAAACCGGCATTTCATAATAGGCTTTTTTATTGAGTAAAATTAAAAACTCCCAGTTTTTGAGTCCATGCATCTTGGAAGAGGTCTTGAGAATTATTTCATAATCAACAACTTCCAAGTCCACAACGGGCAAACGCTGGTTGTCGGTTTCAACGAAGATACGGTTATTTTTTTTAAAATCATTCAGCAATAAGATTAAATCAATAGTACGCATAAGAAATTTCCATCACTTTTATTTGTTTTTATTGGTTAATTAAATTATTATTAAGGCTTAAGGATATTCTACCAAGTTTGAAGGGAAAAAATTATGGATCCAATTGTAATTATAGATGCAAAGAGAACAGCGATTGGCAAATTTCGTGGTCAATTCGCTGATTTAACAGCAGTAGAGTTGGGAACACAGCTTGTTTCCAAACTACTTAGCAAAAATAAGGTCGATCCAAAAATTGTTGACCAGTTTATTTTTGGAAATGTTTATCAAACTGGTATGGGACAAAATACAGCTCGTCAAATTGAGCTAAATGTTGGTGGCCGTGTTGATGCCACAGCCATGACAGTTAACCAAGTTTGTGGTTCTGGGATGAAATCTATTTATGAAGCTATCTCAGCCATAACTATGGGCAATGCGGAAATCGTTGTTGCTGGTGGTGTTGAAAGTATGTCAAACGCACCATTTTATGCTCCAAGAACCGGTAAGATGGAAGTTAGTCCTAAGTTGTCAGATACTTTGTTCAACGATGGTTTGAACGATGCTTTCAATCATTTACCAATGGGTATCACGGCCGAAAATGTGGCTAAGAAATACCATGTCACACGTGAACAACAAGACAAATTTGCTTTTGATTCACATCAAAAAGCACATAACGCCGCTGCTAAGTTGGCTCAAGAAATTATGCCAATCGAGGTTAACGGTGAAGAAGTTACAACTGACCAATCAATTCGTCCAGCCACAACGTTGGAACAAATGGGTCAGTTACGGACTGTTTTTGACAAGAAGGGAACAGTTACTGCTGGTAATTCATCACCAATCAATGATGGTGCCGCAGCCGTTATTTTGATGCGTGAAAGTCGTGCTAAAGAATTAGGCCTCAAGTATGTTGCCGAAATTACTGGCTATACTGAAATTGGAATTGACCCTAATTATATGGGCTATGCACCATATTATGCTATTAAGAAGTATTTTGACCGTTATCAAACAGATGTTGAAAGCTTTGATTTGTTTGAAGTTAATGAAGCTTTCGCTGCTCAAGCAGTTGCTGTTAGTCGGGATTTGGAGTTGCCGGAGGACCGAGTAAATATTTACGGTGGTGCGATTGCTTTGGGTCATCCATTAGGTGCCACAGGTGCTAGAATGATTGCAACGTTGATTAATTCACTACAACAGGAAGGTAAGACAACTGGCCTTGCATCACTTTGTATCGGTGGTGGTATGGGTATGGCAATGGGTGTCAAACTACTATGAAAATCTACGAAATGACAGATGAACAACGAATTAAACTATTGCTTGATGGCGGTTATATTGATCAGAAACAAGCTGAGTTATTACGTAGTCGTCAGACAATTTCGACAGATTTAGCTGATAGTCTCAGTGAGAATCAAATTGGCAGTTTCAGTTTGCCTTATGGTTTTGCGACCGATTTTCTCGTTGATGGCCAAGATTATTTAGTGCCAATGGTTATTGAGGAACCATCTGTTGTCGCTGCAGCTTCGAATGCCGCTAAAAGGATTAAAAATAGTGGTGGCTTTAAAACTTATCCAACTTCACGAATCGTCTATGGTCAAATTGTTTTAGAAAATGTGACCGTTGAAGAAATTGCTAAGTTGGAACAAAATGATTCGGAAATTTTTGCTTTTGCGCAACAAGCACATCCAAGTCTAATTAAGCGTGGTGGTGGAATTGTTTCGTTGAAATTCAATCACTACGATCAATTTGAAGAAATTGAACTGGGTATTGATACTGTAGATGCAATGGGCGCTAATATGGTCAACACCATTTTGGAAAAGACTTCACAAAAGTTAGCTACGATGATTTCTGGGGATGTCTTGTGCAGTATTTTGTCGAACAGTGGTCAAGGTCAGATTATTACGGTTGAAGCAAATGTTGAATACAATCAATTAGCAACTAAAACGATGTCTGGTGAAGAGGTTGCTCAACGGATAGTCAAACTAGCAGACTTTGCTAAAAAGTCGGTTAAACGAGCTATTACGCATAATAAAGGCATTATGAATGGTATCGATGCTGTTTTAATTGCGACTGGTAATGATTTTCGAGCTCAAGAGGCAGCTGCTCACAGTTTTGCCTTCGAATCTGGTCAATATCAACCATTCACTGAATGGCATTTAGCTGACGGTAAATTAGTTGGAACTTTGAAAATGCCAATCGAATTGGGTAGCGTTGGTGGAGCAATTAAAGCAATGCCAATGGCCCAATTGAGTTTAGCAATGATGAAGATTCAAAATAGTCAGCAGTTACAATCAGTCGTTGGAGCAGTCGGTTTAGCTAATAATTTATCGGCTTTACGAGCACTGGTTACGACTGGTATTCAAGCAGGACACATGGGCTTGCAAAGTAAGTCATTAGCAATTGCTGCCGGTGCTATCGGTCCTGAAATTGAACAAGTTGCCAAAAAATTAAATCAAACAAAAAATTACACGTTACAAAATGCAGAGAATATTCTGATGGAGTTGAGAGGAAAATAATGGATATAGGTATTGATAAAATAGGTTTTTACGTTCCTAAAGATTATATTGATATTGTTGAATTAGCAAAAGCACGTGGAGTTGATCCTGACAAGTTTACAATTGGAATTGGTCAAGATAAGCAAGCAGTACCACAACCTTATCAAGACGCTGTGACAATGGCTGCTAGTGCTGCTGACAGCATTTTAACTGCTGAAGACAAGCAAAATATCGGTTTGTTAATTGTTGGTACTGAAAGTAGTGTGGATGAATCAAAATCAACAGCTGCTTTTTTAATGGACTTATTAGATTTGCCAGAAGATATTCGTGCTTATGAAATTAAACAAGCTTGTTATGGAGCTACTGCCGGACTACAAGCTGCTTATGATTTTGTCAGCCTCAACCCAGGTAAACAAGCTGTTGTTATTGCCAGTGATATTGCCCGTTATGGAATCAAGACTCCAGGCGAAGTCACACAAGGTGCTGGTTCAGTTGCAATGTTGATTAGCGAAGACCCACGTGTAATTAAACTTGATCACAAATCAGTTTACATGACACGTAACGTTGGTGATTTCTGGCGTCCAACTTTTTCTAAGACAGCATTTGCTCGTGGAAAATTCTCAAACCAAGTATATGTGGATTTCTTCAGTACTCTTTGGGATAAATATCAAACTAAATATTCAGTTACAGCTGATGATTTTACGACAATGTTGTTCCATATTCCTTATACAAAAATGGGTACGAAGGCATTACGAACATTGGAAGGTAAAGTTTCTGATGCTAAATTTGCTGAATTAACAGCTAACTATCAAGAAAGTATTAAATTTAGTCGAGAAGTAGGAAACCTTTATACTGGATCACTTTATTTAGGACTCTTGTCTTACTTAGTTAATGCTGCTAAAGCTAATGAAAAAGTTCTTTTCTTCAGCTACGGCTCTGGAGCAGTTGGTGAAATTTTCAGTGGTGAAGTTCAATCCGATTTTGAAAAAGTTATTGATAAAAAGGCTCTTCAAGCAGTTATTGATGACCGTCAAAAGATGAGTATTTCTGATTACGAAAAGATGTATGAAATTGAATATAAAGATGGCACAATCGTTGATCCATCAGCCGTTGATGCCAAGTTTTATTTAAGTGAAATTAAAGAAAATGAACGACTTTATAAAAAGAATAATTAGGTATTGTAATCGCTTACAGTGAATGTTATATTATAGACGTGGTAAGGATGGAATGTCAGGAACTGTAGCCCTAAAAGAGTTTGATTTAGAAAGTTTTATCGTTTCTAGGAGATGGTAGGATTAGTAGAGAGCAAAGGAAAATTAAGGTTCATACAGTTCAACGGCATTTTAGGAACTAGCGATAAAAGTTAATATAAGATCGACCTAATTAATGTTAGTCGCACGAAGCTCATTACGTAATTCGCTAGGATCCTTTAGTTGAACAAATAATACATATTCATATAGTAAGATATGTTACAAGTAGTAAGATTCATTTAACGTTGATGAAACTGCAGTAAATTTCATCTTACCACTTATATCTAACTAGGGACTCCCCACATGAGGGAGCCCTTTTTTAGTGTCTTTATTTGGTGCCGCCGCAGGGAACGAGGGATAGAGTCCTGCTGTGGGACCGCCTGGAGCCAAGGTCTCCAGGCTCGATTTTGAGCCTCACAAAGTACCGCGAGTCTCAAAATACGTCCGTGGAGTAAGAGCTAAAGCTCTAACACCACTATCACTGCTGGACTCTATCCCTCATTCCCTGTGGCTAGTGTATTTTTTAGATAGATAATCTGACTTTGATATAAGAGTTTAATTATTTTGGGATAACATATTTAAAATAATAAAAAATAATTTCTTGTGACTTCTAATGATAGTAATTAATAAAAATAAATAAACTTTGAAATGATTTGGTAATAGATAAGATGATACTTTTGTTTGATTGGGCTAATAAATAGATGCTGGAATGCTTGGTAGATAAGTACTTTAAAAAAATTATTAAGCGTAATACAAAAATATTGTAAACGTTTTCGAATGATGCTATATTATAGATGTGGTAAAGATGAAGTGTCAGGAACTGTAGCCCTAAAGATAGTTTGATTAAGAAAGTTTTGTCGTTGTAGAGAATGATAGAATCAGTAAGAAACAAAGCATTTTAGAGTCTGTACAGTTCAACGACATTTTTGGAACTAGTGCCAAAAGTTAACATAAGATCGACCTAAAAAGTAGTCGCGCAAACTCAATACATGTTGCGCTAGGATCCATTAGTTGAACACGTAATACATATTTAGTAAGATATGCTTTTCAGTAGTAAGATTCATTTAAAGTTTAGATTCATTTAACGTTGATGAAACTGCAGTAAATTTCATCTTACCACTCATATCGAACTAGGAGTCCTCAGAGAATGAGGGCTCTTTTTTTGTTTGTTTTTATATATGCCGCCGCAGGGTACGAGGGATGGAGTCCTGCTGTGGGACCGACCTGAGCCAAGGTCTCAGGTCTCGATTTTGAGCTTTGCATAAACCGCAAATCTCAAAATACGTCCGTGGAGTAAGAGCTAAAGCTCTCACACCACTATCACTGCTGGACTCCGTCCCTCGTACCCTGTGGCTAGTGTGTTTTAATCTTTCAGTTTTTCTGTACTTAGATTTATCATATATTAAATAAATTGAGAATTGTATTTTTCATTATTAATAAACAAGCTATATGGAGATTGATTTATTTTAGAAATACACTAGCCGGAGTGAGAGGAAAAAGCATATCTGCAGTGAAAGTGGAGTTAGGACTTTAGTCCTTACTCCACGGACGTGTTTTGAAATTCGAGTGATTTTCTCGAAGTTCAAAACCGAGTCTTGAGACCTTGGCTCAAGACGGTCCCACCGCAGATATGCTTTTTTCCTCTCCCGGAGGCGGCAAACACAGTTATATTTCAAGAACAAAACAAAAAAGGAGTTTGAATCCATGACAGATTCAAACTCCTTACTTTTACTATTTAACTTGACTATCCAATAACTTGAACAGTAACGTTTTGACGGCCAAATTGTAATGCCTCTGAGTTAGGCATAGCAATGTCTAATTGGTTAGGGTTACTGTAAGCAAACAATCCAGTATCATTAACAACACGGTCATAAACTTTACCATTACCGTCTGTGATTCTTAAATGTGTTCCCTTAGGGAATTTTGATAGGTTAGCGGCAACACCACTGTAACCCATGTTTGATCCTAAGACAGCAGGGTCATAAGCAGTTGCGTTCATTGTTAGTGTTTGTTTAACGTTGTCATTTGAAAGGTAATCACCTTTGATCCAACGACTCATACCAACATCATACCAAGTAGTACCGTTAGCATCAGTTTGACTTTGGTAAACGTGAACCATGTTACCACCTGTAACTGAGTAACCATTGAAACTACCATTAGGAGCGTCATAAAGGTTAACGCCACCGTTAGCTTTAACGTACATATCTTTATCAACAGCAACTGAAGGAGCATTGCCTGTAACGTCTGTAGAAGCTACCCAAGCGTTATTAGCAACTTGGAAGTAAGTAACGCCATTAACGTTAGCAATCTTGTTTGTACGCCATGCAGACTTGTTTTGAAGTCTAACACCATTAAAGTTCATATTTCCTTGGCTATCTGGAGTTGTGTAAAGAGTAGCTCCGTTAGCATTTGAGACATAAATAACACTACTAGTATCTGACATTGAAACTGTTGCAGCATCGACAGTTTGTGCTTGGACGCTTACACCAACGAGTGCAAGTGATGTGACTGTTAAAAATGATGCTACGAAATTTTTGATCTTCATTATAAAAGGATTCCCCCGAATTTATAAAACACGATTTGTTTTAGTAATTTTCTCAACGGAAGTAATCATATAACGTATAGACCATGAAATGTTGAATATAACTTAACTGTAAATTAGTTATAACTTAACTGTAAAGTCAACGTAATCGAACTGAAATACAATTTTGTCAAAAAAGACAAATTATTTTTCAATATATTTCTTAATTGCTGATAACATGTCATCAATATTGTTGACCATAATACCATTCATTTTGATCAAACCAATTGTGTAATTATTGATATATGCAAAAGGATTTTCACCGATACCCTTTACAGCCTCAAGCTTTGCAGGGTTTTCGAAACCATGTTGACGAAGGTCAGTGTAAACACCAATAACAGGAATATCTTTTCCGAAGGCCACACCAATTTCTGAAGCCACACCATCGTCCATTGTGTCACCATCAAGAATTGCAACGACTAAATCAGAAGAAAGGAGTTCTTTGTTGTCCTCTTGAGCAATTTTAATTGAGTCAGCGTAGTTCATTTTGTCGTTAATATCACCATTTTCTTGGGGAAGATAGACCTCAATATTACCGTCCATCTTTCTGATTTTATCAACTACAACCTCATTGAACATTCTGTCGGCTAATGCAAATAAACCGTTGGCAAAATAAATTTTCATGTAAAAATCCCTCTTTCTATTATTTATTCTGTAATATCTTATCATGGTTATTATGGTAAATCACTTATTATTACGCTTGAAAATACCGGAAACTATAAAATAATCACAATCTGTATTTATATAGGAAGAAATATGATTTGATTAATTTAACTTGCTGTGTTAGTCAACTATTCTCGATTATTCTGATTAGAATCCGTTTTATGAATTTTGTGATAAGGTAATGTAATAAAGTTTGAATTTAAAGACCTAGCCGTAAGGAGAGAAAAAACATATCCGCAGTGAAAGTGGAGTTAGGACTTTAGTCCTTACTCCACGGACGTGTTTTAAGACTTGCGTTATTTGCAAGGCTCAAGTCGGTCCCACAGCGGATATGTTTTTTTCTCTCCTGGAGGCGGCAAATTAAACGAGGTAGACGATATTATATATCCATCAAAAAAATCGAATAAGAAATATAACATTAATTATCTAAAAAAATATTCCAATTTTTGATAAAAAATTTTATGTATAAAGATATATATTTACTAATCAGAGCAGTTACAATGTTTTTGTAAGATTCAAGTGGTAATGAGTTCTAATGAACGATAGAAGTTTTTGTGGGGACGGGATTTTTAGTTCTAACGAATTATCGTTCAATAGGGCGTTGAGGACATTGTCATAGAATCCTACTACCTCATTGATTTTGTTGCGGTACTGTAACCGGGATCCCCCTTCGACAGGTGCGTACCACGCAACAATAATTTTCCCAACAATATAACGAAAAAAAAGAAAGCTAATCTTCCCCGATTAGCTTTCTTTTTTTTTTTTGCGTGTAGAAAGTATGCCAAATGGTACGAATTAAAAATTTTATAATTTGATAAAAAAAATTACCTAATTTAGTACACATATTACCATGATATGTTGCATAATGTGTGTATACAGATATGTTTGAACAAATGTCACTTTGTTGAAATTTTCAGGAGGGAGCGATATTCAATGTTTACAAAAAGGATAATTAAGGTATTTTTATTTGGTTTATTTATTATTATGGCTTCTTTGAGTATTTTACGGATGACATCTCAAAATATTCAAGCTGGGACTGTTACGGATAAAGAAGTTTTAGCTGTTAGTCCACCAGGAATAACCTTAGATGGTTATTTTACACCTGGTACGTTTACTGGAAATTCAGCGACTGTTATTAACCCTAATGGGGCTGATATTGTTAGATTAACTGATAACTCTAATCAAACAGGTGCTATTTGGAGCAATAATGATAAAAATTATTTGGATATCACGAAAAAACAAACAATATCAATGTGGATGTATTTTGGGACGATTATGTATCCCTCTGGAGTTCCAGATGGAATGGCTTTTGTACTCCAAAATGATGGTCGAGGTGCGAGTGCTATTTCAATGAATGGGACAAAAGTTAACCATGGACAATCGTTAGGTGTTTGGGGATTGGATACAGATAATAGTGTTACTAACGGTAGTAAATCAAATGCTATTCAAAAACAGGCAATACAAAATAGTTTTGCACTTGAATTTGATACTTCTCTTAATAGAAATGGTGCGTATGCTTGGCAACCGAACGATCCTGATAGCAAGTTAAATGGACAAGGGAAATCTTTTGATACTATGCCTTATTCGGGTACTAATAATTATTTGAGTGGTCCACATATTGCTTGGAATTACCCTGCTGACGCTAATACATATAAACAGCTGAGTACTAATTTTAATAATTTATTTATTAATAATTCAATTATGGGCATGTATCATCATTTGGGAAGTGACCTTGCAACCAATGGTAATAACGTCGATTTTTCATATGGTAAGGGAAACAGTAATACTTATCAAGATGGTTGGCAACATACGACAATCGAATATATCCCTAATCCGGATGGCAAAACAGCTCAATTAAATTATCAATATAAAGATAAAAATTATAATGGGACACCTCGGAGTCCAGACGTTAAGGGAACTGCAAATATTGACTTGAGCGTATTTCAACTGAATGGATCAAATAAATTGAGATATGGATTTACAGCGTCAACGGGGGATACCGCAGACATTACCGATGCAGTTATTTTCGAATCCATGCCTTCATTAGTTAACGCTGAAACTAATGCATATACTGTTGATAAAACAAACAATACTAGAATTAGTAATAGCCAATCGAATACAGATGTTAACCAAAATAATGAATTGATTGACGATGAAGCTAATAATTTAACTACCGCTAAAACGGTTCATCCAAAAGACAACTTAACTTTGAATTATATGTTGCATTATTTAAGTGGTGAGGATCCAACGAATGGTGTCAATGCCACTGTAAATATTCCGGATAATGTAACTATTACTCCAGATTCAGATGGAAATATTGGTGAAATTTATTATCAAAAAACTGATTCCACAGGAAATAAAACTGTGGAATCAGATGCAATTAGTTCAAACAACTTAACAGGTAATAAATTTACATATAATGATATTAAGAATCTTGGCGATACCGCAGCTGATAATTTGACAACCGTTAGAATTGAATTGAACGCAACAGCGAATACTTTGCCAACAGGAACAACTTCTTTGAACGTTCCAACAGGTTTAGCAACTTTTGAAGGAACCAATTTTAAGGGAGATTTTCAGTCAGATTCATTTGATATCGTTAAGCCAACCAATACGTTACATATTACGACTGACATGGCAGATCCGACTGAAGTTAAATTAGGTGATAAATTTAATTTAACTGGTGATATAAGTTTCGGAACACCTGAAACAGTTAATAAAAATGATATGTACATCAACTATACAATTGATAATAATCCAACTGTCCGTAGCCAAGATACATCAGCCGGCAGTGGTTTTACAATTTATGACCTAGAAACCGGTAAGGATGCAGGTCAATTGGATGTTGGAGATCATACGATTAAAGTCCAAGTTATTGATAACAATTATCCAATGGCTAATAATACAGTCGATACATTGGTATCTAATACACTTGAGTACCATATTAAAGTCACTGACCAATCGGTAGTCGTTACTCCTGATAAAAATGAGATTACGGTCAATGACAATGAGCCATTAAAACTAACTGGAACTTATGATCACTCTGATAATACTTCAACAGTCAGTGAAGGTGGAACTTCTGTTATTGCCTATACAATCACCACGGCTGACGGCAAAAAACAAAATGAAGTATCTGAAAGCCAAACAAATAATGGTAAATATGATTTTACTGTAAAGCCTTATGCCTATGATAAAGATCCAGCTGTTTCATTGGACGACTACACTGGACAAACAGGATTGAAAGTTGGTCAAAATATTGTTTCAATCAGTGTTGTCGATCAGGACGGGCATAAATCTGAAGCCAAAGAAGTTATTGTTAATGTACCTGATATCAAGCCAACGTTAACTACTGATCAAAATGAATTTAATATAATTCAAGGCGATGCGATTGATATGACAGGGAACGTTGGATATAGTGATGGCTATCAAGTTACGCCAAGCAAGTTAACCTGGTACATTAATGCAAATGGCAATAAGATGATTAATAGTTATAGTGGTGACGAACCCGTGGCAACACCAATGACTCAGGACTTTACAATTGATTCAACAGCTAATGGCATTACTGATGACACCAACAATCCATATCCAGTGTCGATTTATTTCACAGACCCATATGGACGGACATCAGAAACACTTGATTATAACGTCAATGTCATGGAAAAAACTGCAACAATTGAAAGCACTGATTATAAATTTAAAAATATTAATGCTAGTGGCAGCCCACGAGTAGTTGGTCGTGACGGAACTTGGAACTTACAAGTTAAAAGCGTTATGAGTAAGTGGACATTGACAGCTAAAGCTGGTCGAATGGTTACAGGCGCTGGTACTAGTGATCCAGTTACCTTAGATGGTAATTTGATTTATGTCTCACCAGATAATGAAGTAAGCGATATGAGTACTCAAACGTTTATTCAAAATAATAGTGATGATAGTAAAGTTAAGACAACCGATATTGGTGGCAGTTGGGCACCTGACGAAGGAATCTTACTTGATGTTAACTCAAGTACTTTAGCAGGTACTTATTCTGGAAAAGTTGAGTGGGATTTGACCAACAGTATTTAGGAATGCTGTCTTCATAGCACAAAAGATTAATATGGAACAAAAAAAGATATCCCCATATTTACAGATCTGTAAATATAGCGGATATCTTTTTTACTTTAAATTATAATAGAAAGTTTTTTATTATTTTCTGAATCCTATTCAACCACTTGAATCCAGCCTTCAGGAGCCTCAACTGTTCCAAATTGAATACCTGTTAGTGTGTCATATAACTTCTTTGTGACTGGTCCAACTTCTGTTTCACTATAGAAGACATGAAGGTTGCCGTCGTGTTCCAAGCCACCGATTGGTGAAATTACAGCAGCGGTACCACAGGCACCAGCTTCTTTGAAACGGTCTAGTTGGTCAATGTAGACGTCGCCTTCCTCGGCACCAAGACCTAAACGATTCTTAGCCAACCAAAGTAGTGAGTACTTAGTAATACTTGGTAGAATTGAAGGTGATTTTGGTGTTACGAAGACATTGTCTTTAGTAATTCCAAAGAAGTTAGCTGATCCAACTTCCTCAATTTTCTTATGTTCAATTGGGTCAAGGTAAACACAGTCAGCGTAGCCATTATCGTGAGCTTGAGCACCAGGATAAAGACTGGCAGCGTAGTTACCACCGACTTTACTTTGACCAGTACCTTTATGAGCAGCACGGTCATATTGTGAAGTAGTAAAGTTAACCGGAGTTAAGCCACCCTTGAAATAGTTACCAACGGGCATGGCGAAAACTGTGAAAATGTATTCTGGTGCGGCGTGGACACCAATTTGTTCGCCAGTACCAATGATCAATGGACGAAGATAAAGTGTGCCACCGGTACCATATGGAGGCACGAAATCGGCGTTAGCTTTAACAACTGATTTAACGGCTTCAACGAACTTATCTTCAGGGAAGACAGGCATCAAGAGTCGTTCACATGAGTCTTTCATACGTTTAGCGTTACGGTCAGGACGGAATAATTGAATGTGGTTGTCCGGTGTACGGTAAGCTTTCATACCTTCAAAAGCTGCTTGTCCGTAGTGCAAGACAGGGGAAGCCTCACTAATATGTAGTGTACTGTCTTCAGTCAATCCAGCATCTTGCCACTCGCCGTCTTTCCAGTAGGCCGTAAAACGGTAAGGTAAATCCATGTAATTGAAACCTAGGTTGCTCCAATCAATTTTTGTTGCATCTGCTTTTGCCATATCTGATATCTCCTTCATTAATTTGCATCTAATAAATTAAAGAAAAATTAAATTTATTAGATTTATCATAATTAATTGGTTATAAAGTGTCAACAATAAATTTGTTTTTTGTTTTGGGGGCCGCCTGGGGATGGGCACAAGAATGTCTGCTGTGGGACCGTCTCGAGCCAAGGTCTCGAGACTCGATTTTGAGCTTCGCAAGGTACCGCGAATCTCAAAATACGTCCGTGGAGTAAGAGCTAAAGCTCTAACACCACTGTCACTGCTGACTTTCTTGTGCCCATCCCCAGGCTAGTGTAGTTGTGTATAGTATGTGTAATATTTGAATCGGATTATTTATAAAACAGTAGAAGTTCAAAAGCTTTTTATTAATTCGTTATGTTAGTTGATTTGTAGTTATCTGTTTCATAGCTTTGATATATGTCAAAAGATTGAAAGTTTCAAAGTGATTTTTAAATCTTGGTTCTTTAACGATACGAAATATAAAATAACGAACAAACTAGCCGGAAGGAACAAGAATTTAGGTCGCTGTGCAGGTGGTGTTAGAGCTTTAGCTCTTACACCACGGGACGAGTTTTGAAACTCGCGTATTTTGCGAGGTTCAAAATCGAGAGGCGAGACCTTGGCTCGACTCGGTCCCCATAGCGACCTAAATTTCTTGTTTCTGGAGGCGGCACCACATTACATTAGTCTTAATCTGCAATACCATATATAATGATGGTTAATAAGAGGTGGAGGGAAACGATGAAAAAGAGGAACATTATTCTTTCAATAGTTTTAGTCTTAATTTTATTAATCAGCTTTTTTGGTTTTAGCAGGCACACTCAAGCTGTTAAAAAGGAACAATATGTTCAAAGCTCGACGCCAACGTTGTTTTTCCACGGTTATGGCAGTAGTTATGAAGCGGAAACGCAGATGACTGATGCCGCTAAGGCTGCTGGTGTTACGAAAAAGGTTGTCCGTGTGAATGTCAGTCCCAATGGTTTTGTAAAATTAATTGGCTCGATTCCTAAGAATGCCAAGAATCCTATCGTTGAAGTTAATTTTGATAACAATAAAATGACAAATTACGTTACAGCCGGAAAATGGGTCAATGATGTTATTAAAGAGTTGCAGAAAGATTATCATTTTAAGAATGTTAATTTTGTGGGTCATTCAATGGGAAATATGGCAATTAATTATTACATCATGAATTATGCTGGTAAAAAAGGGCAGCCTAAAGTTAACAAGGTTGTTGATATCGCTGGTCATTTTGATGGAATTTTAGGAATGGGTGACAAGGCAAATCAATTAAAGTTAGCTAAAAATGGCAAACCTGATACGATGGATAAGTCGTATAAGCAACTTTTGAAATTACGAAAAGTTTATCCAACTAATACACAGGTTTTGAACATCTTTGGGGATGTTAATGATGGTAGCCATTCAGATACGCGTGTCAGCAACGCTTCTTCCAAATCATTAAAGTATCTGGTTTCAGGACGTGCGAAATCGTATAAGGAAAAGAAAATTGTTGGTAAAATGGCACAACACAGCAAGCTACATGAAAACAAACAAGTGGATAAGCTGTTAATTAATTTCTTGTGGAAAAAATAATGACTATATAATAAAAGCATCTATGGAAAAGTAGAATTAATCCCTTTTCCATAGATGCTTTTGACTTTATTCTAATGTTGAACAAAAGGATACCAGCCAGCTAATGCAAAGCCTAATAAAGCAGTAACAATGCAGAAGATAAGCACTGCCCAAACTAGTGAACGATTGATAGTCTTTTGATCCTTACGAGCAAAGGCAATTTCAACTAAACCAATGAATATCAAAGCGACAATAACTTTGACAATCAATAATGTTGGTTCAACTGACCAAGCACGCAGGCCTAATTTGATACCAGTTGCAATAATAACAATGTAGCCAACTCGCGTAATCATTTCATAAATTTTTGTGTTCGAATTTGTAAATAATACCAGTAAAATCATCACGGCTATAACTAGCCAAGTAATTAAATGTGTCCATAACCAAAGCATAGTGGAACCTCCTAATATTGTTTATCATAACATTACTGAGGTTTTCAGGAGAGGAAATATGAACTAAGGCCTAAAACGTTTGCAATATAATTAGAACAGAATTCAAAAAATAGGGTGGATAAATTTAAATAAAATTTGTCCACCCTATTTTTCGTAGTTAGTTCGATAATTCAAATTGGATTACTTGTGATACTAGTTATACCGTCTCCAGAATCATGAAACGGTCTATAAGACTTGTTATAAAACGAAACAAAAAAACAACGAATAAACTAGTCGGAAGGAACAAAAGTTTAGGTTGCTGTGAAGGTGGCGTTAGTGCTTTAAGCTTACACCACGGGACGAGTTTTAAAACTCGCGTATTTTGCGAGGTTCAAAATCGAGCTTCGAGACCGATCTTTGGCTCGAAGCGGTCCCCACAGCGACCTAAATTTCTTGTTCCTGGAGACGGCATTACATATTCAAATTATCTTTTCTCTTCTTGTAATCATCATCAGAAACATTGCCTTTAGCATACTCCTGATTCAAAACTTCCAAAGCACTATTTTGCTTGTGATTATTTTTAGTGAAGTAAACAATAGCGAAAATGATGAGTAGTAGGATGATGCCGTAGAATAAAAGGCCACCGCCCATAAAACCCATACCACCAAAGCCATTCTGACAACCTGCAAATCCCATCATAATGTCCAGCTCCTTTAAAAGTATCTTATAGAATCATTATATTTGGTTTAAACATGCTTCACAATTAAAGTGTACTTTGACGGAAAATTAATTTAGTAGCCAGTTCCATTCGTTTAGTAACGTGTCGTGGATTAGTTAAAATATCCTGCATTAAATCAACGGCTGCTGCACCCATTTGAACGGTTGCAACGTCTACTGAACTCAATTCTGGGTTAACATAACTAGCAAGTGCTGTGTTGTTGAAACTGAAAATATTGATACGGTCGGGAACGGCAATATTGGCTTCTTGGAGTGCTTTTAAAGCGCCTGCTGCCATAGGGTCATTTGCGATGAAGAAGGCATGAGGTAAGCCGTCCAACGTTTGGATGGCTTTTTTCATTTGTTTATAGCCGGCACCTTTCGTAAAGTCGCCTTTGAAACAAAATTCAGGCCGAAAAATATTGTGATCCACCATGGCTGCCTTGAAACTATCGTATCGAAAATCTGGAATCGTCCGTAAATTATCAGTGGAATTTTCTTCACCATAGATCAGGCCAATATCGGTGATTTTTTGATCAACAAAGTAATCAACGACATGTTTGATACCGTATTTGAAGTCGGTCACAATCGTATCGAAACCTTGGGGGAATTGGTCATCGTCAATAAAAACTAAATTGTGACTGATTTGAGTCATCTGTTCCACTTGAGCTTGACTGTATTTACCAACAGCGATGATGCCATCAATATCTTGAGGAATCTCGGTAAGATTATTGTGAAAAATTCGACTGATTTCAAAGCCATAAGTTGTAGCTTGTTGCTCGATACCTTCACGAACAGTCATGTAGTACATATCATCTTGTTCTTTTGATTCAGAATACCATTGAACTAAGGCAATACGTTTTTGAAAATGAGTATTCCGGTGATTAGCTTTTTGATAGTTCATGTCGGTCGCAATTTTTAAAATATTTGTACGTGTTTGGTCAGTGACTGACAAAGTTAAATCGTTATTGAGGACCCGCGAAACGGTTGCTGGTGAAACGTTGGCCTTTTTGGCGATGTCACGTAAAGTTGCCATTAACTGAGACTTCCGACGAATTTATCGAAAGCTTTTTGACCTTGGTCATTCCACTTGAAGACACCAGCATCTTCAAGGACACGACCGAAGACTAAGCCAGCTTCTTGAGCCACAATATCAGCAACGTTGTCGTCCGTAAAATCATATTTAGCTTGGAGTTGATCAGCCCAAGTTTTGTGATATTCAGCCATTTGATTAGGTTGTTTTAGTAGGTAGCGTTCAACTTCTTTGAGTTCAGTCTTCAAACGTGCAGGAAGAATAGCTCGACCCATGACTTCAATCAAACCGATATTTTCTTTTTTGATATGTTGAACATCTTGATGAGGATGGAAAATGCCATCAGGATATTGTACTGAAGTTTGGTTGTCACGTAGGACAATATCTAAAACATAGGCATCATCTTTGCGATAGGCAATCGGCGTTACAGTGTGATGACGAGTTTCGTTAGTATAAGCTCTGACGTCAACAGTTTCATCTGAATAATTCATCCAATTTTCATGAATTAAGGTCGCTGCTTTGACCAATTCTTCAGGGTCCTGACTTGTTAAGCGAATGGTTGATAATGGCCACTTAACAATACCAGCTTGGACACCAGCGACTGGAATTTCAATCTCACGTTCAATTGGTGCTTTCATCATCGGAAAGACGTGACGGCCACCTTGATAGTGGTCATGACTGAGCATCGAACCACCAACAATTGGTAAATCAGCGTTACTGCCGACAAAGTACTGTGGGAAAATACGAATGATTTCCAACAGGTTATTGAATGTATGTTGGTTGATAATCATTGGTTGGTGAACTTGATTCAAGAAGATAGCATGTTCACTGAAATAAGCGTACGGAGAATATTGGAAGCCCCAAGTTTGACCACCCAGTGTAAAACGAATGATTCGGTGATTACTACGGGCAGGATAACCTAAACGTCCTAGATAACCCTCGTTTTCCATACAAAGTTGGCATTTAGGATAACCGTTTTGGACTTGTTGACCAGCAGCGGCAATGGCTTTGGGGTCTTTTTCAGGTTTAGAAAGATTGATTGTAATTTCCAAGGCTCCATAATTAGTTTTAACGTCATAAGAAATATTTTTAGCAATTGCCTTTGTTTTGATATAGTCATTAGTTTGGCTCAATTGATAAAAATAGTTTGTGGCTGTTTCGGGACTAACTTGGTACAAATTCCAAAATTCTTGGTTAACTTTGGAAGGTAATGGCGTTACGAAATCCATCAGTTGATCATTGAGAATTTCTTTAGCTGTTTGGCTATCGTCAATCTTGTGATTTTTCAGAGCCGTTTCAATTAAAGCCGTTTTGAGATCATCATTAGTTTGATGGTTATCATCACCAACCAGGGCACAAATTCGATTGTATAAGTAAATGCGGTCTAATTCTTGATAGTCGTTGTCAGCCGCAATAATTTGATCGACAAAGTTATCGACACAGGACATTATTTTTCCACCTCAGAGATTTTAATTTCACTAGGTCCGTCAGCGATTTCTGCAATATAGAAGTCAGCGGCGTAACCAATTTTATTTTGATAAATTTTCCCAACATTTGTTTGGAAAGCGTCAATTTGATCCTTGTCGACAAAGGCAATCGCACAGCCACCAAAACCTGCTCCAACCATTCGGGCACCAAGTACGCCAGGTTGTTGCCAAGCAGCTTCAACTAAAGTATCAAGTTCGACACCGGTCACTTCATAATCGTAATGGAGTGAAATATGAGAGGCATTGACTAATTTGCCAAATTCAACCAGATTGTTTTCTTTCAAATACTTAATAGCTTTCAATGTTCGTTGATTTTCAAAGACAGCATGACGGGCGCGACGAATCAAGATATCATCATTGATTAAGTAAGAATTACGGTCAAAGTCATCAATTGATAAGTCACCAAGTGATTTAATATTTAATTTTGTTTGGAGAAGAGCTAAAGCTTGTTCACATTGACTGCGACGTTCATTGTATTTTGAATCCGCTAAAGCACGGTGCTTGTTAGTATTCATAATGACGATTACGTTGTTACCAAGCTCAACTGGGGCATAGTGGTATTCCATTGTATTGGTATCTAGGAGGATAGCTTGATCCTTTTTACCCATCCCAACGGCAAATTCATCCATGATACCGGAGTTCACACCAATGTAGTTGTTTTCGTTTTGTTGACCCATTTTAACAAGGTCTAATTGATTGATTCCCAGTTTAAAGACATCATTTAAAATATTTCCCATCAATAATTCGATAGAAGCAGACGATGATAAACCAGCGCCATCAGGTAAATTACCATTAACATAGATGTTAAAACCGTGATCTAATTTGTAACCCGCTTTGGTGATTAAATAAATCATCCCCGTAAGATAATTAGCCCAATCACGAGCTTTATCATATTCAAGACTGTCTAATGAAACAGAAACAATACCAGAATCGGGTAGGTTAGCAGAGTACATCTTAATTGTTCGATCGTCTCTGTTACCAAAAGCAGCGTAAGTTCCCAAACTAATAGCACAGGGGAAAACATTCCCACCATTATAGTCAGTGTGTTCACCAATTAGATTAATTCTGCCAGGTGAGAAAAATAGTTTTTCAGCTGTTTCGTTAAAAATAAGTTCATAACCTTGTAAAACTTTCTTAGTGTCCATAGCCATTCTCCATTTTTACTAAATATTTACTTAACAAAAATGATATCGCTTTCGAAGAGCTAAAACAAGGGGTATTAAAAAATGCCGCCATCGGGTGCGAGAAATTCTGGTCGCTATGGGGACCGTTTCGAGCCAAAGAGCGGTCTCGAAACTCGATTTTGAACCTCGCAAAATACGCGAGTTTCAAAACTCGTCCCATGGTGTAAGGACTAAAGTCCTAACGCCACCTTCACAGCGACCAGAATTCTCGCACTCGATGGCTAGGGTATTATATATATTATTTCGAAGATTAATTCAGGAGTTTATGTTTTTCATCAGCGGATTAATAAAGTGTTAGCAATTTACTAGAAGTATTAAAATGGATTTTATTACGTAGAGAACATTAATATAGAAAAAATAGTCGGAAGAGATGAGCAATAGTTACTGGCAGTGAAAGTGGCGTAAGTGCTAAAGCACTAACGCCACCGGGCGTGTTTGGAGACTTGCGTTTTTCAGCAAGGCTTCAAACCGAGGTCTGAGACCTTGGCTCAGGCCGGTCCGCACAGCCAGTAACTATTGCTCATCTCTGTAGACGCCCCCAAACTTTTGAACCTATTTATTTAATAATTTCAATAAAATGTTATCATTATATGCATGGATAACCGCAACGGAAAAAAGAGGAGAACACAATGAAGATAGCAGTGGTTACTGATACAGCATCTTATTTAACACCTGAACAAATCAAGAAGTATAACGTTACTGTTTTACCAATTACCGTTATTTTGGGCGACAAGCAGTACAAGGAAACTGAAGAATTAACTGATGATAAATTTTATGATTATTTAGCCAATGAACCTGAGTTGCCAACTACAGCTCAAGTTTCGATGGGACAGATTCAGGAAGCTTATGATCGGTTAGTAGCTGAGGGTTACGATACAATCATTTCGATTCACTTATCACTTGGAATTACGTCATTCATGGACAATTTGCGTATGTTCGTCAAAGACTATGACAAGGCTAAAGTCTATCCTTTCGACTCGATGGCTGCGAGTGCTGCTGAAGCTGATTTGGTAATGCTAGCTGGTTCATTGGCACAAAAGGATGTTGACCCCGAAGAAATTGTAAAGCAACTAGAAGAGCTACGTGATTCAACTGATATTTATTTTGCGGTTAACGACTTGAAGCATTTGAGTCGTACTGGTCGTTTGAGCAATCGTTCTGCTATTATTGGTAGTTTGTTAGATGTTAAACCTCTTTTGACTTTTAAAGACGGTAAAATTTATGCAATTGGCAAAGAAAGAACCATGCGTCGGGCTTATCGGATGATTCAAAAAGAAATTCAAAAATATGCGGATGCCCATCCGGATTGGAAATTACACATTACAGTTGTTGACTCAAATAATCGTGAGTTGGAAGACAAGTGGTTAGCTGATTTCCAAAGCAATTTCGCACAGGCTCGTGTTTCTAAGAGTCATTTAGGACCAGCTATTAGTGTTCATACAGGCGAAAAAACGATGGGTGTTGTCTGGGATAAGGATATGTTATTAGATGAAAACTAGAATTATGATTTATGTCGATGACGTTGATATGAGTGTTGAATTTTGGACTGAAGAGTTTGGTGCTAACGTTGTCGCTCGTCAAACCTTAAATGGTGGCTATCAAAATGTAATCGTTGGTATTTCCAGTGAAGTTGAGTTATCAATTTTCCCACGTGATTATATTAGAATTTATTCTCCAGAAGTAGCTGAAAACGTTCCATCATTGATGTTCTTCTCGAATGACTTTGACAAATTGCATGATGAATTGATTAGTGCTGGGGAAATTACGGAAGTTAATGGTGTTTTGACATTTAATTTCCAAGATCCTGAAGGTAATTATTTTGTTGTCGCAAAAGCAGAATAAATGTTATACAGGTACTAACTAGTTTTATGATATTAAAAATTCAAAGGTCTTTTATAATTATTGGATGAATTAATAATTTGTCTGGTTAATTATAAAAGACTTTTTTCTTTATAGAAAAATATTGACAAAATGTAGTGTCTCAATGTTTGCATGCCTTTTAGACAATTCATAAAATAGGTTTATATGTACTGGAAAGGAAATTTTTCTATGAAAATTAACCTTCAAGAACAATTAGTAAATCACTTGACTGATTACTTAGAAACTTTACCCGCCAATGCTAAATTACCATCTGAACGACAACTTGCTGACGAATATGAGGTTTCACGGAATACCGTTCGGGCAGCTCTGTTAAATTTGGAAGCAATTGGGCTGGTGAGGCGGATTCATGGTAAAGGAACTTTTGTTAATCGGACTAATTTAAACAGTGATCTCAGCAGTAGTTATAAATTTGGTGAACAAATGCAATTGTTGGGAAAGGTCCCAACGACTAAGATAATTAACTTTGAGAAAAAGGAAGTTAATGCTTACTTTGTTGATAATATGAATTTAGAGTTCGGTGAATTTATTATTCAAATTGAACGTCTACGTTTGGCAGATGATGAACCAATGATGTTTGAACGAACTTATTTGCCATTAAAGTTTTTTCCGACTTTAACCGAAGAAATGTTACATAATAAATCGCTATACGATACTTTTGAAAAAGATTTCCAAGAGAATATTAGTTATGCGGACGAATATTTTTCATCAGGTGTTATTGGGGACTCTGACAGTAAAGTTATGGGATTGCCTGAAGGGATGCCTTGTTTATTGTTGAAACGGAAAACTTATGATTTGAAAAAACAATTAATTGAATTTACTTTGAGTACGGCTCGGAGTGATGAATTTGCTTATCATGTTAGGCATAATATTGAAGACTAAAGTTTATTAAATTACGGACCAAAAAACTGCTTAGTGAAATCACTAGGCAGTTTTTTTAATTGATTATGAAGGGGAAGCAAAATTTAAATATTGGCAGCGGCAGCTGAATAATCAGGTGTCAATTCTGTTAAAGCAACGATGTCATCGCCTGCTTTAATTTTATCCTTGTTGAGTTTATCGACATCACCGTAAGACATCGTGTTAGTTACAACAACCATAACAGTTGTGTCATATCCGGCTTCTTTAAGTTTAGCAATATCGAAAGTTCCAAGTAGATCGCCTTTTTTAACTTGGTCACCTTGTTTGACATTCGTTGTAAAGTATTGACCTTTTAAGTTAACTGTATCAAGTCCTAGGTGAATCAAAATTTCAGCACCATCGGTTGTTTTAATTCCGTAAGCATGTTTTGTTTCATACGCAACGGTTAATGTACCATCAGCCACAGCGTAAACTTTACCATCATTAGGTTTGATAGCAGCACCTTTACCCATAATCTCAGCAGAGAAAACTTGATCATTAACGTCTGATAAATTGATTAATTCACCCGATACAGGAGCAGCAATCATTTCATCAGCAACGTCGATGATTTTGTCATCATTTTTAACAACTGGCTTAGCAGTAGTAACTTTGTCAAATTTCATACCGTAAACATATGTCAAAATAAATCCTAAAGCGATACTAATGGCGATACTGATAAAGAATGGTAAGTAATACTTAGGTGGGAAAGAAATAAATCCGATAATACCGGCAGCACCCATAGCACTAGATAGCACGTGGAAAATACCGATAAAGATACATGCGATACCAGAAGCAATCATGGCACAAATGAACGGATAACGAAGTTTCAAATTAACACCGAAGATTGCGGGTTCTGTAATACCAAGTAAGGCTGAAAGTCCAGCTGACGAGGCGAGTCCTTTTTGCTTTTCATCTTTGGAAATAAAGAAGATAGCTAGACAAGCAGCACCTTGAGCAGCATTAGCCATTGAAGCGATTGGGAAGAAGAAGTCACCACCGGTTTTAGCAATGTTAGTTAACAATTGTGTTTCGATAGCTGGGAAACTTTGGTGCAAACCAGTAATAACAATAGGTGAGTAGAAAGTACCAAATACAGCTGTACCGATAAAACCTGTTGTGTTGTAGAGCCAAACAATTCCGTTAGTTAAACCGTCAGAAACGATTCTCATAATTGGTCCAACACCGATAAATGTTAGAAGACCAGTTATAATAACAGCAATTAATGGTGTGAAAATGAAATCGAGTGTAGCAGGCATCCGTTTGTGGAGCCATTTTTCAATGTTTGCTAAAATCCAAGCAACTACTAAGACTGGTAGAACTTGGCCTTGATAACCAGCTTGAGCAACTTTGATACCAAAAACATTCCAGTAGGTCATTTTTCCAGCAGCCATGACGTTAGCAACATCATACCCATTGACCAAAGCAGGCATAACCATAGCCATACCAATAGCGGCACCAAGATAAGGATTACCACCAAAACGTTTTGTGGCTGAGAAACCGATTAATACGGGCATGAATGCAAATGGGGCAGAGGCTAATAAGTTAATTAGTTCAGCAACACCTTTCATACCAGGGTACATTTGAACGACAGACAATGAGCCAAATAAATTTGGTGATGTTAAAACGTTGTTCAAAGCCATCAATAAACCACCAGCAACTAAGGCTGGAATTAATGGAACAAAAATATCAGAAAGAACTTTAACGAAAGCCATTATTGGATTCGTCTTTTTACCGTTAGAAGCTAGATTCTTTAAATCATCAGGCGTAACACCTTTGAGACCAGTCTTTTGAATTAAAAAGTCGTAAACTTTGTCGACATCTCCGGGTCCGATAATGATTTGATACTGACCATTAATACTGAAAGTACCTTTAACGTCAGCATCATTATCAAGACCAGTTTGGTCAATTTTCTTTTCATCTTTAACAACTAATCTTAATCGAGTTGCACAGTGGGCGGCAGCAATTAAATTGTCGCGACCTATATATTGAATAACTCGATCCGCAACTTGTTCATGATTCATATTATTCCCCTCCAAAATCAAATGTAAGCGTTTCGATAACTTAATAATACATGCTTTTTTATAATTGTCAAACGTTTGACAAAACAAAATAGTATTTCTTTTTGTAATCGGTTAACGTACTGATAATGGTAGAATTGAATAATTGTTATACGTTTGACAATTAGCTGTTAAAGAAGTTACAATACAGTCAATCAAAGAAAGTATGAGTTAAGCAAATGATTACAGAATGGACAACTAAGTTAAGATATTTACCATATGAAGATTGGCCTAATCAACAAATTATTGATATCAAACAAAAAATAGCCACATCTCATTGGAGACTGGGCTATCATATTCAACCATCGACTGGCTTGTTGAACGATCCTAATGGTTTTTCTTATTTTAACGGTCAATGGCATTTGTTTTACCAATCATTTCCTTATGGTCCAGTTCATGGATTGAAGAATTGGACGCATCTGACTTCAGACGATTTAGTCCTTTGGCAAGATCATGGCCCTTTGTTATTGCCAGGGGATGAACAAGATAGTCATGGCGCTTATTCAGGTTCAGCTATTTCAGTAGAAGACCAACTTTTCTTGATGTATACCGGTAATGTTCGTGATGAAAATTGGGTTCGTCATCCTAAGCAAGATGGTGCATGGATGAATGCTAAAAATGAGTTAACAAAAATTTCAACGCCATTGATTGAAGAACCGAAGAACGGATTTACTGATCATTTTCGAGATCCTCAAATCTTGAAGCATGATGGTACATATTATTGTTTGATTGGTGCACGGAAAAAAGACGATACTGGTCATGTGTTGGTTTATCAAGCAAATGCGGTGACTGGTCCTTGGCAATATAAAACAGAACTCAAATTTACTGACCAACCAATGGGATATATGATTGAATGTCCTAATTTAGTTTTCGTTGATGGTCAACCAGTTTTGATTTTTTGTCCACAAGGTATTGCACAGTCTGTTTTGAAACACCAAAATATTTATCCTAATGCTTACGTTGTGGGGAAAGATTTTGATTGGGATAATTTTCAATTCATTGATCCTTCAGAAATTAAAAATTTGGACGATGGATTTGATGTCTACGCTACCGAAGCTTTGAATGCTCCTGATGGAAGAGCATTAACTGTTAGTTGGATTGGGTTACCAGATACTGAATATCCATCCGATATTGAGGGCTGGGCTAATTGTTATAGTCTAGTAAAGGAACTACATCTTGAGGATAATCAGCTTTATCAATTACCAGTAGTGGAAAATGACAAATTAATAAAAATAGAAATTAATACTTCAGAAATTACACCACAGGCTAAAATAACGATGTATATGGAAGCCAACCAGCGTGGACAAGTTTCTGTTAAAACTGATTGTGGTGAAGAATTACAAATTCAGCTTGATACAACAAATGGTAAGATATTAGTAGATCGAACAAATGCAGGTGTGGCTGTGGCAGTCGACCATGGAACAAAGCGTGAGACAAATGTTACGGAAGGGCCAATAACCGCAGAATTATATTTTGATAATACTGTTTTTGAACTATATATTAATGGTGGACAAAAAGTAATTACTGGTCGAGTTTTCCCACAAGGACGACAATTCTTTGTTGAATCGCAAAATGTCCAATTGCAAAAGTTCCAATTAGAGAAGATTTATTAATGAGGTAAGTTATGGCAACATTAGACGATATTGCAAAGATGGCTGGAGTTTCGGCAACAACTGTCTCAAGGGTAATTAATAATTATGGTTCTCTGTCAGAGAAGACTAAAACAAAAGTTTTTGCGGCTATGAAGGAACTTAATTATCAACCAAATAGTTTGGCACGTTCTTTGAAGGGCAAGAAGACTCAATTGATTGGAATTATTTTGCCAGGTGTTGGAAATCCATTCTTTGGACAGATGGTACAAGAAATCGAAGACCAACTGTTCAAAAAGGGATTTCGAATAATTCTTTGTAATGCGGGAAATGATGCTGAAAAGGAACGAGCATATCTAAGAATGCTAATGGCTAATCGAGTTGATGGAATTATTGCTGGCTCACATAATTTGAATATTGAGGAATATCAAAAAGTTGGATTGCCGATTATTTCATTTGACCGTTACTTGTCAGAGAATATTCCAATTGTCAGTTCTGATAATTATCACGGTGGGCAACTAGCTGCTTTATCATTGCTGGCTGCTGGTAGTAAAAAACTGCAAATTATCACTGGAGCCAATCGTCCTAATAGTCCGACTAACAATCGTCTAAGCGGTTTTCAAGAAGTATTAAATCGTCAAAATTTGGATTTTAAATTGTTAGAAATACCATTTAGTTCATCACCTAATATTAAAGGATTGAAAATTAAAGAACTGTTAGCTAAGAGGGATGCTGACGGGATCTTCTGTACTGATGATCTGACAGCTTTGCTAGTAATGCAACAAGCCAAAGAGTTAGATATTAAAATTCCAGAAGATTTAAAACTAATTGGTTATGATGGTACAAACTTTATCCAAAATTATCACCCTGAGTTAACGACAATCATGCAGCCAATTTCTGATATTGTCACAATGATGATTGATTTGTTGTTAAAACGAATTGATGATCCTGATTGTAAATTAGAAAGTAATTATACGTTGCCAGTTAAGTTGATTACTGGAGCAACCACCATATAAAAAGGGGCTGTGACATAACTC
>NZ_AZFV01000010.1 GCF_001435815.1 Companilactobacillus nantensis DSM 16982 | reverse complement strand
ACTAAGCTTAGTCTGTTTTGTTTCCATTTTTTTATTATTCAAACTATATATAACTATGGACCATAGCATAAAACTTAAAAAAGTAAAATGTAATTTTAAAGAATTGATAACATTTCTCTTAACTGTTCCTTAAACCTATTGCGAATTTCACCATTGCATTATAGTTTTATACTGAACCACAGAATATAACGAGGTGAAAAAACACAAGCAACAAATATAAAACAATTTATTAGCATCTACCTAATTCATAGAAAATAAATATGGAATGAATCGTACAGGTATGGTGTAGCTTAGTTTTATTATTCCAAATAGGAGTACCGATATTTAAGGATTAGCTATGGCATAGAATCAACGTTTTGGAGAATTTTACCTTGTTGTTTGTGGATAGTTTATGATGTTAAAATTACCACATCAGAACATGAGTTCTGATGGAGGTTAAATTTATGATTAAATCGCAAAAGGTTAGATTGTATCCAAATCGTCACATGAAAGAAAATCTTGATAAACTTTGTGATTATAGACGTTTTTGTTGGAACCACGGTTTAGCCATTTGGAATGATATGTATGATTTATATACAATTGATTCTACCAGTCCACGTCCCAGCGCATACGCTGTGCGGAATGAACTAGTAGCTAATAAGGCTGATTGGCAATACAATCTGTCGGCTCGGACTCTGCAACTGGCAATCGCGGATTTGGGAAAAGCTTGGAAAAACTTTCTTACCAAAGCAAAACCTGATTGGGGCAAGCCAACTTTTAAATCTAAAAGGGCCCCACGTCAGGGTTTTAAAACTGATCGAGCAAAAGTAGTTAATGGTAAACTTCGTTTAGATAGACCCTGTGGTGCAAAATATTGGTACGATATACGGATTAGTAAAAACATTGACTTATTCGGAACACTTAGAATCACTAATATTTATCGTGAAGATGATAAATATTGGGCTAATTTCTTTTTTGATGTCAACCTTAAATCAAAGATTAAAACTGGTAATAATTCTGCTGTTGATGTAAATGTCGGACATTTTAATTACACTAATGGTATTATCAGAACATTACCCAAACAATTGGATGATTTATATCAGCAAATTAGGTTCTACCAAAAAAAACTAGCTCACAAACGAATTGTCAATGGCAGAAAAGCAACCAAAAGTAATAGTTATAGAGCAATGAAAATCAAGTTGCGCAACAACTACCATAAGGTTGCCTACATACAACATGATCTAGTTCACAAATTCACCACAAAACTTGTTACTGATTATGACAAGATTGTTATTGAGGACTTATCAGTTAAAGACATGAAAATGAGTCACGTTGCTTCTAAAGGATTGCACCGCTCCATGTTCGGATATTTTCGACAATTACTAAGCTATAAGTGCAGATGGTATGGTAAAGAGCTAATCCTCGCTGATAAATACTACCCTTCAACACAACGATGCTCAAAATGCCAACATATTAAAACTGGCAATGACAAACTTACTCTCCAGGGAAACACAAATCATAAAACAAGGCATAACGAATACGTTTGTTACAACTGTGGATTAGTACTTGATCGTGATAAAAATGCCGTTGCCAATTTACTAGACTTAATATAAAAACAATTTTAATGGGGCTGGCTAAGTCCTTAAACTGTCATAGTTGGTCAATGTGATTACTCCTCCGTGGAATATTGGAATACTAATGTTATAACGGCAGTAAGTAAAATTAAGAAAGGAAATATGTAACTTTTCTAAATGTAAGAACCCAAATAATTTTTACATTTATCCATATTTTACATAGCACGTACTCGATGAAAAAGAATAATGTTTTAATCGGCTCAGCATTAGCTTTATTAATTGCTCCAACCGTTCTGTCTAATTTGTCACCTCAAACCGTAAGTGCGGCAGATATAGATACAACAGAAACTGGTTTAGTTGGCACTGTTAATGGTAGTGGCATCTTGGTTGATGATCAGGGTCAAGCTATCACCAGTACTTTCCTTCCAAACAATAGTTCTTGGAAGCTCGGCAGTACTAAACAACTCAATGGCGTAACTTACTATCAAGTTGCGACAAACGAATGGATTGCTGCCAATAATTTGAATATCAGCAATCAAGCTCAAACAACACAGACACAAGCACAGGCACAAAGTTCCTACGAAACTCAAGTTGCTAACTCTGGTCAAACAGGTACAACTAAGTGGACTACGGCCGTGGTTAATAGCCAAGGTCAAGCAGTTAGTGGTGTCATGTTGCCAGCTGGTTCAGTTTGGAATGTTGGTCCTACAGTAACAATCAATGGTGCTAGTTACATTCAAATCGCCACTGATGAATATGTTGCTGCAAGTAATTTAAATATTGCTAGCCCTCAAACTACGCAAACACAAACTACTCAACAGTCACAACAACCAGTCGTCGGTACAGTCGTCAATGGTCCAGCAGATGTCTATGATACGTCAATGGATTCATTTTCCGGTCGTCAACTCCAAGATGGTTCACAATGGAAAGTTGGTCAAATGGTTCAAAATAAATATGGTCACACTTTCTATCAAGTTTCGACTAATGAATGGACACAAAGTTCAAACATGCAATTAAATCAAGCTGATGCTCAAAACAACGTTACAAGCGAGCCTGAATTTGCTACATCAGTTACACAATAATTAGGGATTCGAAAATTATATTTCCGTATTTCACATTTTCTTCACATTTATCATCTAATATAGTAATTGGTAAACAAGAATGATAATTTACTAATATATGCGAAATATATATAAACAAACTAATATAACCTTCCTCCCTAATATAGAAGAAAGCCTCCTGGCACAGGAGGCTTTTTTAATGCACATTTTTGGCATCCCCCATAATTGCGACTATAATTGTAGATAGCAAGATGCGAGGGGTGAATGATTTGACTCATGACAAAAAATTATCTGACGTAACGCAAAAAATCGATGATTTTAATGACGAAACGAAACTTAATTTAAAATTACATGTCGAACATGAACTACACGACCATAGGAAAATTTTGCCCAATGGTTTGTCTTATGGCAATATCCATGAAGCGATTGAACATGAAGTTGATCAACGAATGGATAAATTTACCAAGAATACCAAACTCAAACCCCAAGAACTATACGGCTATCTTGAATTGAAGTTGGCTGAAGATCCATCGCTTTCTAAACGGCAACTGCACTATTTAGCATACGACCATTTGGCAAACGAGACTCCCAATCGTTTTCTCAAGAAGATGTTCAAAAAATTACGTCGGAGGATGAGATAATATGAAGAAAATTTCGAGAATTCATGCACCAAAAGTCGTTACGGAATTTATTGTTCATCAATCCACCAACTTTATTGCTAGTAACGCATTTAAAAAACGAGTCATGGACTTCCTATTTAGTGTTGTCGATGACGTGGTGACTATGGTTTATAAAGATTCTAAGGAAAAATAAAAGATCATGCCTTTATTGGTATGGTCTTTTGTATTTATTTTAATCACTTACTAAATGCTGAAAGATTCAAAATATACTTTAAGCCTTGATACTATAGTCATCATTTATGCAAAAGTAAACATAAACCACAATACTCCAATTTATTTACAACCCAAATCAAAGAATAAACTAGTCGGAAGAAGCAAGAATTTAGGTCGCTGTGAAGGTAGCGTTAGGACTTTAGTCCTTACACCACGGGACGAGTTTTGAACTTCGCGAACTTTGCGAAGTTCAAAATCGAGATTGAAGACCGCTTTTTGGCTTCAATCGGTCCCCACAGCGACCTAAATTTCTTGCTTCTGGAGACGGCCTATTACCATCCCCAAAATAACCTCATGTTATATCAAATTATTTTAAAAAAGTGCATAAAAAAAATCCTTTAGACATCGCATCTCGAAGTCTAAAGGAAAATTAAAGATTTATTTTTTAAGGTTTTTTTCAACAAAATCGCGTACTTCTTCATCCTTCATATCAAGGAATGGTTTTTCAGCTTCTTCTGTCTTAACTGTATCGTGATTGTTGTTCTCCATGAAATAATCCCAGATTGCGTCACGAACAACTGTATCATCATCGCTCCAGTCGAAAGCCTCACTCATCTTTAGGTTTAATACTTCTGGTTCTTTTGCAATGGCTGCATCAGCCATCTTTGATGGATCTACTTCTGCCATAATTCAACAACCTCCTTTGTTACAAGACCATTATAGTTCTAATCTGAAAAAGTGACACATTAAATACTCATAATTTTTTACTATTTTCTAAATTGGCATTATCTTTTCACCGATAAGAGTTGATATCATTGACTTTTAGAAATAAATAATACTTTTTATACAAATTGTAAAACAAATTCGATTGAATTTTGAGTTTATATCTTGACATACTCATGATATACTTAGGTCTCGCATTTGTCCGGATGCGAGTGCAAGTAGATAATACTTGTTTTCCTTCAATATTATCGGATTTCTTCGGTTAGTTTTCTCCTTACAAGTCAGCTGACAACATAGAGGAAAACATAGATGCTCCCATATCCGTCCACATATGGGGGCTTTTTTTGTATCCAGATTCATTTTTTAGACAAAAACAAGCCAGTTTTAATATGAATTTCCATATACTCAAAAAAGAGACCAGAATTTTCCTGCAGGCTCTTTTTTTTGCGTTCTATTTCCGTAAAATCTTCTCCATCGCCTTACCCTTGGCAACTTCATCAACTAATTTATCCATATAACGAATTTTCTGCATCAAAGGATCATCAATATTTTCCACCCTAACACCACAAATCGCACCAGTTATGAGCGAAACATTGGGATTCATCTGTGGCGCTTGTTCAAAAAATTCAGTCAAAGTAGTTTCCTCAGTAATTTGCCTGTCCAAACCAGCCTTATCATAACCGGTCAGCCAACAAATCACCGTATCAACATTCTCTTTAGGCTGCCCTTTTCGTTCCACTTTTTGCATATACATTGGATAAATACTACTAAATGTCATCTGAAAAATTCGTGTATTAGCCATAATCAATCCTCTTATTAGTTTTATCTTGAACTAAAGTGTATCAAAAAAGCAGGCTCAAACCAGCCTGCTTTGTTTGAAACTATTATTTATTTTTCTTCTCTGCATCAGCTTTTTTACCTAACGTTGAATGATGCATTCCATAACCAAAGTAAACAACTAAGCCAATAGCGAACCAAATACCAGCGTATGTCTTAGCTTCGATATCAAGTCCCCAGAAAATAATTAGTGATCCGATAAAACCAAGTGCTGGTAAGACTGGATACAATGGCACTTTGAAGTCTGGCATAGCAATATCTTTACCTTCTCGACGTCTCAATGGATAAATCCCTAAGGAAACGAACATAAATGCAATCAAGGTACCTGCTGAAATCAATTGTGCTAAGAATGCGAATGGACAAAAGGCTCCGATAACGATAGCGACAATAGAAATTACCAGTAAGGCATGATTGGGAAGATTTTTGTTATTCAATTTTCCTAACCAACTAGGCAACATTCCATCACGTCCAAATGAATAAACTAGTCGTGAACCAGCTAACATCATTCCGATTAAAGCCGTGAACATCCCGATAACGGCGATTGCCTGAATCACACTAGCAATAATAGGATGACCCGCATGTCTCAAGGCCCAGCCAACAGGTTCAGCATTATTTGCATATGATGAATATTTAAACATTCCAACTAAAACAAGTGCAACGGCAACGAACAAGACAACAGCAATCAACAATGAGCCTAAAATACCACGCGGCATCGTTTTCCCAGGATCTTTAGCTTCAGCTGAATTAGCAGCAATTGAATCGAATCCGATATATGATAGGAAAATCATTGAAACACCTGCATAAATTCCTTGCCAACCACCAAAGGCTGTCCCATCGGGATTAACACGATATTTAGGAATAAATGGGAAATAATTCTCAACGTGAATGGCAGTCAATCCAACCACGATAAAAGTTAGAACAGCTAACACTTTTAAAATAACCAAAACATTTTCCACTTTAGCGGCACCACCGGCACCATGGGAAATCAGCCACGCAACAGCCGCGATTACCAAGACAGCAACCAAATCAACGACTCCACCATTACTGCCAAAAGTATTAGCAATGGCATTCGGGAAATGAATCCCAATCGGCTCCAACAGCCCCCTGAAGTTGGCGGATAACCCCGATCCAACGAAGGCTAACGCGATGAAATACTCAGCTAACAAGGCCCAACCTGCGACCCAGCCGAAAAATTCACCAAACATAACATTGATCCATGAATACGCCGAACCAGCAAACGGCATAGCAGCAGCCATTTCAGCATAGGCAAAAGCAACTAAGCCAGCCACAATTGCGGCACCGATAAATGAAAAGACAACTGATGGACCAGTATGTTCAGCGGCAACGACACCTGGCAATGTAAAGATTGATGTGGAAACAATTGTCCCAACACCTAATGCCAAGAAATCCTTAACTGTTAAAACTCGAACTAAATGTGAATCTTTATCCTCGTATATACTCGGATCTTCTTTTAAGGTCAAACGTTTAAAAAAATCACTCATAAAAAAATTCTCTCCCTTTTTACCAACCAATTTTCTCATTACTTGGAATAATTACTTGATTATTTTCTGCTGCGGCAAAAGCGTTATCCAAAACGTCGAGCGCTTCGTCCAATTCTTCACGGCTAATGACTAGTGGTGGTTGAAATCTAAGAATATTGCCCTTTAGTGTAATCATAACCACTCCGTGTTGAAATGCATAATAAATCACTTTGTTAGCAAAATCAGGATTAGGTTCTTTTGATTCACGGTCTTTGACTAGTTCAATTCCGCCGTCAAGGCCATACATTCTTACATCGCCAATTTCTTGGTAATGCTTTTGCATCTCTTGAAATCTTTGTTCAGCGTAGGCACCTTCTGTTATCGATCTTTCAAAAAGATTTTCCTCGTCCAGTACATCCAATGTGGCTAAAGCAGCGGCACAACAGACGGGATTACCAGCAGTTGTAAATACATGAGCTGGTGAATCTAAACTTTCCATAATTTCTTTTTTCCCAATCGTAGCCGACAAAGGCATTCCAGAAGCTAGCGATTTTCCAACAGACATCAAGTCGGGTTCGATGCCCTGAAATTGTTGATAGCTCCACATTTTACCAGTTCGTCCCATGCCTTGATTAACCTCATCAACGGCAAAAAGGATTCCGTGTTCATGACAAAATTCATAAACTAGCTGCATATATTCCTCAGGTGCTTTACGAATTCCGCCATCCCCTTGAATAGGTTCGATCAAAACACAAGCAACCTCATCAGCTGGCAAATAACTTTCAAATGGTTCCTTAAAACTTTCAAAATAACGTAACGCCACATCATGTTCTGTTTCGTTAGGATATCGTCGATATAAATCAGGATATGGCACATGAACAACTCCCGGCATCAACGGACCCATTTTACGAGTCATGTTCAAACTAACTCCAGATAGCGCCATGGAACCGTAAGTCGAGCCATGATACGCATCCATATATGAAACGATATATTGGCGTCCAGTATATGCTCGAGAAAACTTGATGATAGCATCATTGGCCTCTGAACCAGAATTGGAAAAAACAACCTTCTTCGGACTACCTGGCACCAATTTAGCCAAACGTTCGGCCAATTCTTGAGCTGGACGATGATGGAAATAGGCAGGTGTGTAATGAATCAGTTTTTCGGCCTGCTCTTGGATAGCTTTAACAACCTTTTCATTCGTATGACCAACGTTGATAGCTGATGCACTGGCTAACAAGTCAATGTACTCATTTCCATCAGCATCGATCAAAGTTGCATCGTGTGCTGATTCTATGACCAAATCGTAGTAATTGATTCGTGAAGCTTGTGCATAGTACTTATTTTCGTTCTTAATCAAGCGGTGGTCCACCTCGTGATCATGATCTATATTTTGCGTCGTCATAATAACACCCCCTAAATTTTTATTATTGAAATATTGCCATTTTAATGGTTTTTTAATTTAGTTGCAAGATTTTTATGAAAGTTAAATCCTACACAATTAAGGGTAAACAGGTTTACGAGGCGTCATGACGGTATCTTCAGGTTAAAGAAAAATTAAAGATATTTTAATTTATGAAGAGTTGCTAATAATGAACTCCGGAATTATTATGATGTCGGAGGCTTTTATCATGATTAACGATGAAAAAAAGTTGTTAGAATACATGTCCAATTTCTACAAAATATCTGCCGACGAGTTGACACAAAAATATACGATGTCACAACTCGAAGATGCTTATAACGAGATTAATAATAAAACTCGGTATCAAAAGTATTTAAATAAAAATAAATCATTCCCTAGTGAGTATGTTATAAAGGAATTCAGTCCCTTGTAAAGTGCCGCCGGAGGGGGAGAAAGATAGAGCCGCTGTGGGGACCGCTCCGAGCCAAGGTCTCGGAGCTCGATTTTGAGCCTTGCACAGTTCGCAAGTCTCAAAATTCGTCCCGTACTGTAAGAACTGCTTCGCAGTCCTAACAGTACCCTCCTGCTGGCTCTATCTTCTCCCCCTCCGGCTAGGTTTACTCTTTTATTTTAGGGATTTTAACTTAACTAATTTTTATACGAAAAACACTATCAGAAAATATAATCAATTCCATTAAAAAAGAACACTTCTTTATGAGGTGTTCTTTTTCGTTAAGTATTATTTATATCATATTTCTTAATAATTTCCTATTATGATCATAATAAATATTCTATAAGAATGAACGTAGAATTTCTTTCATTGGTGGTAACTCTGGTAATGACTTCTTATCGACTAAATGATCAAAGCCAAATTTAGCATATCCTTTAGCTTCGTCCATCATAATTTTCCCTGGCAATGGAGCTTCATCTGTCACTGCCACGTCCAACAATACTGGCTTTTCAGGATGACGGTATTTCTTAATAGCTGCTGAGAATTCTTCATCAGTTGTGATTCGTTCGCCAATTCCACCGCAAGCTTCAGCTACTTTAGCAAAATCTATTTCTGGCAAACTAATACCGTAATTTTGTTGGCCAGCTGATTGTTGCTCATATTCGATAAACGCCAATAATTTATTATTCAAAACAACATACAACATTGGCAAATTATATCTGACGGCCGTGGCAAAATCTTGCATGACCATGGCTGTGGCCCCATCACCTGCTACAGCATAAACGGGACGGTCTGGGAAATCTTTTTTAGCAGCAATGGCACCTGGTAATGCACAGCCCATTGTTCCTAACCATGCCGAAATTGTGTAATCTTGACTGGATTTAGCTGTTAGAAAACGTGCGCCAAAGGCTGTTGAAGTTCCGACATCAATTGACCAAATCGTATCACTAGGAGCGCTTTGACTAAGATTGTGGAACATCAATGATGGTAAGACACCTTGGTGCTTCTTAGAATAAACATCATGCATCCAACTGCGCCATTGTCCAATTTTACTAATTGCTTCATCCAAATAAGGCCGTTCGCTAACAGTTTCACCTAATTCATTGAGACGCGCCAAGGCTTCCTTAGCATCGGCTTGAATAGCAAGGTTGACATGTCGACGTTTGCCTAATCGATCAGCGTTAACATCAATTTGGATAGCATCGACTTTCTTATTCAAATAAGGTGCATATGGATAATCTGTCCCAACCATGATGACTAAATCAGCTTTTTGCATCATTTCAAACGAAGGTTTCGTCCCCAATTTACCAAGCTGTCCTAAATTATATGGATGATCATCATCAACTAATCCTTTGGCAGGCATTGTTAAAATAATTGGAATTTTATACTTCTCAATAAATTCCTTCATTTCTTTTTTAGCATGCTTGATACCAACACCAGCTAAAACAATCGGATTGGAGTGGATTTTGATTAGTTCCAAAGCATGCTTGATTTGGTTGTCGTCGACCTTATAGTTTTCCATTTGAAAATTATCGACATTTGGTGTGAAATTATCTTTAATCATGTGATCAGGAATATCATCTGGAATCGTCAAGACAGCTACACCTTTTTTCGAAATAGCCGTTCTGATAGCTTCATCCATAATCCGTGGTAACGATTGTGGGTCCATAATTATTTTGTTGTAAACAGCTACATCATCAAACAAGACATGTGTATCAACTTCTTGGAAAAAGTCCGTATTGAGCAATTTTGATTGTACTTGTCCCAGAATTGCCAACACTGGTACGTGATCCATCTTGGCATCGTAAAGTCCATTCAACAAGTGAATCGCTCCCGGACCACCAATCGACAAGCAGACGCCTAATCTACCCGTTAATTTAGCATGTGCTGCGGCAGACAATGCCGCTACCTCTTCATGCAAAACATGCGTAAACGTAATTTTATCTTGAGCACGATATAACGCATCAATCGTCGTATCAACCGAATCCCCTGGCAGACCATAGATATTATCTACACCCCACTTTGCTAAAACATCAACCATTTTATCAGATGCACGAACAGCCATAATACCAGTCTCCTAACACATCGTTATTTAAATTTACCGCTAAAGAAAGCGATATCTTTTAACATCATATATAACGTACCACAATATTTTCACAATAAAAGAAATTTGCTCCAGCATTGATATAGTGTCATATTATATAATCCAGTTTGAAAGATTGTGAAATATTTTTCTAACAGTGATTTTATTTTAAGACATTTCTGGTATTATGTATTTATAAGTTAACAAATTGTGTTTGTTTTTGGGAATGCCGCCTCCAGGAACAAGTAATTTAGGTCGCTATGGGGACCGATTCGAGCCAAAGAACGGTCTCGAATCTCGATTTTGAACCTCGCATAAACCGCGAGTTTCAAAACTCGTCCCGTGGTGTAATGGCTGAAGCCATAACGCCACCTGCACAGCGACCTAAATTCTTGTTCCTTCCGGCTAGTTTATTTGTTGCTTTTTAATTTTCTGAATTATTAGAGTATCGATACTTAAAGACTATTTAGAACCTTTTAATCATTAGATACATATCAAGTTATAGAAAAATGAATTCATAAAATAAAATAGTCGGAAGAACCGAGAAAGCTTAACTGGCAGTGAAAGTGGTGTTAGGTCGAGTGCTTTTTTCGGCCTTACAGCACCGGGCGTGTTTGGAGACTTGCTTGCAAGGCTTCAAACCGAGGAGCGAGACCTTGGCTCGATCCGGTCCGCACAGCCAGTTTAAGCTTTTCTCGGTTCTGGAGACGGCAAACACAAAGTTATTATTGGGGGAGTTAAAAAATGGTTAGACAATTCCAACTTTACCGTTGGTTACGTTTTATCTTCCTGCTTGTTGCAGGTATTTTGATTGTCATTGAACCGATTAAAAGTTTTGACATCGTTATTTATATTGTATCTAGTTACATTGCTATTTATGGGATTCTATCAATTTTCGATGGGCTTAGTATTCGACGAACAACCGGGGAAAATAATATTGCGGTCGGTCTAGGTGTTGGGGAATTATTTTTGGCTTTAGCTGTCCTGCTCTTTGCCCGTTTGCTAGTTCCGCTTGTGCCACCAGTTTTGGGTATTATCCTTCTAGTCAACGGTATCAACCAATATCGTGATTCTCATGAGATGACAAAAAGGGTTCCGGTAACACCATACCTGGACTACTTTTATTCAGCACTTTTGATGCTGGCAGGTATTGTGTTTATCCTGAACCCTTCAAAAACAATTATTTTTATTTATCAATTATTCGGATTAAGCTTAATCATCTTAGCCTTCTTCGAAATTATTAACTCCAGAATCTACCGTGGCTAGATCTGGATTTTTTTTAACATTACGATACTCAAACCGTTAGCAATTGCACTCTTATCAAAATGAGTAGTGGCCTGCCAAGTTTGAACGTTTTCCCCGTTACGAACTGAAATAGCTTCAACCACTAACTTGCCCAGCTTAAATGAATTCAAGTTGTGAACATTCACACCTGTGATAGCAGCAGAATCGTCTTGTTCAAGATTCAAATTGGCTCCGATACTGGCAGCTGTTTCCGAAAGCATTGCATTAATACTGCCAACTTTGTTTTTTTCCATTTCAAGATGTTCTGGTGTTAACTCCATTTCCAAAACAACCTTGTGTTTGCCCTTTTCGACAACTTCTATTCCCATATCGCTTAATAAACTCATTTCATACCTCAGTTTTTTTCAATAATTAGTAAAAATTCACTCAAATTATGTTTTACAATCATATATAGTATTTCAATCGTATCAAATTTCTAAACGAAAAGAGGTCATATTTTGGAAAATTGGTTAGTCAAACGTGCAAAACTCGATCCAGATAAAATCGCATTGATTCTTGAACACGCGGATTTTACTTTCAGTGAACTCAATTCGACAGTTCAGCTATTTGCTAGTAAATTATTTGCCAGCGGTATTCGCCAAAATGACCCCGTCGCTTTATTTTCTGATAATTGTTTTAATGGCTACGTTGCCATTTTAGCACTTCAACAGTTGGGAGCACGAACTATTTTCCTTGATACCGAACTACCTCAAGAAACTTTGCGCTATCAAATAAACGATTGCCAACCCAAAACAATCTTAATTAGTGATTCTGTTAATAAAACTGAACTCGATCAAATAGTTTGGTCTAAAACGATGATGTCCGATATTTTGAGTCTGAAAAAGAATTACAGTTATCAACCGTTAACTGAATTTAATGAACAAGATGTATCGGCTATTTTCTATACTCCTAACGCTGACAAACATGATACAGGCGTTATGTTAACGTATGGAAACTACTTTTACTCTGCCATTGGTACAGCTTTGAACCTTGGTATTAATAAACAAGACGCTTGGGTATTGTCATTGCCACTTTTCAACGTGCCTGGTTTTATTATTATCATGCGTTCATTAATCTATGGTATCGGTGTCTATTTGATTGACGGTTTCGATATTGATCACATCAATAAAGTTTTAATCAACGAACACGCTACGATTATTTCTCTAACTCCGACAAGATTACGTGAATTATTGAATGCTTTGCCTAAAGGTGAGCGTTATAACGATAAATTCAGATGTATTTTCTTAGGAACGGGTCAAATCGACAATTGGACTTTGTTGCGCTGCAATATGCTCGATATTCCGGTTTTACAATCTTACGGCATGACCGAAACCACTTCTAATATTTCAGCATTGAACTTCAATGACGCCGAAATTAAAACTGGTTCTTGCGGACAACCATTCTTCACTACGCAAATTCGGATCACTAATATCAACCAAGATAATATCGGTAACATCGAAGTTAAATCACCAACCGTCGCTGTTGGCTATCTTAATAATCATGAACTATATCAACAAAGATTCACTGAAGATGGCTTTTTCAAAACAGGCGATGTTGGTTACTTAGATGACGACAACTTTCTCTATATCAAGGGACGTCAAGCCGACTTGATTCATTCACATAATGAAATCATTTATCCCGAAGAAGTTGAAAATATTTATCACAGTATCAACGGAATCATTGATATTTGTGTCGTTGGCATTGATGATCAAGATGGTAAGGAAGTTCCCATTGCTTATTTGACGACACAGGATAACGCCTTTTTAACTAGCGAAAGTTTAAATGAATTTGGGAAACATAATCTAATTGATTATCAAGTTCCGACCGAATTCCGACTGATTGATAAATTTCCTAAATCAACTAATGGCAAAATCTTGAGAAATCGGTTGTTAAACTTACAATATCGGGTTATTTAAAACTAAAAGTTAAATATGGAAGAATGATAATAGGCCGCCTACAGAAACAAGAAATTTAGGTCGCTGTGGGGACCGATTGAAGTCAAAAAACGGTCTTCAATCTCGATTTTGAACTTCGAAAAGTACGCGAATTTCAAAACTCGTCCCGTGGTGTAATGGCTAAAGCCATAACGCCACTTTCACAGCGATCTAAATTCTTGTTTCTTCCGGCTAGTTTATTCTTTAAATTGGAGTATTACTGTTTAGATTGGTTAATTTTGATTACCAAGACTTAAAGTATGTTTTGAATCTTTTAAACTTTATAATCTAATAAATTCAGTTCAAAAACGAATATTTACACCCACTTAAAGGGACCAGAAAAATTTATCTGGTCCTTTTTGAATACCATTCTTCTAAAACCTCATAAACTCTTTGAATTTACAAAAAAATGGTGTATGATAACAAAACGTTAGTCAACTAACGATTTGTATAAAAGTTGAGGTTCAGTATGTCAAAAAAATACACAAATCGACTGTTAAAGGTCGCCGCAAATCAAATCACTAAAGGCTTTGATCTCTTCGCCCGTAAATATGATATGACTTGGATGCAAATGTCCATTATCGACTATTTAAGTCGCCAAGGTGACCAAGAAATATTGCAACGTGATATTGAAAAAGAATTCTTTATTCAACGTTCAACTGCCACCGTTCTACTTCAAAGAATGGAGAAAAGAGACTTAATTCGGCGACAATCTGCCAAATCTGATGCACGCCAAAAATCAGTTTATCTGACTGAAAAGTCGCATAGTTTAGAAACAGATATCAATCAATTTATGAAACGCCAACAAGAAATACTCGAAGAAAACTTTTCTAAAGACGAAATTGCGACTTTTGAAAAAATTCTTAAATTCTATACCAATGGAGATAACATTTAATGCCAAAATCAGAAAAGATTCCTGTGCGCGTTCTGCTAGCTGTCATAGCCACAGGATTAATGTCCTTTTGTGGGGTAATCGTCGAAACATCCATGAATATTTCATTCCCCACCTTGATGAAAGAGTTCAACGTAACTACTTCAACCGTTCAATGGATGACAACAATCTATTTGTTAATCGTTGCTATCGTTGTTCCCCTATCATCATTTTTCAAAAAGAATTTCAAAACTAAAGCACTTTTTATTTTTGCTAACTTATTTTTCATCTGTGGTGTTATTGTTGATGCCATTGCACCGACTTTTCCAATTCTACTATTGGGACGAGTTATCCAAGGTTTAGGAACAGGTATCGCCTTGCCACTAATGTTCAACATTATTTTAGAAAATGTACCTGAATCAAAAATTGGTTTCATGATGGGAATTGGTACTTTAATTACTGCCGTTGCTCCAGCCATCGGACCAACATTCGGTGGTCTAGTAATTAATTCATTCGGTTGGCGTTATATTTTCGTCATTTTATTACCAATTTTAATTATTTCATTTTTCCTAGGTATTAAAAATATTCACCAAAAAAGCCCGATTCAGAAAACCAAGTTTGATTTTCTCAGTTTAATCAGTTTGATATTAACCTTTTCCGGTTTAATTTTTGGATTCAGTAATATGAGCAATCCCAATCTAATTGTTATCCTCGCCTTTTTGATTGGAATTATCGGTTTAGTCAGTTTCGTTATGCGCTCAACCAAAATTGATGAACCAATTATTAATTTAAACGTTTTGAAAAACATTCACTTCAGCAGTCATGTCCTAAGTTTCTTTATTTTCCAAATTTTATCCCTAGGATTTGCCTTTATTTTGCCAAATTATATTCAACTAGTAAATCATGGTTCAGCAACCATCGCCGGTTTAGCAGTCTTCCCAGCCGGTGTCGTTGGTGCCATTCTAGCGCCACTAGGTGGTAAAATTCTTGACGAACTAGGTGCAAGACGACCAATTTTATTCGGTGTAACTTGTGCTGATATTTCCCTAATCCTATTCGCCATTTTCAGCATGCATTTGACCAACAACATGATCATCTGGACATATATCCTCTACATGTTTGGTATGGGATTATCATCCGGAAATATTATGACCAACGGATTGAAATACTTATCAGATAAAAATCAAGCCGACGGAAATGCCGTTTTAACCACATTACAACAGTTCGCCGGAGCAACCGGAACCTCAATCGTGGCAGCCATTATCGCCCAAAGTCAAAGCAACACTCATCTAAGCACCGCCACAGCAACAGCCATCGGGACACAACATGCTTTTATCGTTTTAGTTATCCTTGGTTTGATTAATTTATTTATCTTATTTAAAGCAGCAAAATAATAATGGCTCTATAGTAAAAGCTCCTATTAAAAAATTCAATTATTTTTTAATAGGAGCTTTTTAACTGTAATAGTCTTATTCCATTTTGGGTTTATATCAAAAAGATTTAAAACAATAACCATCATATAACCAACCAACTAGCAGGCAGGAGCAATAATTTTTTGCAGCAGTGCAGGTGGCGTTAAGGCTTTAGCCTTTACACCACGGGACGAGTTTTGAGACTTGCGGTTTTTGCAAGGCTCAAAATCGAGACTGGAGACCTTGGCTCCAGTCGGTCCCCACAGCAGCAAAAAAATTATTGCTCCTGCCTGCGGCACTCCCACCTACTCTAAATAATACTCGAAGAAATTAGCCACCTTATCCATCAATCGTGTTTCAACTAAATGTCCTGCTTTATAACCAGTAATAAAAGCCACTTGGTCAGCATAACTTTCACCATGAACTCGATCAAAGAAGTCTTTCGATTGCCGATAAGGAATCCGATAGTCATTAGTACCATGCCAAAATAACAGTGGACGATGATTGATTTTTTCCGGATGCTGACTCAAATCATAATCATTGATCCAGCCAGTCAACTTTTCTAAATCTTCAGGCACATAAATTCCCCGACGTTTGGCATCTTGACGAACTAACTTGGCATACAAAGCTAAATCAGGTGTCCCCATAATAATGGCGGCTGCAGTGATTTCCGGATGAGCTGTCAACAAAGCACCAGTCGTCATGCCACCCATAGAGTAACCGCCAACTCCAATTTTTCCATCTTTGATCAAATCCTTATCCTTGTAATAATCTCTGATCAAAGAAAATTCGGATAAATTTCCTTGAATGCTATTCCAAAAAGTAAATGATGGAATTGACGAAATATCTGTGATTCTTTGCCCATGATTCATAGCATCGGGTAAGACAACTCGGATATTTTTTTGTGCTAATTTTCGAGCTTGGGTCAAAACTAGTTCTTTACTAGAGCGCCAGCCGTGATAAAAAATGACTAACGGCAATTGTTTGTGAAATGGTTCTTCAGGTGTAACTTCTAAAATAGGAACATCTTGAATCATTTGTTGATAAATTTTTGTCATTTAATCACCTCAAAATCATAATATCATCTTAAAAATAAAAAAATGCAGGAATAATTAAATATTCCTACATTATATTAAATATATGGTAAATTACGATTTTTAATTTTAAATAACAGTTCCTCAACATCGCGACTGTGGCGATGACCTGTATCCATATCATATTTAATTAATTCACGTCGAAAATTAATCAACTCAACCTCAAGGTTATCGTTATACTCAAATTGTTTAAGTTGTTTAAACACCAAGTCTATCAACGAACCTTCTGAACCTAAATTGAAGGATCCAACAGACTCTTCAATGGAACGAATAAAATTATCTCGTTCAACATTGGAAACCTTAACTTGTTTCAAAATGTTACCACCCTTCTATCAAAATACCTTAGAAACCCATATGCAATTCTTCTCATTTATTGTCATCATTATGCCTCATATTTATCGGCGTATGCTTTCAACTTTATATAAAATACTTATACTATTTTGAATATTTCATATGAAATCAACAGATTCTCAATATCTAGATTATGACATGATAACTAATTTGTGTCAGTGGATTTCACAAACTCAACAAAATAATGCATGCCATTAAGTGAATTGTTTTAATATATTGCTATTTTAATCAAAATATATTTCCTTAATTGTAGAAATGTTTTTATATTGGACTTATAATTAATTTGGTTATATAAGCGAGATGTATAAACCTAACAATATTTTCATTGTTATCCTTTTTGAAAAGTAGTACTCCTTCTCAACTGCTTAGGAATCGGAGTTAGTGGTAGGCTCTGATTTTAATTTCTCGCAAAAATAAAGGCTAGTGGTAGGCCTTTATTTTTTTTGTCTTTTTTAAAATGCCGCCTCCAGGAGTTTGGATGGGTGACTCCTGCTGTGGGACCTGTTCGAGCCAAAGTACGGTCTCGAGCCTCGATTTTGAGCTCCGCAAGACCCGCGAATCTCAAAATACGTCCATTATGTAAGGACTAAAGTCCTAACATAATTTTCACTGCTGGTGTCAACCCATCCAAACTCCTTCCGGCTAAATATCTGGTAAAACTATTATATTTTCAATGTTCACTGATCTAAATTATTTCGAATAAAAACAATTTAAATAAAAAATGAGAAAAATCGCTTTGAACTTAATCTTTTTATTTTAGGTAATTTGATAATAATTTCTTATTACAACAAAATATTGAAAATCTTTAATTCTTCCACTAAATCAACCACTATATAACTTAAACAACAGCATCTTTTAATACCCTAGCTGAAGGGTTCGAGTGATGGAGTCCGGCAGTGATAGTGGTGTTAGTGCTTTAGCACTTACTCCACAGGACGTATTTTGAAATTCGCGTACTTTGCGAAGTTCAAAATCGAGCTCCGAGATCTTGGCTCGGGGCGGTCCCACAGCAGGACTCCATCACTCGAACCCGCAAGCGGCATTAAAAGGGATAAAAAAAGGGCAAAACAATCATCAAAGGGAGTTGAGTTGTTTTGTCCTCATAGCTATCCAACCCACCATCATGATATATCGTTGAGTTGGTTTATAACTATCATATATTTTAAAGTTTATTTACTTATTTTGAACTGAAAAATAGCATATGTTTAAACATCTATTTATCTTTTTTATTATATTCTGGATCATCAAGATCTTGCACAATATCCACACCATACAAATCGTTGACTGCTTCATCTTTTGGAGCTGGATGAACGACCACAATCGCAATTGCACCCTTGCTACTAACATATCCAACAAAGGTTGTAACTTCCTCAACGTAGTATGGTAATCCGTCAGAGTGGATAATATATTGCCCAGCGACTGGCATACTTTCGATGTAAACTTTGTTCATTCGGATATAGTCGTCACCGTCATGAAGCATGATTAATATTTTATACATGAAATACACCCTTTTCTTATTCTTCCTATTGTTCTATCGTAATAGTTATGGAAATTAATTACTAGTTTAAAACTACTTATGAGGAATAAAAAATGCAAAATAAGCGTCAGATCTATGCTGATCGAATCGTTGTCAAAATCGGTACCAGCACTTTGATTCGTCAAAATAGCAAAATTAATTTAAATGTTATCAAGAAACTCGCTAAAGTATTGAGTAGCCTTAAAAAGGATGGTAAAGATGTTGTCCTGGTTTCATCCGGTGCTATTGGCGTTGGTATGGGTGTCTTAGGAATCGACCGTCGTCCGGTAAAAATTTCAAAGCAACAAGCCGTTGCAGCTGTTGGCCAAGCTGAACTTATGCAAATTTATAATGAAGCTTTCCACGAATACGGTATGTCAGTTGCCCAAATGTTGATCACTCGTGATATAATCGATTATCCGGAAAGTCATACTAATGTGATGAATAGTTTCCAAGAGTTACTCTCAATGGACAATGCTATTCCAATCGTCAACGAAAATGATACGGTGACCGTTTCCGAATTGGACCATCACACTAAGTTTGGTGATAACGACCAACTTTCAGCTATCGTAACTAACTTAGTCGATGCTGATTTATTGATTATGTTATCCGATATTGATGGTTTTTATTCTGCCAATCCTTTGAAAGTGCCTGATGCTCATCTAGTTTCTCACATTGATACAATCAGTCCTGCCATTATTGCAGCCGCTGGAGGTCACGGAACTAAATATGGTACTGGTGGTATGACAACTAAATTAAAAGCCGCTGAGCGAATTTTAAAGCATAATCAGCAAATGGTTTTAACTAATGGGAAAGATCCTGATATTATCTTCAATATTTTATCAGGCGATCCTGTGGGAACCCTCTTTTCTACTGCACGTGAATAATTAACGATTAGGAGGTCAATAATGAATTCACAATTTCCAATTGAAAAAGCCATTATTAACCTAATAACGAGTTACAAGAATCAAGTTACTAAAAAAATGCGTCCATTGGGACTCTACCCTGGTCAGGATTTGATTTTACTGACACTGTTAAAGCACGGCCAAGTTTCCCAAAATAAACTTGTTACGGAACTATGTGTCGATCATTCCACTATTGCCAAATCAGTTCGTCGTATGGTCAGTGTCGACCTTGTTCAAACTGAAAAATCAACTGAAGACAAACGCGTTACACTAGTCAGTCTGACTAAACACGGACGTGATTTGGCTACACAGGTTGAAAAAATCTGCGTCACTTCTGAACGAGCAGCTACATCAGGATTGAGTACTGAAGAACAACGCTTGTTTATTGAAATGATTGATCACATTACGAAAAATTTGAATAAGTAGTCATTTATGTTGACGGCAACACAAAATAATGCTAGATTAGCATTACGTTGACGGCAACGTATTAATCAACGATAAATTAAAAATCAAAATTACTTAGACGTTAAAAGAGATAGTGAATACAGCCGTTCACTATCTCTTTTTGCTCTTTAAACTGAAGGTTGAAAGTTAAATATGCTGTGGAGATGGTGATAGGCCGCCTCCAGAAGCAAGAAATTTAGGTCGCTGTGGGGACCGATTGGAGCCAAAGAACGGTCTCCAATCTCGATTTTGAACTTCGCAAAGTACGCGAATTTCAAAACTCGTCCCGTGGTGTAAGCACTAAAGTGCTAACGCCACCTTCACAGCGACCTAAATTCCTGCTTCTTCCGGCTAGTTTATTCTTTGTTTTGGATTAAGAGTAAATAAACTGGACTATTATTGTTTAACTTGGTAACTTTTGTATCAATGATGACTAGAGTACCAAGACCTAAAGTACGTTTTGAACCTTTCAACCTTTAGTTAATTATATTAAAGTTACATAACTTAAACTTATTCAATATAGCACAATGTCGAAAGAATATATCGTACTTTCAATTTGGCTTCTATACTTGAACACAGGTTAATAACCCCACTATATATTTTTTGTGTATACTAGAACCATATAGAAAGCGTTTTAGGAGTGAACAACAATGACAGATCTCGAAAAAATGGGTCAAAATGCTCAAAGTGCTGCTTTTGAATTAGGACAACTTGGTACTAAAAAGAAAAATGATGCCCTTTTGAATATGGCAAATGCTTTGGTGCTCAATACTAGTAAAATTATCGAAGCTAACAAGGAAGATATCGCTAACGCCAAGAAAAATGGTATGAAAGATGCGATGGTTGATCGGCTTTTGTTAACACCGGATCGTATCAATGATATGTCTGATGGCTTACGTCAAGTGATGGATTTACCTGACCCTATCGGAAAAGTTGACCGTGGCTGGGAAACTGTCACTGGCTTAGATATTACGCAAGAGCGCGTTCCTTTAGGTGTTATCGGAATGATTTATGAAGCTCGCCCTAACGTAACTGTCGATGCTGCTGGTCTTTGTTTTAAGGCTGGTAATGCGGTTATTTTGCGTGGTGGTAAGGAAGCTATCAACTCTAATATTATTTTGTCAGAAACGTTACGTTCTGCTTTGAAAGACTCTGGCATCAACCCTGATGCAGTTCAATTGATTGATGATGTAAGTCATGATACGGCTCAAAAGATGATGGAATTAACTGGTTATATCGACGTTTTAATTCCTCGTGGTAGCGGTAAATTTATCAAGATGGTCGTCGACAAAGCTAAGGTTCCGATTATCGAAACTGGTGCTGGTAACTGCCACATTTATGTTGATAAGGATGCTGATTTACAAAAAGCATTGAAGATTATCATCAATGCTAAAGTTCAACGTCCTTCTGTCTGCAACGCTGCTGAAAAAGTTGTCTTGCACAAAGATATTGCTAACCAATTTTTGCCAAAACTTTACAATGCTTTGCGCGCTAATAACGTCGAAGTTCGTGGTGACACTTTAGCTAAAGCAATCGTGCCTGATATCGTCCCTGCTACTGACGAGGACTGGGGTACTGAATATGACGATTACATCATTGCCATTAAAATTGTCGACGGTATTGATGATGCCATTAAACATATTAACAAGTACAACACCAAGCACAGTGAATCAATCATTACTGAAAACTACTCAGCTAGCCGCCAATTTATGAAACAAATCGATGCTGCGGTTGTTTATACCAACGCTTCAACTCGTTTTACTGACGGTCAACAATTTGGTTTCGGGGCTGAAATTGGTATCAGTACCCAAAAATTGCACGCCAGAGGTCCTATGGGTGCTAATGAATTAACTACAACGAAGTATTTGGTTCAAGGCGATGGACAAATCAGAGAATAACTTGTTGATCCGCCCTATTGAACAAATTACATCTAAACATTTCAAACTATTTTTAGAAGCAGATCCATCTCGAAAAATAGTGAATGATTACGTTGACCGAGCTTATCAATTTGAATTGGTTGATAATAGTGAGCTATTGGGCGTGTTGTTACTGTTGGATACGCGACCTGAAACTGTGGAAATTGTGAATATTGCTGTGGATGAAACAGCTCGTAACCAAGGATTGGGTGAAAAATTAATTTTATTTGCTCTTGATTGGTCAAAACAGCATCATTATCGAACAGTTTCCATCGGAACAGGCAGCACCAGTTTTGCACAGCTCTACCTTTATCAAAAATGTGGCTTTCGAGTTGTTAGCATTGATCGTGATTTCTTTGTGGATAATTATGATGAACCTATTATGGAAAATAAACTATTGCTAAAGGATATGATTCGTTTGGAAAAAAATTTACAGTCCAATGATAGAAAAGAAGCTAGTGACAAGTTAAATCAAGCAATCAAAAATATACCAGTACAATATCTCAATACTAAAGAAGACGTTGTCCGTTGGTTAAAAGAGAATTCTGAAGATGATGAATAGAATTTAATTTCAAAAAAGACTAGTAATCCAATTTGGATTGCTAGTCTTTTTTGTTTTAATCGAAAGTCGAACACGTTTTGTCCCACTCTCTAATTCTTTCTACTTACTGCTACATAGTTCTTGATGAACTTATAAATATGTAAATCTTTAGCAATCAAGAGCATGTCCCCAAACATCACTGCTATAACAATGACGAACAAGAACATGATTTGATTTAATGAAGCTGGGTCCAGTTGGATTCCTTGGAACCGCAAGTCCGTTAATAGTGCATAAACGATATATCCAACTAGCAAAAACTCCAATAATTCAAACGGAGCTTGGAAGCGGACACCAAATTTTTTATTTAGATCACTATCTAAAGTATTTAGTTTTTCATCAGAAAAGAAAGATAATTCTATAATCGTGTTTCTCATGTTTAAAATTATTTCCATAATTAATAATAATAACCAAAATAAGAAAACAAGCATGAATCCTATAAAACAATCACCAGATGACATTATTTTTCCTTTCACGTATCTGATTCAATTTTAATACATCTTGGTGATTTCTCAACAGCAATTAGTCTCGAAAGCGTCGTCATTTGATATTTTAAATATGCCGTCTCCGGGATGAAGCGATATAGTCCTGCTGTGAGGACCGGCTCGAGCCAAGGTCTCGACCCTGCTGGACTATATCGCTTCATCCCTCCGACTAGTTATTATCTTGATTGTTAGTATTACTGATAATAGACCATATTTATGACATTAAGAGGTGGTTTTATAATAACTTTTTTACTTATTATCTTTAATATCCAAAATAAAAAGCTCTGAGTACAAATATATCTTCTACTCAGAACCTTCGTTTTTTTAATAACCAGTTGAATAATTTACTTCATTAACCACAACTTCACCATTTTCAACGTATGACTTCAAGTTTTGTTTGAAAATATCAAACGCTCTTTCTTCATAGTGAACGCTGGCTCCAGCATCATGTGGTGTGATGATCACGTTCTTCATGTCCCAAAGTGGACTGTCACTTGGTAGTGGCTCTGGAGTTGTAACGTCCAAACCTGCTCCAGCAATTTCTTCATTTTGTAAAGCTGCAATCAAATCTTCCATGTTAGTTGTTTTGCCACGGCCGACGTTGATATAGTAAGCTTTCTTTGACATAACTTTGAAAATATCTTTATTGAACATCCCAATTGTTTCTTCAGTATCAGGCAATGTATTAACAACAAAGTGGACTTCATTGATTCTAGCGTTCATTTCTGACATTGGAATCATTTCGTCAATATAGTCAGTTGCTTGGTCAGTTCTGCGAACACCGATTGTCTTCATGCCTAAAGCTTTAGCATACTTAGCAATCAATTTTCCGATATGACCAACACCAACAATCATGACAGTTTTGTTGTAAACCTCATCATAACCATCGTCTTGCTTCCATTCACGAGCATCTTGATGTCTGGCAGTTAAATTCATCCGACGTTCAAACATCAACATGTAAGCCAAAGTTTGTTCAGCTATATTAATTGCATTAGCTCCAGAACCATTAGTTAAGATAACACCCTTTTCCTTCAATTCAGGCAGTGGCAAAGCATCAACGCCAGCACGGACTACTTGAATCCAATTCAAAGTATCACTCTTTAAAACAGCATCTTTTAAAGTATTAGACCAATCGTAAAGCACTTCGACTCCGTCAAGATCTTCAGGGGTAACCTTTTTAGGAGAAACCACCTTTAAGTCAACACCAGAGATCGATTGAATCTTCTCTGTTTGTTTCTTTGTTAAATTAACTAAACTAAGAACCTTCATTTTTCTACCTCGTTTTTAGGATTAATTGTCAGATTGAAAGGATCATGAACAACCTAATTAGTTACTAAATTAGCGCTTTTGAGCAAAAAGTCAATTCACTTGGATTCTTTTTATTGGGAAATTAAATATTGTCACTATCTCTAGTCATTTTATGTAGAAACCTTACTATTTGATATTTTGAAACTAAAGAACACAAGTATTGAGTTCTTATCTAACCGATAATACCATCATATATTTAAAGCAAAGAACCATATTTTTCATAACTACCTCAGTTTTTAATTATAACCATATAACTAATACACTAGCCTCTGGGAGCGAGAAATACAGGCAGCAGTGCAGGTGGCGTTAGGGCTTTAGCCCTTACACCACGGGACGAGTTTTGAAATTCGCGGTTTGTGCGAAGTTCAAAATCGAGCCGAAAGACCTTGGCTTTCGGCGGTTCCCACAGCAGCCTGTATTTCTCGCTCCCAGAGGCGGCCTTCCCCGCAAATTCTTGTCGATTTTTCTGAAAATGCCAATAAATATTCGGAATGTATGATACAATATTACACGTTGCTCATCATTTGATTTATTTTACTATTTATGTTAGCTAAAATTGCCCCTTATTGGTGGAGCAATTTTTTTATGTGAATTTTAGGGATTATTCACTCCTTAAAGACAAATTATTACGAATTTATACAATTTAACCCATTTCTGAGTGAATTCTAATATTCGTGTTTTACTGATAGTATAGGTCATGAAGAGACAAACAATTAAATTTAGGGGTAGTATTAATTATGCACTATACATTGTTAGTACGTTGTGTCGCTGAATTTATCGGAACAGCTATCATGGTTGCCCTCGGTAATGGTTCAGTTGCCAACGTTGAATTAAAAGGTACAAAAGGTTTCCACGGTGGGTGGATTTTGATTGGATTTGGTTATGGTATCGGTGTTATGATTCCAGCCATGATGTTCGGTCCCATCTCTGGTGGTCAAATTAATCCAGCCATGACTTTGGCTTTAGCCTTCAACGGTGAATTTCCATGGGCTGAAGTTGGTCCATATATCATCTCACAATTCTTAGGTGCCATCTTTGGTCAATTGATGATTGTGGCTGCTTACAAACCTTATTACAATCAAACAGAAAATGTGGAAAGTATTCTTGGTACTTTCTCAACTATCGATGCTGAAAATAGTCGTTTGAATGGTTTCATCAACGAATTTATCGGCACATTCATCTTGGTATTCGGTGCCGTAGCTTTAACTTCCGATCATATCGATCCACGTGCTGACTTTATTGGCCTTGGATTCTTGGTTATGTGTTTAGTTGTTTCATTCGGTGGTCCTACTGGTCCAGCGTTGAACCCTGCTCGTGATCTTGGTCCTCGTGTCTTGCATGCATTATTACCTTTGAATCCTAAAGGTTCTTCCCAATGGAAATACAGTTGGGTGCCAGTACTAGCTCCAATCCTTGGTGCTATTGCGGCAGTTAAACTTTATGGTGTTTTCTTTTAAATAATAAAATCAAAGACGGTCTACTTAATTAAAAGTGGACCGCCTTTTTATTTGCTATTTGGCAATATTTTTTCTCTAAATATTAATTTATTCCAAATTCATTAATTACGAAATCGGAGGCACTACTATCAATAACCAACTTAATGCCATCAATTGCTTCATGGTTAACTTTTAATGTCGTTAATGATTGTTTACTCCCAACACGTCCTAACTCTTGCCATTTACCATTTGTATGGGCAAAAATGGTTCCATTTACTTTACCAGCTAAATAAACAGTATTTACTGCCCTACTATCAAATGTTTGTTCAATTACACCTGTTGCTTGATTATTATTTAACTTACCTTCATAACCAGTTTGTACCGTGCCATCAAACATTGCTTTGGCGCTGTCGGAAGATTTGATATTTTCAATATTTAAACCAGTCTTTCCGAATACTGAAATATTTCTAACTTGAAGCCAATTATCTGAATCACTAGTTGCTGTTACAAAAATATAACGTGCTTTCATCGGTTGATTCAAATCTAATTGATAATCACCTGTTGGTGTTACTTCGCCAATAGCTACTTTATCACTTCCATCAACTGAATTACTGGCATAAATTGTCGCTGTTTTAAAAATATCTCCTGATGTTACATCATCCGCTGAACCTTGGTGTAAATTAATCCGTTGAATGTCTTGACTTTCTTTCAAATCGACAGTAATTGTATCGCCCTTTTTAATACTACGATTACTCCAAAATTTTGTATCAAGATTATTATCATTCATATTTGCTGGTGCATAATCACCATTTTGTGGAATATCAGTTGTCGCCTCACTCGAAATCTGTCTACTTGTCGTTAACAATGGTTGTGTGCCAAGGAATTCGTTAATTGCCTGATTAGCTTTTTCAACAAAGTTTTGGAAAACTCCATCACCAACCGACGGTGTGATAACTAAGTCAGGTTCTCCAGTTCGATTGTCCGGCAAAGATTTTACATTGGCTAATTTAACCTCATTATTCAATGTATCAAAGTTAGTCCCTAAACTATCAGTCTGACCACTCTTGATGCTATCCAAAATATCGACGCTTGCTATCATAGCCTTGCCCCAATGACTGGCAGCATTAATCCAAGGCAGTGAATCGTTGTAAAAACCACTTGTCTTCATATTCTTCAAGGTAGTGGGCAGAGCAACAATAATATTCAATCGCTCAAGCAGTTTATCCTTGGCATTTTGATATTCGGCAGTGCCATATTCTGCTTTTTCAAAATTATTAATAAAACTGGATAAAATCGGTGCATTTACTTTATTAGCATCAGTTGCGTAATCCCAATATTGATTTAAATCAACAAACTGTTGTAAAGCCGTGATAGCCTCAGGGTCATCCCCTGCTAATTCACGAATTGTTGCTTGTAAGTTAGCATCCGGATTATAAGTATTGGCATTCCACATGTAATCACCGTAACCAGATAAACCGAACCAAGAAGCATATGACTGAACCATCGGATTACTCGTAAAACCATCCATAACTTGATAAAGGTTCTTACTTCTACCTTTAAGAGGATTGAGGTATAGACGATCTTGATCAGAATCATTAACTGGGAAATTATCCCAAATGAAAATATGATTGGTATGATAAGTCTTCTTAGCTTGCTCAACTGATTCTTTAGTAATATCACCAGAGAAAACACCTTCACCCGTCCATTGCAAACGAATATCTTTATCCAGAGCTTCACCTTGAGCTTCTTTAAATGGATCTTGCTTAGAACCATTGTAATTAGTTGGCACTAACCATAAATCAGGCAATTTGTTTTTCTTCACATAATCACGTTGAACCTTGTTGACATAAAAAGCTTGGGCATCGGCTAAACCTGACCAAGGATTATTTGGATAATTAGTTGTTGGATGATTTTTGAATATAGCGGCATCCGCATCAGTCATCCCCAGAGGAATATCGTCCAAAGCTATATAAAACTGTGTCACTCCAATTGATCTCAACTGGTCTAATTTTGCGACCGTCTTGTCAAAGTCTGCTTTACTAGAGTATGTAATATCATTTCCAGGCGATAATGTATAAACGAATTGGACGTGATTCTTCTTAGCAGCTTCAATTAAATCTTTAATTTGATCTAATTTATCTTGTGGGTATAAATCTTTCCAATTCTTCCGCAAGTAATCATCATCTTTAGGAGAATAAATATAAACATTCATTTTATGATTACCCATGAACTGAAAGAGGTCTTTTCGAGCTTGTTGTGACCAAGGTTCCCCATAAAATCCTTCAATTACCCCGCGGATGGACATTTGGGGCGATTCAGAAATATTAACTTTAGCTAAATCGGCTTTTTGATCAATTAAATTATTTAAATGATTAATCGCATAAAATAAGCCTGTAGAATCCTTACCTTGAACTACCAAAGTTCTCTTATTATTAACGACGCCACTTTTTATTAAATAACCATCGTCATTTAATTTTGCGGCTGTCGTTGAATCTAGATTGGTTAATTGTTGATCAACTACCTTGTCCCCTGATAATCCAAAATAAGCTTGCTCGACATTAACTTGTTCGGAATTCATTTTTTCATTAACCTTTTGAACGGCTTGATAAGTTTGCGTATCTTCAACCGAATTTCCAATCGTTGTTGTGGTATTTTTTTCAGTTTTCGTAGCGACTGGCTGGACCTTTGGTTTAGCCACTATTTTATCTTGGGATGTATCTGAAGCCAACTTAACCGTATAGTAGGCGCTGACATTATTATTGCTGTTGGAATTTATTGAATTGTCTGTTGCAGTCTCACTTGTTTCTTTATCAATAGAATCATCTGGAACTTGTGGAGCCAAATCAGTATTATCATTAGAAATATTTACATTATCTTCCGATTTACTCGTTGGAACCGAACTATCCGTCTCATTAGCGTGAACCAAAGTTGGCGAACTAATGAAAGCTAGCATTGCACCGAAAGTTGTCACACCGAATAAAAATAATTTTTGACTACTTTTGAAACCATGATGTTGATTCTGTTTTGCAGACATATTTAATACCCCTTCCCTGTATATTTGGAGTATACAGGGAAAGAAAACGCTTTTATAGACGTTTTGTCTAAAAAATACCACTATACTTACAATTTGATATGTAAATATAGCGGTATTTATTTTTTACTATTAAAGACATCTGGTAGTCGTATTTTTCTACTTGTTATATGACAAACCACGACGGAATCTCTTCCAGAAACTAGAGTCATCTGTCTGCAACATCAATCCTTGATAAATCTTGCCAATATATGCGGCTAATCCCACGATACTTACGAACAAAATAACTAATGACAAGCCTATTTCTAAGCCTGATGCGTCGTTATTGATGATTCGTAATGGCATGAAATACGATGAGAAAAATGGTACATACGACAAAATTTTTACTAAAATAGAATCCAAATTATTTTGGAATGGGAACGTGATAAAGAACGCGGCTAAGTTCAACATGATAACTGGTTGTGCTGCTTTGGCTGCATCCTCTGCTTTTGCCACTAAAGCTCCAGAAAAGGCAGCTAAAATTGTATAAATAATTACTCCCAGCAGTAGATAAATCAAATTGACACTCAGCAGATTTTTCAATACTGATGCGATCAACGCATGGTACTGGGTAAGGAAGCCTTTAGTCAAGGATGAGTTTTGAGCAAAAATGTACGCACCCCAACCTCCGACAAGATAGACCAATACCTGTGCCAAAATCACTAGCAATACTCCAAAAATTTTACCTAAGAAATATTTCACAGCTGTGGTACTGGAGAAAATGATTTCCATAATCTTTGTACCCTTTTCAGAGGCAATTTCTTGAGCGGTAATCGAAGTATATGTATTGAGAATCATATAGACCATAATGACCGTGATCCAGAAGGAAATAATTTTAGCTAAATTGGCTGTTCCAGTCTTCTTTTTAATTGATTCTTTCAGAGTTGGCTGTTGTTGCAAAGCTTGCATTTGACTAGTTGTTAGTTGGGCACTAGTGACGTTAATTTGCTGCTGCGTCTGCATTAAATAATTATTGATTCGTGATTTCATACCTGAACTTAATGAACTTGTTCCATAATAATGACCACTAACTTTACCTTCAGTTATTTTTAACTCAAGATAACCGGCCAGTTTATTTTTGTCCATTTTTTTAACGGCTATCTTTTTATCGGTTACTGACTTATCAACATCGTCTTTATCACTCTTGATAAAGCTCTTTCTCAATGCCAGTTGCTGACTAATCACAGCAATCTGATCAGACCCAGCGCCACTACTAGCACCAATATACCCTGCTCCAATCGTAATGCCGAACATAATAAACGGTCCTAAGATAAGCATCACGAAACTCCATGACTTCACTTGCCGCAAAAAAGTTTCCATTGTCACAATCCATAATTTATTCATGGCGTTCACCTGCTTTCAAACGGAAAATCTCATCTAGTGTTGGTGGCTGTTGACTGAATTCTTCGATATATTTTCCTTGAGTCAGTTCGTCAAAAATTGCTGGTCCTGCTGTTTCATCATCCAATGTCAGTACGAACCGTTTTTCTTCATGACAATCTACTTGGATAACGTGCGGTAAGTTCAATAGTTGTTCCTTATCCCAGTCAGTCGTAACTAAGATTCTTGTTTTACCAAATGACTGCCGGACTTCGCGAACAGTTCCATTCAAAATAACTTGTCCATTTCGTAACATAACGAGTTTGTCACAAATTTCTTCCACATTTTCCATATCGTGACTCGAGAAGATAATGGCGGCTCCTTGTTCTTTTGCTGTTATTATTGCTTGCTTTAAAAGGTCAGCGTTGACAGGGTCCAAGCCACTGAATGGCTCATCGAGAATAATCAACTTGGGATGATGGATCAATGTGCAAATCAACTGCACCTTTTGTTGATTACCTTTTGATAAGTCTTTGATCTTATCTTTTTTATTTCCTTTGACGGCAAAACGTTGGAGCCAGTCATCAATCTGCGGTTTAATCTCTTTCGCGGATTTATTTTTCAAACGTGCTAAATAAATAATTTGCTGTTCAATCGTCAACTTAGGCATCAAACTACGTTCTTCTGGCAAATAACCAATTTCGTCAAAAGCAGTTTCAGTTATCGGCTGATTGTTCCAAGTAATGGTTCCTTGGTAATTCAGGAAGTTCAAAATGCTATGAAAAGTCGTCGATTTTCCGGCCCCATTTTGACCAATCAAACCAAGGATTTGACCATCTGCTACATCAAATGAGACATCATTCAATGCCTTTAATGATCCGAAATCCTTGCTAATATCTTGGATTTTGAGCATATGTGTATCCCCCTATATAGGGCAAATTATACAGGATACAATATTTTTTTGCTTGCATGATATCATCAGTGTTAGCATGAGATTTAACATGTTTTAGGGGGATTTTCATGACTGATAAACAAAAGGGATTCTTTTATGCGATTGCCGGTCCTGTTCTTTGGGGATTTTCCGGCAGTATCGCACAGTATTTATTTACCCAAGAGAGCATCCCCACTCAATGGATCGTTGGTATCCGTTTGATTTTTGCCGGTTTGATGCTCGTCATTTGGTGCTATTTTGTCGATTCTAAAGAACTTTTCGCTATTTTGAAAAAACCACGCTATGTCGTGCAATTATTAGCATTCGGCTTATTAGGAATGTTGCCAGCTCAATACACCTACTTTATGGCGATTAAATACGGCAACGCACCAACAGCAACCGTTTTACAATTTTTAGGACCATTATTCATCATTTTGTATATTTCACTGCGAAAACTACAGATGCCACGCCGAATTGATATCATTTCCATCTTTCTAGCGATTCTAGGCACTTTTCTCTTAGTTACCCACGGACACATTAATCAATTGATGTTGTCCCCTGCAGCCGTTTTATGGGGTGTGGGTGCTGGTATTAGTCAGGCTTCATATACTTTATTGCCACGAGAATTGTTGAAACGTTTTGACGCTCGAATCGTTACTGGTTGGTCTATGTTACTAGGTGGTATCGTCTTCGCACCATTTGCTGATTTATCACACATGCCACACTTAACTGGCACTGCTTGGATATGCATTATTTTCATCGTTACTGGCGGTACCATGTTTTCATACCTATTCTATTTACAAAGCCTCAACTATTTAACACCAGCTACAACTGGGATGTTGAGTGCCTTTGAGCCATTAACAGCGACTGTTTTAGCCGTTACCGTTTTAAAAACACATGTCAGTGGTGCTGAAATTGCAGGTGCACTATTAATTTTAGGAATCACTTTCTTACAAGCTTTACCGCCCAACTTATTCAATTTACGACGGTATCAAAAAAATCATTCTTCCGATTAGGAGGAATGATTTTTTCTTTTACTTATAACCGTTAGCCTTGTTCAATTGAGTTAAGTTTTCGTTGATACTTCTGTCAGCAGTCTTTAATGCTGAATTAATATCGCCACCGTTATAAACAGTTTCCATTGCAACTTCTTCTAATTGACGAGCTAATTGCATCCCTTCCATCAAAATACCAGAGTTGGCGAAGTTAGCTTTGGCATTAGCTAATTGTTCACCTGGAACTTTTGACGCAGGATTCTTGGCATATAAATCCTTTAGGGTAGATGTTTTTTGAGAATCTTTATTAAGTGCTAAGTATCCAGTTGCTTTTTGCCATTCAGCTTGAACTTCTGGCTTCAAAGTATACTTAATGAATTCGAAGGCACCACGTTGAACATTCTTTGGCTTATCGTTTGAGATCCAAAGAGCTGCCCCACCAATTGCCACACCGTTAGCCTTTTTGCCATCAGGATGTGGGAAGTAAGTGATACCTAGTTCATTCTTATTGTTCTTGCTTAATTGACCGATACTTGCTGAAGATTGAATAAAGATACCAACCTTATCTGATAAGAAACCAGCAGTTTGGTTAGCTCCGGCACTAGCACCAGAACCATAGTCGATAAAATCATCAGCCTTGATGTTTTCTTTGATCCACTTCAAGAATTCAACAGTATCAGGGTTATCAATATTAACTTTAGTTGGATTACCTGTGTGTCCGTCGTTGTTGTTAGCAATTTGGCGATTTGCATTAGCTAAAGCTTGTTCCATAAACCAACCATAAACTTGAACAGTCATACCTTTAGTTTTGTGACCTGACTTCTCGTATAATTCTTTGGCAACACGAGTAATGTCACTATATGAAGGTGAAACTGGTGGTGGTGTAATACCATACTTCTTCAACAACGAAGCATTGTAATACAAGACTGGTTGAGAAGTATTGAATGGCATTGCTTGTTGCTTACCATCATTGGCATAGAAAGCACGAGCAACTGATGAAATTTTACTTACGTCGTAATGATCTTCATCAATAAAGTCTTGCACAGGTGTTGTGTACCCACTGTGTAACATTTGAGCTGTTGAAATATCGAACGCTTGGAAAACAGCTGGTGAAGTACTTGTGTTATGTGTTTGAAGAATCTTTTGAATTGCTTCATCATAAGAACCTTGATACTTAGGAACTACTTTGTATTTTATTTGTGACTTGTTGAAGCCATCAACAACTTTTTCCAAAGCTTGTTCAGAAGGACCACCCATTTCGTGCCAGAAGACAACTTCTGTTCGATTATCATTGGTAGCTGACTTAGCTGAAATAGCTTTACCAAAGATGGCAACTAGGACAATTCCTAAAATTAAAATCAGTGGCAAAGTTAACTTTTTATATTTAGCCATTATTTGACAGCCCCCTCATTCATCCCCGACTTGAAGTAATGTTGACCAATGAAGAGTACGATAATCGTTGGAATCACGATAATAGCGGCACTAGCTTGAATCATACCCCAGTCATTGAACGTTTCTTCAGATTGTAATTGCTTCAAACCATTTTGAATTACACGTGAATTATTACTGAATGTTGTCAACATTGGCCAGAGGTATTGATTCCAAGCACCTAAGAAACTATAAGCACCTAAAGTAATCATACTAATCTTGTTGTATGGTAAAACGATATGCCAGTAAAATTGGAAATGATTCAAGCCTTCGATATCTGAAGCTTCCTTCAATTCCGCTGGTGTCTGCAAGAATGATTGACGCAACATGAATGTCCCAAAAGCAGATGTTAAGAATGGAATAATCAAAGCTGCATAATTATCTAACAAGCCCATTTGTTTTACAGTCGCAAAGTTAGGAATAATTTCTGCTTCAAACGGAAGCATCATTGTTATAAGAAGTAATGTGAAGAAGGTTTTTCTAAATCTGAACTTGAGAAAGACAAAAGCATACGCACTCATTGAACAGAAAAGTAATTGAGCAAACATGGTAATAGTTGCAATTACTACTGTATTAGCCAAGTAACGTAAAATCGGTGTTCTTGTAAATGCCGCTACATAATTATCTAAAGAAACATTAGTTCCAAAAAGATTACCCTTAGCGATATCCATTGTTGGCAAAAAGCTAGTCCAAATTCCGATAAAGAATGGTGCTAGGATCACGACTGCTAATAGAATCAAAATCATATAATTAAAAACACGTTTTAAAACAGCACGTTCATCTAATTCCATTAGTAATTCACCTTCTTTTCTAAGAATTTAAATTGAAGCAATGTGAAGAAGGCAATAATAATCGTCAAAATAATCGCTTCTGCACTAGATTTAGCATAGTTTCCACTATAAAAGGCATCTTTATAAATGCGGTAAACTAGCATGTTAGTAGCGTTAGTTGGGCCACCCTTAGTAATCAAATCGATCAAACCAAAACTCTTGAATGAACCAATAATCGTAATTGTTGAAACAAAAAATAGTGTTGGTGAAATCATTGGAATAGTAATATTGAAAAATTGGAATCTAGGTGAAGCTCCTTCAACGTCAGCAGCTTCATATAATGTGTTAGGAACTGATTGAATAGCACCTAGTAAAATCAAGAATGTGAAGCCTAGATTCATCCAAACAGTCGTAATAATAACGGCCCACATAGCGCTAGTTGGATTAGTCAACCAATTTACAACTGGTAAGTTCAAAGCATTGCTTAGTAAAGCAAAGAATCCAGTTGAGGGATTGAAAATGAAAAGCCAGAAAATAGCGGCTACGGAAACTGATACACCCATTGTCACTGAATATAGCGTTCTGAAAATACCAATCCCTGGTAGTTTTTGACTAGCCAAATTAGCAAGTAATAACCCTAGTCCGACTGTCAAAACAGTCACAGCCGCAACATAGAATAACGTCACACCCATGCTAGAAATAAAATCAGGTGAAGAAATCAATTTTGCATAATTACTTAGTCCGACATAAACGGTTGTTTTACCTAATGTGTTAGTTAAAAAGAGACTGATATAAAGTGTTTTAAGCATTGGATAAAAAACGAACAAACCTAGAACTAACAATGATGGACCTAAAAAGATTGAAGCATAGTAGTTATCTTTCGCATTTAAGCGGAATCCATGGCGTTGTGTCGTTGCAGCTTTCTTCTCGGAAACAACGTCAGTTGTCGAAGTCTTAAGCATTAACTGCATCCTCCGCGTTTCTTGTGATATTAACGCCATCGCCATTAAACAAGAGTACCTTTTCAGTTGTAGATACTTTGATACTGTCGTAAGCCTTAAATTCAGCGTCACTAGCAACAACAGCCGCTACTTCAAGGTCATTATTACTCATCTTAATATAAACAATTTTTTCATCACCTAAGAATTCAATTGTCTTAACCGTTGCATTAGCATGCAATTCATCAGTTTTTTCAATCATTAATTCATTTGGTCTGATACCAACTTTCAAATCATCAGTTGGAACTTGTTGGTCAACAGTTACTTCAAAGTCGTTATTAACATTGAGACGACCATCGGAAATTTTTACAGCTGGCAAAATGTTGATTGGTGGAACACCGAAGAATCCAGCAACGAACTCATTAGCAGGATATTTGTAGATTTCTGCTGGTGTACCAATTTGTTGAACCTTTGAATCATGTAAAACCATGATGTGGTCAGCCATAGTCATTGCTTCAACTTGATCATGAGTTACGTAAATCAAAGTTAATCCTAGTTTTCTTTGGAGTGCATAAATTTCTTGACGCATCTTGATTCTCAATTGAGCATCCAAGTTAGATAATGGTTCATCCATCAAACAAATCTTGGCATCACTAGCAACGGCACGAGCCAAAGCAACACGTTGTCTTTGACCACCAGAAAGTTCACGTGGTTTTCTTTCCTTGAGATCTTCCAAGTTAACCATCTTTAAGGCATCGTTAACGCGTTCTTCGATTTCAGCTTGAGATGTGTTCTTTCTAGCCTTTAAACCAAAGGCTACATTATCCCAAACACTCAAAAATGGGAACAAGGCGTAACTTTGGAAAACCATTGTTAAGTTACGATCCTTTGGTGGTAAATCATTCACAACATCATCATTGATGCGAATTTCACCTTCACTGATTGGTGTTAAACCAGCAATCATGCGTAACAGCGTACTTTTACCACAACCTGATGGGCCAACGATTACAAAAAATTCCCCGGTTTGAATTTCGGCGTTAACATCAGTTAACACATTCTTTTCTGAATCGTAGCTCTTAGTAATATTTGTTAATACTGTCGACATTATCTTCCCTCCAAATAAGTCATTACCTACAGTATGGGGACGTGATGTATATATATAATCTATTTAATGTAAAAATAGTGTAAAAAAATAGGCCATTTTCATGGTCTACTTTCGGTTATTTAACTATACATTTTTGGTCGTGATGAAAACAATAAATACCTGTGAAGTACTTGAATACCCTCTCTTTACTCACATCATTTTGATATTTCCTTACAAAATAATATTGAAATTTAATTCCAATCTATTTGCTTTGAAAAAGTTAATTGCTGAGAAATATATGTAAATTATTTACTTCTTTTACATTTGTTTGGTTGGATAAATTGTAAATTCATTAACATTAACATCTGCTGGTTGGTCTACTGCAAAATTGACCACTCGAGCGATTGCTTCGGGTGAAATACCAACTTGTTGATAGAAGGAATCCATGTTTTTCTTAGTTTCTTCATCGGTAATCGTATGCAAAAGTTCAGTATTAATTGCTGCTGGATAAAGGGTTGTGGTTCTGATATTGGTACCTTCTTGAGCACTTTCCATCCGAATAACTTCCATCAAATTACGAACGGCAAACTTAGTGGCACCATAAACGCCTGCACCCGTGAAGCTCTTAATTCCGGCCACTGATGAAGTTGTGATGATATGCCCTTGTTTATTTTTAACAAAATCAGGCATAACTGCGGCAACTCCATTTAAGACACCTTTGATATTGATGTCAATCATGTCATTCCATTCCTTGGTATGTAAAGCACTGATGGGTGAACTTGGCATGATACCTGCATTATTGAAAATCACATCTAAGCTACCAAATTCGTTTTTAGCTAGTGTTACTAAATCAGCAACTTCTTGCGCATCCCTAACATCAGTTACTTTATAAGTAGCTTGACCGCCAGCATTTTTAATATCATTAACAATCGCTTGCAAACGATTTTCACGACGAGCGCCTAAAACAACTTTGGCTCCGTTTTTAGCTAACATTTTGGCTGTTGCTTCACCGATACCACTTGATGCACCGGTAATTACTACGACTTTATCTTTAATCATAAATTTCCTTCTTTAATAAAACGATGGCTTATCCCATTCTGTATTGGGTTCAACGACACCGATATTTTGTTGACTGTAAAGCGATGGCCTTTTAACAATATTAGTAATTAATTGCGCCACCGCTTGGCGAGTCACTTGTGTTCCTTTATAGGGTTCTCCCTCAGGAACAATTTCGTATTTAGTATTGTTATCTTGATCATAAAGCCATGACATTCTTAAAAATGTCACGTCCAAATCTTTATCACATAGAATAAATGAAGCCTTTTTGATAGCTGTATAATCGCCTATCATTCGGGAATTCCATTCACCAAATTTACCGGCAACCTCATCAAAAATTCCGAGTCCACCCGCGACAATCAGCCGTTTAACACTAACTTTCTTCATTGCGTCAACAATTATTTGGGCTGTCTGTGTATTAGGAACTGTGGCTAAATAAACGATATCCTGTCCATCTAATACGCCTAGCAACTCGGCAGATTTGGTCCAATCGCCATCTACAATCTTGGCTTGTGTCTGATACTCACTTAATCGTTTTTGTCCATTCCGGGCAAATAATGTTAATTGAGCATCAGTTTGTGCTAATAAGTCAGGAATCAAATAATTACTTATTTGACTTGCGGCACCCAAAATTAAAACTTTTTCTGCCATATTAACCTCTTATAGTTTGTTATATTCTTCGTCAGTAACTTTTTCGAGCCATTCTGATTGACCTTTAGTGATGGCTACATGACTGAACCAGCTATCTTTAGTTGCTCCGTGCCAGTGCTTAACACCTTCTTTAATAACCACAACGTCACCAGTCTTCAATAATTGAGCAGGTTTGCCCCATTCTTGATACCAACCTTCTCCACCAGTAACCAAAAGAATTTGGAAACCATCATGGTGAATGTGCCAATCGTTACGACAACCTGGTTCAAAGGTGACATTGCCAACTCCGAAGTCGATATTATCTTCAGGACTTACTAGTCCTTTAAGATAACTTTGTCCAATAAAATATTGTGCGTAAGCGTCATTCTTATCTCCAACGGGGAAAACGCCATTTGTTTTTAATTCTTCATTTTTTGCCATAATTATTTTTCATCCTTCCAAATTTCTTTTGCACGATTAAATGCGGACCAAGCCTTAGGCCAACCTGCATAAAATGATAAATGTGTAATTTCTGCGACGATTTCTTCTTTAGTGATACCGTTTTTCTTACCAATTTTTAAATGAGCATCTAGTTGCTCAAGATTTCCTGCTGAGATGATGCTTGCAATTGTAATGAGTGAACGATCATGTGCTGAGAGTTCGGATTCTTTACTCCAAACTTCTCCGAAAAGTACATCATCATTTAGTTCTGCAAATTGTGGAGCAAAATCTCCTAATAAGTCATGTCCTGCTGTTTGTTTTGCCATAATCAATTCCTCCTTGACGATTTCTATTAAACTACTTAAAGTTGACTTTAAGTCAAGGGTATATTTAAAGTTTTTAGCTATTTAAAAATAAAACAACATGGGACAAAACTATTATTGTCTTTAAACTTGCTGCATAAACGTGGAACAAAACATAGCTTTTTCCGCTTAAAACAAATAGCTCCAGCAATCAAAAATCAGATTACTGGGGCTATTTGCCTTAATGCTCGAAAGCTGAACATGTTTTGTCCCACTCTTTGAATTTAATTTTTAAACTTTAATTATTTACTATCTAACATTGAAAAATTATTAGATAATACTTCTTGATAGCAAGTGAAAGACGATTTGCTATTCTGGAAAGTAGGTGTTGCTTATGAGGTTTTGTTCTACTTGAGTGACTGTCATCCTAGTGAAAGGAGTAGTGCGGTGTCCCTATCGGACTCGTTACAATTGATGCTTAACTTTGGAATCTACACGATTTCCTTAATCGGCTTGATTGTTTCGATAATGATCTATATTGACCGAAAAAAATAACCGTCCCAACTTTGGCGAGTCGACGGTTATTTTTTAAATAATTTAGAATAGCTACCGTCTTAAACGGGCTATCAGCACGGGGAGATGCTTCTGGCATCTCTCTTTTTTATTACATCAGTATTGTAGCATGATATTTATTGAACAGCTACTTAATTTACTCTCTAACCAAAAGTAAATTAAGCAACATAAATTGATTCATTTAAGACAACTAACGTTCTTCCAAATACCCATGGTTCAAGCTCTGCAAGTAATCAGAGAACTGTTCACTATCTTCAATATGGCCACCCATCTTACCTTTATACCAATCAAGCTTATCGTTTAAAATCGTCCAACTATCTTGCATCTGTTGAAATTCGACTTCAAAATTGCTTCGAACTTCTTCGAGTAATTCGATGCGTTGATTGATGGTTGAATCGCCTTCGGCACGTAATTTAACGTATCGTTTCAACTGCTCAATCGTCATCCCTGTACTCTTCAAATGTAATAAGAATCTGACCCATTTAGCGTCCATATCAGTATAATAACGAACGCCATTATCGGTCCGATGTGGCTTGATCAAGCCTTCTTTTTCGTAATAACGAAGTGTTGGGCTATTCAAACCAACCAATTCAGAAAAGTCACCGATACGATATCTTCTTTCAATTTCTACTGGCATTGTTTTCACCTCTACTTAAAGTTGGCTTTAAGTATAACACCTATTAAAGATCCACACCACCATCGACCTTTAAAACTTGTCCCGTGATATAGTCGTTTTCCATTAAATAAATATAGGCAGAAGCTACTTCGCCAATTTCGGCCACTCGCCCTAGCGGTACATTCTCGGAAACATTTGTCTTTTGTTTAGCTAATTGCTTGGAATTCATATCACGCCACAGTCCAGTTGGTGTCCAAGTTGGCGATACAGCGTTGATTCGATGATCTGGAGCTAATTCCACAGCTACACCTTGAACCATCGTATTAATCGCTTGGTTCCCAATGATAGCACCTGATGCATCATATGGATGACCACCAGAACCTGAAGTTAAAATAATTGATCCGTTATTGCGAAGATGTTTACTAGCGATTTGAACTAATTGTAAGTTGGCAAAGAATTTATCTTCAACGGCTGTTCGAATTTCAGCCACGGAACTGTTCAAAAAGCCACCACCCATAGCACCACCGAGCATTGAAACTATATGATCAAAGGAACCATATTTTTCGAAAAAGTGTTCCAATTGTTTCTCATCTTGTGCGTCTAATGAACTGCCTTGAACATTTTCGTCATATCTTAATTCGTTCACACGTTCTTGGTCACGGCCAATAACATAGACGTCTGCCTTTTTATGTTTTGCCATAATAGCAACTTCTTTTCCAAAACCAGACGTTCCACCGATAACTAGAACTTTATCATTCTCTAAACTCATATTGCTTACCTTCAATCATTCATTAGATTTTAACGCACCGATCATATCGATATGCTGCAATTTCTTATGCGTAACTAGCATAACAATAGCTGTGAAAATTATCATCAATAAAGTAGCAACTAAATATCCAAACCAACTAATTGTCAGTGGGAAAATAACTAGTTCAGTCGCGGCTTGATGCAAGATATAGGCCGTCAATAAATTTCCGACTCCATATCCAACAATAATTCCGATAATCGTCAAAATAATATTTTCCCGAACAATATACATCGTCACTTCATTATTATAAAAACCTAAAACTTTTATCGTTGAAAGTTCCCGAATCCGTTCGGAAACATTGATATTAGTCAAATTGTACAAGACGACAAATGATAAAACTCCTGATAGCAAGACGAAAATCAAAATAATTGGTTTCAATGATGATGACATTTTCGAAACGGTACTCAAAACATCATGCGTATAACTAGTGCCCATCACTTCACCAGAGTTCAACAATTTATTAGCCAAGTGTTTCCGTTGAGAACTAGTTTGTGACTTCAAATGTAATAACAACGTATTGGCATTGGCAGTCTCATCAAATTTAGTTTGATAAACGTTGGGACTCAAATACAAGAAATGGCCGATAAAGTTTTCGGTAATCGCACCAACTTTGACAGTAACTTTCTTACCATCAGTTGTCGTGACTTTAACTTGATCACCTTTTTTCACATCCAACAGTTGTGCCGTCTTCTTAGATAAAATTACGCCATCTTTTTGTAAACTTGTACCTAAATGGACATATTTATCAAATTGCTTGATGGACTTAGGCGTATAAATGTTGACATCATTAACTTGTTGACCGTTAACTTTTAACTTAGCTGTGGTTGAATTGATGGCTGTACTACTTTGATACTGGTCATTTTGATTCAAAATATCTTTAACATTCGTCAAATTAGCATCGTCATTTAATTTTACGACTGCTTGATAATCGAAAATATCACTATACTGACGATCACCACTGGCTCCGATTGAATTTTGAATCCCGAAACCAGTCAAAATCAAAGCCGTCCCTCCAGCAATTCCGATAATTGTCATAAACATTCGTGACTTGAAACGGAATAGATTTCGATAACTAACTTTACTGTTGAAACTAAGGTGATTCCACAATGGCTTAATCCGTTCCAACAAAATCTTCTTAGCTGACTTGGGAGACTTCGGACGCATTAAGGCAGCTGGACCTTCGACTAATTCCTTGCGAATAACGATAACAGCTGCTCCCAACGTTGCCAAGAGTGAGAAGACTAACGCAATTAGAATGACCCACCACTGCAAGCCAACGACCCAATCGAGGGCCATATATTGTTTATAGAGTGCTAAAACAATCCGTGGTAAACTCTCATTTCCAATCAAGGCACCTAAAACGGCCCCAATCACACCTGCTGAAATGGCATAATAGTAATAATTTTTAGAAATTTCCCATTTCGTATAACCTAGTGCTTTGAACGTTCCGATTTCACTTCTGGCTTCTTCAACCATCCGCGTAATCGTCGTGAACGTAATCAATGCTGCAATTAAGAAGAAGAACACTGGAAAGACATTAGCAATTGCCGCAATTCGGTCAGAACTCTCACCATAAGCTGAAAAGCCTGGTAAATCATCACGTGTTTGCCAAGTATAGCTTGTTTTAGCTTTCTTCAAAGCCTTCGTCCGAGCGGCATTCAACTGAACTTGCTGTTCACTAGCTAGTTGGGGATTGCTGGCTCGTAATTGATCTAGTTGGGCTTGTTGTTGATCAAATTGAGTCAAATAATCTGACATGACCTCATTGGTTCGTTGATAACTTCGATTCTTGAATTTCTTTTTGAGTAGCGTTAATTTCTTAGCTACACCATCTTTGTAACTGTCGCTAAAAGTATTTTTATCTTTCAAAGGAGCAAAGTGTAGATTCAACATTGTTGCCACGGACATATCGAGTTGTGCTTGCGGAATGTACGCAAATAACTGGACTTGTCCATCGGCGATATTCGTTGATCCACGGGACTGATTATCAATGTATTGTGGTGAATCGGCGAAACCGACAATTTTATATGACTTTTGCTTCAAACCTGAATCACTAGCAAATTTAAATTGTTGACCAAGTTTATAATCATATTTTGATTTGGCATTTTTATCCAAAACAATCTCATTTGCTTTTTCCGGTAACCGACCCCTGCGCATAATCAATTGATTTTGTTTGGCATTATCGTCATAACCGTACAAGGCCACCGCTACTTTATCTTTGCCACCGATAACATATTTAAATTTAGTAGCTTCAACTTGGGCACCTGGAACCTTCCTTGCTAATTGCAAATCATTTTCCGAAAAGCCAGTGGTCGAAATCACTTGGATATCCGACAAATTTTTATCAGATACAGTTTTGTCCAAAGAGTCATCTAGACTGGGACCGGCTGCTTTGACACCAACAAAAATCAAGACACCCAACATAATAATCAAGATGATGGCAATAAAACGTCCTTTTGATTTGCGAATATCACGCCACATATTTCTCGTTAGAGGACTCATTTTCATCACCTACCATTCAATATCTTGGACTGGAGTTGGATAAGGATTATCTTCAATTGACTGAACTTTTGCATCATGAATCCGAATCACTCGATCAGCCATTTTTGCCAAAGCTGAATTATGCGTAATCACGATAACTGTTTTATTATCCATATGGCTCGCATTTTGTAATAAGGTCAAAACTTGTTTCCCAGTCTCATAATCTAAGGCTCCAGTTGGTTCGTCGCACAATAAAAGTTTGGGATTTTTAGCTAAAGCCCGAGCAATCGCCACCCGCTGCTGCTCACCACCAGATAATTGGGACGGAAAGTTATCAATACGATCACCCAAACCAACTGCTTGCAATGTCTTCGTAGCATCCAAAGCATCTTTAACAATAGCAGAGGCGAGTTCAACATTTTCTTTAGTCGTTAAATTTGGAATCAAGTTATAGAATTGGAAAATAAATCCCACGTCATTGCGGCGATAAGTTGTCAATTCACGCTCAGAAAAGGTGGCAATATCGGTACCATCAATAATCACCTGACCCTCAGTTGGTGTGTCCATCCCACCTAAAATGTTCAAGACAGTTGATTTACCGGCACCACTAGGTCCCAAAATAACTGTTAGCTTACCTTTATCAACGTCAAAATTCAGATTATTATTCGCAATAATCGTCGTTTCTCCCATTTGATACCGTTTCGATTCGTTTCTGACTTCAATGTATGCCATCGTTTCCCTCACCTTTCTTCGTTATCTACCATTATATAAGAAAACGGATACAGTACAAAAAATAATAAAAAAGTTTTTGTTATCTGCCGTCTCTGTGAGCAAGAAACCTTTGGCGCTGTGGGGACCGGCTGGAGCCAAGGTCTCCATCCTCGATTTTGAACCTCGCACAGACCGCGAGTTTCAAAACTCGTCCCGTGGTGTAATGGCTAAAGCCATAACGCCACCTGCACTGCTGCCAAAGTTTCTTGCTCACAGAGACTAGTGTGTTCGTTGTATGATGATATGATTAATAGTCTAATTTTTTAGAAACAATCATATTTTTCACAACAAATTAAAGATTATATTGACCTCTGAAAAAACTAGCGAAATCTAAATACAAAAAAGCCAGATACCCACAATTGAATATCTGACTTAATACTATTTATACATATTCTAATTCCCGCACGGAAACCGAATTAATCTTTCAACTCTTTTTGTAATTGTTTATCGTAGTTTCGTGTAGCTGAATTCATCAAGACAAAGACGCCACAGATTAACGTTCCGACTCCTGCAATTACAAATAAGTTGTTAACTCCAATTTTATCAGCTAATGGTCCGGCAAAAACCAATCCGACTGGTCCTGCTAGACTCATTAGTGAATTCATGATTCCTAATACTCGTCCTAAGTTTTCTGGTGGATAACTCTGTTGAATGATTGCCATTAACAAAGTATTGAAAAATGGTGCAGCAATTCCTCCGATGGCATTTAACGCGAAGAACCATAGGAACCCTGTATAGTTTCTTGGTAGAAATCCACTAGCTCCCATCGTGATTCCCATGACCAACATTGAAATCAAAATTGGCTTGATTCGATCTGACCAATTTCCTAAGAAACCAATAATTGTTCCACCCACTAATGCCCCAACTGAATAAATCATTTCAATTATTCCTGCTTGAGCAACTGTACCTTTAAAGTATGACATGGTCATCAACGGATACATACTGACAGCTGGCATGAACATCAAGGTAAAGGCGGCCCCCATTAAAGTGATGTACCACAAACCTTTTTTGGCACGTAATTGATCCAAGCCAAATTTGGCGTCTGTCCAAACGTGAACTTTTTCGTCAATTTGTGCATTCTCAGGGATTTTTACGAACAAGATAATTGTCACCCCGATAATTGCTCCTAAAACATCAAATAAAATCAACACTGGCATGGAAATGATGGCAAATAAGAACGCCCCTAACGCTGGAGCAATGATATAGTTAGCCGACTGTACCATTCCCAATTGTCCATTAATTTTTGTCAACTGGTCTTTCGGTACCATGGTTGGTAAAATCGACTGAATCGTTGGCATTTGGAAAGTTTGGGCAATTGCACGAATAACTAAGGAAATGAAAACTAGCCAAATTGGAAAGTCATGTGTTACGAAACCTACAATCGCTAAAACGACCGCTACTAGTGCCGCGATAATATCCGGTACGATCAACAAGACTTTCTTATTCGTTCGGTCTACATAAGGTCCCACAAATGGACTTAATAAAATCATTGGCAACATCCCTAATAACGTTGCCATACTCAAGACCGTCGCCGACCCAGTCTGTTTCGTTAAGTACCAAATAATCGCATATTGAACAATCATACTTGTGATACCAGATAAAAATTGTCCGGTTAAAAATAAATAAATATTTCGACGCCAACCCTTGATAGAAAATGCTTCTTGTTCCATAAAAATCCCCCCCTTATATTGGATTTGTAACAAGCTGAAGAATTTTATCATATTTGTTTTTGGTTAGCAATAATTTTATATTTGGCGCCTCCAGGAACAAGAAAATTAGGTCGCTATGGGGACCGATTCGAGCCAAAGAGCGGTCTCGAATCTCGATTTTGAACCTCGCAAAATACGCGAGTTTCAAAACTCGTCCCGTGGTGTAAGGGATAAATCCCTAACGCCACCTGCACAGCGACCTAATTTCTTGTTCCTTCCGGCTATTTGTTAGCTGTAGCGTATTAGTTTTTAGAATTATTAATATACTTCTAATCCACAAAAGCTAGACATTCTCATTTACTCGAGAACATCTAGCTTATTTTTATAACATCAATTTTAAAACCATAACTCTATCACCAAATTACAACACGTTTATCAGGTTCCAACCACATACCATCGCCTGGTTTGACATCAAACGCATCATAAAATTCATTCAAATCTTGTGACATCACATTGGCTCGCATTGGTTGTGGTGCGTGGACGTCGGTTGCTAATAGGTCTTCGTTGTATTCTTGAGTAGCTTTGAAACACCATGATTTGGCCCACTGGATGAAGAATTGTTTGGGGTCGTAATCTGGTTCTAATTTGGCTGCTTCAATTGCACAACGCATACCGCCGACATCAGCGATATTTTCACTGACAACTAACTTACCGTTAACTTTGCCACCTGCATAAACGATACCTTGGAATTGATCAATCATTTGTTGGGTTAATTGTTTAAATTTAGCGTAATCTTCTTTGGTCCACCAATCATGCATATTTCCATATTCGTCAAATTGGGCGCCATTATTATCAAACGCGTGAGAAATTTCATGGGCAATTGTGGCTCCAATACCACCGTAATTTTCACTGCTTGTTTGTTTCAAACTATAAAATGGTGCTTGTAAAATAGCGGCTGGGAAAGTGATGTCGTTTCTTGATGAATCGTAACAGGCATTCACCATGTGCCCTGGCATCAACCATTTTGTTCGATCGACTGGACGTGTATATTCGGCCAAATTATCTTGTGTCAAAATTCGGTTCAAACGAATCATATTGTCGTAAAGCGTAGCTGACTCGTCTACGGTTAATTTGCGATAAATATCTTCCATTTTATCTGGGTAGCCAACTTTCAAAACAATCTTGTCTAACTTAACAATGGCCTGTTTCTTAGTTGATTCGCTTAACCAATCGTTATCGCTTAAACGTTGCTTATAGATTGCAATCATCTGTTGAATCATTTTCGTAACGTCAGCTTTAGCTTTTTCACCAAAATACTTCCGTCCATAATAGACACCAACGACTTCATCAAACATTTTAGAAGTTAAATGATATGCAAACTTGACCCGACTAGGCAGTTCCTTTGCACCACTCCGAGCTAATCTAAACTCACCATAAATTTGTCGAAATTCCTCACTGACCATTTCGGCATTGCCCATAACATATCTGACAATCATCCAAGCTTTGATGTTTTCAAAACTGGCATTATTGATTAATTTATCCACGTTATCTAAAAATCTTGGTTCCACCACGATAACCTTTTCTGGTTGGTCGTTGATTTCACCTGTCACAAAGTTTTGTAAGTTCAATGATGCCGACTTCTTAGTAAAGTCCGCAAAATCATATGGATTGTAAATTTTCGTATATTCAGCCCATTCTTCAGAACTCTTTACGATTGGGACAAGTGTCTTATCAAATGTAGCAGCCTTTTGGACAGTGGTTTTGGCATCATCGGGATTGTAACCTAGTTTCTGTAATAGACGTGTTGCAACGTCGAGATACTTGGCTAATAGCTTTTGTCCAAATTGATTATCAGCTTCATAATATGATTTATCAGGTAAAAACAAATCAGTTGCCCCAACATAGGCAACGTTTTTAGCAGTATCCTTCATGTCAGCTTCTACAAAAATCGACAATGGCAAGGGAAAATTATCTTTATCTAACTCAGCCATATTTTTGTTCAAGTCGGTTAGTGACTTTAGAGCCTTGATACGGTCAATATCTTTTAACAGTGAATTATTTTGCACCATCTGTGATGTCTCGGAATTGTTAGCAACGCGATAAAGTTTAACTGCTTGTAACAATTCGGGGTTATCAATTTGACTGTCATTTTCAGCAAAGTCATGGAATTCTTGCATTAAATTCTTTTCGATTTCTAGTTCCAAATCGACTGAAGCACCAGCACTAGATTTATCTGCTGGAATCTGGGCTGAATCCTGCCAAGCTCCGTTGACCGCTAAATACAAGTTATCTTTATAATCGGTTGGCTTAGTATCTAAGGCTAAATCGCCTGCACCACCAATAATTTTATTAATTCTCAATTAACTCACCGCCATAACTAGTTTTGTGTTTCTATAATACTCTTCTAATCATATTAGAACAATCGTAAGTCTTTAAAATATGCCGTCTCCGGTCAAAATGCGAGAAACCCTGCTGTGGGACCGGCTCGAGCCAAGGTCTCGACCCTCGATTTTGAACTTCACACAGAACGCGAATTTCAAAATACGTCCTGTGCTGTAAGCGATAAATCGCTAACACCACCGTCACTGCAGGTTTTCTCGCTTTTGACCTCCGACTAATTTATTCTTATATTTGTTTATTAAGATTGATACTACATACAAAAAAGATAGCCATTAGAAATATCAATGATAATTTCATTTCCTTTGGCTATCTTTTTTTATTTGATTTATTGCTTTTGTTGTTTTATATAGGCAGTGGCTCTGAAACGGGCTACGACAGGGAAACTCCTTCCACTTTACCTAACTTAACAAATCATCCGCAAAGTTCGCGGACAATTCGTTAAGTCATGCAAATGCTCGGGAGCTGAACGCCCTGTCTCCGCCCTCTACCAAATATTCACTCTCTTATCTTCATCTAACCACATGCCATCGCCTGGTTTAACGTCAAAGGCATCATAGAATTCATCCATGTTTTGAGCCATGACATTTGCACGTAATGGGGCTGGTGAGTGGACGTCGATTGATAGGAACATTTCTGTCAATTGTTTAGTTGACTTGTTTCTCCAAACTTTAGCCCAGTTGGTGAAGAATGCTTTGGCATCGAAGTCTGAATCTTGTTTGGCTGCTTCCAAAGCACAACGCAATCCACCGACATCGGCTACGTTTTCACTGACTACCAAAGTACCATTGACCTTGCTTCCAGCGTATGGAATGCCGTCAAATTCTTCAATCATTTTCTTAGTTAAATCTTTGAACTTAGCGTAATCTTCTTCAGTCCACCAGTTGTTCATATTACCGTATTCATCAAATTGCGCACCATTGTTATCAAAGGCGTGAGAAATTTCATGGGCGATAACGGCACCGATTCCACCAAAGTTTTCACTATTTGTTTGCTCCAAACTGTAGAATGGTGCTTGTAAAATAGCAGCTGGGAAAGTGATGTCATTGCGTGATGGATCGTAACAAGCGTTAACCATGTGTCCTGGCATCAACCATTTTTCACGATCAACTGGCTTGTGATATTGATCCAATGAGTCTTGCGTAATAATTTTCTTAATACGTGAAACATTGTCATACAACGAATCATTTTCGTTAATTTCAAATTTACTGTAAATATCTTGAATCTTATCAGGATAGCCGACTTTGATAACAATCTTATCAAGCTTTACGACAGCTTTTTTCTTAGTATCTGCACTCAACCAAGTATTGTTAGAAAGTCTTTGCTCGTAAATAGAAATCATTTTTTTGACCATATTACGAACATCAGCTTTAGCTTTTTCACCAAAGTATTTCTTACCATAGTAAGCACCGACCACTTCACTGAAAATACCTGAAGCAAAGTGATAAGCATACTTCGTTCTGTTTTGAAGTTCTTTAGCCCCACTCTTAGCAAGTTGATACTCACCAATTGTTTGACGGAATTCTTCATCAAGGATTGAAGCATTGCCAGTTAAGAATTTAACCATCATCCAAGCTTTGATATTTTCAAAAGTATCGTCGTTAACAAGTTTGTTCAAATTGTCCAAATATCTTGGTTCTGTGATGATAACTTTTTCTGGTGTGTCATTGATCAAATCAACAACTAAGCTCTTCAAATCAAGCTTATCTGATTTAGTAATGAATTCAGCAAAGTCCATTGGGTTATAAACTTTTGTATAGTCAGCCCATTCTTCAGAACTCTTAACGATTGGAACTAATGACTTATCGAATGCCAAAGCTTTTTCAACGATTTCTTTAGCATCTTCAAGCTTGTAACCAATCATTGAAAGCAAACGGCCAGCAATTTCAGCGTACTTAGCCAATAACTTTTTACCTGATTCATTGTCTTCAGCGTAGTATGACTTATCAGGCAAGATCAAGCCAGCTCCACCAATGTAAAAAGCATTCTTAGCTGTATTTTTCATATCAGCATCAACATCGCCATTGATTGGTAGTGGAAAACCATCTTTAGAAAGTTGTGCCATATTTTCACTTAAGTCTTGTAAATTGCTTAAATCGCTAATACGTTGCATATCTTTCAAAATTGGTTGTTGGTGAAATTTACTTAAATGATCAACGTTATTAGCTAAACGATATAGTTTAACTGCTTGTGTCATTAAATCATCATCAAGTTCTTTTTCACCATCAGCGTATTCATGGAATTCTTTCATCAACTTCTTCTCGACACCTTCGTCAAGATCCATGAAACCACCAGTACGTGATTTATCAGCTGGAATCTTAGCATTTTCTTGCCAAGCTCCATTGACTGCTAAATACAAATTATCTTTGAAGTCGGCTGGTTTGGCGTCAACCATGTCGCCTGAACCACCGATAACTTTACTCATTAACATATTTAATCCACCGCCGTTATTTTTTAGTGACTACTATATCACTATTTTTATTTTATTAGAAATTTCCGCCTCCGGGAGGGAGCAGATAGTGCCTGCTGTGGGACCGCCTGGAGCCAAGGTCTCCAGGCTCGCTTTTGAACTTCGCAAAAATCAGCGAATTTCAAAAGACGTCCTGTGGAGTAAGGACTAAAGTCCTAACTCCACTATCACTGCTGGCACTATCTGCTCCCTCCCTCCGGCTCTTTAGTTGGAAATGATGTATTAGATTTAGATTGTTCATTTTAATACTGAGTTCAAAATCCAGTGAAGTGAAATAAAAAAATGCTAGTTCAAAAGCTTCTTTGTTTCTACTAAAAATAGTGGACAGGCCCTGATTGGGGATTGTCCACTATTTTTTTGTTTATTTTTTGATGTTAGTTATTTTTTAAAACCGCTTTTCATTTGGGGGGAGCTTGATGTTATGTATTCTACTTTTGGGCAGTTCTGTTTTAGAGCGGCTGGTTAGGCAGTGGCTCTAAAACGGGCTACGGCAGGGCAACTCCTTCCGCTTTGCCTAACTTCACAAATCATCCGCACAGTACGCGGATAATTCGTGAAGTCATGCAAATGCTCGGGAGCTGGGCGCCCTGTCTTCGCCCTCTCTATCTAATCACACTAACCGAACATCTAGAATTATTAACAATCTTAGCAGCCTGTGAACCTATTGTATTACGTGTTCTATTCTTTTCTTCAACACCAACAATTACTAGATCTGGTTCAAAGCTTGGAATCACTTTATCAACGATTGTTGTTCCCGGTGTTCCTTCTGTTACCATCAAATGAATATTTTTAACTCCAAAATCTTCGGCCTTTTCTCCGTACATCTCAAGTAATTCCTTGATTTCCTCACGGCGTTCTTTCAAAACTTCTGGATCAAGGGATTGGAAAATGTTCAAATCTCCTGTTTCCAATACTGAAACAATTCCTAATTCAGCGTCGTGATGTTTTGCTAATGAACAGGCATAATTAAAAGCGTTTTTCGATGACACAAAATCGTCTGAATCGACACAAATCAAAATCTTAGAATAATCTACCTTTTTAACTTTGTATCCTTTTATTTCGTCCATCAATAAATCCTCCTAAATTATTTAAAGTCGCGTCCTTTGTTTTCTTGGAAGTATTCATCAAATCTCTTTACATAGTTGTGGAACATGTATGTTAACAACAACCAACGTCTGAATGACTTATCTTTATCATAAAAGACTGTTGTACCAACGCGATCTTGTTTGATCAATTCATCAGCATATTCAGTGGCGTCATTTTTAGCAGCATACTTCTTGAAGACTTTAACTGGTACACCTAGCCATAGTTTATGTTGAGCCTTGTTCTTGTTAGCATAAACGGTTGGTTCGTTTTCAAGATTGCCTTCAACGTAATCTTCAACTACATACTTAGCCAAATTGTAACCATTAAGAGTTACGAAGAAACTACTTCTTCCTTGACGTAAGTTAATTTCAAAGAATTTGAATGTCTTATCACGAGCGTCATACTTCATATCGAAGTTTGCGTAACCTGTGAATTCAATATCTTCAAGGAATTTTTGAACACGGTCGTAAACATCCTGATTGAATTCAGGAATGATAGCCACATAGTTACCAATTGATTGTGGTGTGGGGTCTTCCAAAATTGGGTGACCTAAACACATCATTTTAACGTGATGTTCTTGATCAACGTAAGCATTCAACACACGCATGTTGGAATCATCACCAGGGATAAAGTCTTGCAAAATCAAATCAGACTTGTAGCCGTTGTCATAAATTTTGCCGACGATACTCATGTATTCGTCTTGTGAATGGATAGTGAAGGCTTTTTTACGTCCTTCAAAGTGAATATCCAACCACTCAACACTATTAGCAGGTTTTAGAGCCACTGGGAAATCAAATGGCACATCCATATCCTGCTTATCTTCATACATATCTTTGGTAATAATCTTCGTCAAAGGATGTGGCAAATTGTGTTCGTCAGCAACCTTATAAAAGCTCTCTTTATTATTCAATGATTTTAGTAAATCATAATCGACATATGGGCAGACAAATGTCTTTGATAATTCATCTTTGTGTTTGCTGATAAGTTCGGCATAACCATCACCACAACCAATTAAAATAACTGGTTCATCATGGTTTTGGTAAACTTTCGCAATTTCACGCATTTTTTCAATAAAAACAGGGTCTTCAGAAAATCCTGGGTGAAGTGTTAAGTTTAAGATGTTTGTATATCTTGTAGGTGCCAATTGGATATCAGCATAGGCCTTAACAGTGCCCCCATAAAGTTCATGGAAAGCACGAGCCATTCCGTAAACATTCATATCACTACCTAATAAAATAGGCGTGAATTTTTTTCCTGATTCAGTTTCGATAAGGATCAACCTCTTACTATATTAATTCTATTTTTAATTTTTCACACATTTCAAACAAAATTATACCATACTCAATTTATCACAACGAGTATCGCTATGGGTTTTAATTTTAGAGCCTTATTATTTTCTTAATTTATTGCTTGAAAAAGGCTTGAAATGGCGTTTTTATCATAATTTTTCTCACATAATCCGATAATTATTTTATGTCGGCATTTATTAATATATCATATATCGACAGTAACGTCATAACGCTACCCGGTTATCATATTTTTCGTCTTTTTGGTAAAAAAAGAATCATATCCATAATGTAAAACGAATACGATTCTTGGCTTTGTTTTTTTTGAATTATTCCGCCGGAGGGTGAGAGACAGTCTTGCCTGCTGTGGGACCGATTCGAGCCAAGGTCTCAAATCTCGCTTTTGAACTTCGCAAAACCCGCGAATTTCAAAAGACGTCCGTGGAGTAAGAACGGAAAATCACCGTCCTAACTCCACCTTCACTGCTGGCAGACTGTCTCTCCCCCTCCGGCTAGGTTATTTCTTTTTTTGTTTAGTATATTTAGATAACTAATATATTGGCTAATATATTTATATTAGATTCAATTACTCATTTACTATTTCAACATTGTCTGAATCAACAAATTCGTTGGCAGTAATTTGGTAGTATTTGTGATTGCCAAGAATTACTTCTTTTGATGTTTGCCATGTGCTCAATGCGCCTAAGCCACGGTTTGTTAACAGCTCTGCTCGACTATTGAACAAGTTCGTCATTACAACATCTTTAGTCTTAACTAGATTTTGAGCTTCACGATAAATAAAAACATCTTCAGCTTTGATCCATGAATCACCCAAGACGTGATAATACTTTTGATTGCCTAGTTGCAATTGTTTATCACTGAACCAACTGTATCCTGGTCTAAGTGTATTGCCGTCATTAATTTTTCCATTCATGCTGTATGTTTTAGCAGCTTTTAAATCTGGGTGAACGGAAATATAGTTCATAAATTTTGTAACTTTACCTTGTTCCTCTGATGGTTCTGGCTCTGGTTTAGCTGTTACAACTGTTTCAGTTTCCACCGTCTTTTGGGGTCCTGCTGCCTTTTCGACTGTTGGTGTAGGCGTTGTAACGGCTTTTGGCTTGATAACTTTTTCGGCCAATTGTACTGATGAAGTTGTTTGAGCTGCGGATTGGACTACAGCTGGTTTTTCGACAACTTCTGTATAAGTGACCTCTTCATTGCTGATCAACCCTTCATCAGTTGCTGTTACGGTTAAAGTCTTTCTATCAGCGTTAAATCCAGTAATTTGTGGTACGGCAACTTCAAAGACACTGCCAACGTACTCTGGACGGATTTCATCTGGTACTGTCACAACGATATCTTTGTGCAAATTATTAGCAACCATAATTCTAAAATTACCGAGGTATTCTTTTTCAGGTTTAACGACCCAGTTGCCTTTATCATGGTGTTTCAAAAGTTCATCAGAACTAATGCCGATTTTGTTAGTTGGTTTCGGATTCTTCGTTGTACCTGTACCGACATCAATCCAAGTCCGGTTGACCAACTTCAAATCCTTTTCCTTATTTTCGGGCACGACAAATTTATCGCCCAATTTAAGTGACTTCAAAGCATCGGTTGCTTGGAACATATTATCCATACTTTTAACATTCTTAGTGTCAAAGTTAGATAAATCTAGTTCCTCCAATGTTTCACAACCTGCAAACATTCCGTTCATATTAGTTACTTTTTTCGTATCAAAATTAGTTATGTTGAGCATACGTAAATCACTGCATCCACCAAACATCTGTGACATGTCTTGGACACTATTAGTATTGAAACTGGATAAATCTAGTTTTTTTAGTGACCGACAATTTAAAAACATTTGGCTCATATTCGTAACATTGCTAGTATCCATTTTTCCACCCCTAATTCAATTTCTAGTCGAAATCCCCGAGTGCTTTTTCAACTTAGAAAAATATCAAGTCTACTATATCAAATAATCTTATCCACTATTTAGGTTTGATAATAGTTTTATTGTTTCTTAACTTTATCCAAAAAAAGAGACAAAAAAGAAGACATTCAGCTTAATCGACTGATTGTCTTCTTTATATTTAACTAAGCATTTTTAATGACCGTAACATCTGATTTTTTAACAAACTCATTTGTAGCTACTCGGTAGTATTGACTTTCACCAAGATCACCAATTAAATCACTGTACCAATCAGTATCAGGACTCAACATTCTACTTGTTGCCAAGGTTCCTTCAGCGTGAATCAATTGCTTAGGAGCGCCGGCATTAGTTCTAATAATGACCTTATTAGGTTGGTAAAGGTAAGCTTGGTTAGCTCTGACCCATTCGTTAGTTGAAACACGGTAATATTTCATATCAGAATTTTCACTACCAACGTTGGCTACTTTATCAAAGTACCAATCGCTACCGGCTTCTACTTCACGGTTTGTGATAGGGACAAATTTTTGACCCTCTTGCTTGTATAAAGTTACATTTCCTTGGTCGGGATAGATGGAAATTCTATGAGCATCTGATGTTTGAGGTCTGTCAGAAATGAAAATATTTTCCGAGGTACCACTGCCTCCACCAGTTGGAATCTTTGTATAGTTAATAACGTCATCTGTTGTAATACCTTTATCTGTTACAGTTGCTGTAATAGTCTTTTTGTCTGCTCGATAACCCTCTTTAGAAGGCACATCAAGCGTAATTGGAACGCCAATTTTACCATATAAATCAGGATAAACTACATCTTCTCCCGCTTTCCCATCAACTGTAGTAGGAGCATTCAAGGTGACTTTGCCAATAATTCCTACCATAGGTACAAATGTTTTAACGCCTACTTTTCCTGAACCATCATAAGAATGGTCTATTCCGTCATGTACATTTCCCGAATCATGTATATTTCCCGAATCATCTTTATAACCTGAACGGGCATAAAAACTCGTTGAAGGATCAACCACTCCATTTTTACCAATGCTGACCCATTGATCACTTGAGTCTGCATCTGTATCTGTATCACTATAATCTTTAAAATATAAATTCGTATATTCTGGAAATTTATTAGCTGGTCCTAAGGTAATTTGATTTATAATGGCCTGATAAAACATCCCAATATCTGAATTGGTCAGCATATTCCACGTACTAATGTCCAACTTTTTTATGTGTGCACCGTAAAATGCACTGCCCCAATCTTGAATCTTTGAGCCATCGAAGTTAGGGATTGAAACCGTATCTGCCATTATTGTATTAAACATCGAATTGGCTGACGTCACGGTGTCTGAATCCGCCTTAAAATCTGGCATATTTATATTTTTAACTCTTGCATTCATGAACATACTTTCAATGGCATTTGAAGCAGTTAAACCATCACCCTTAAAACTGGAAACATTTAAAACACCGGGAGATTGTATATACGTGCCATTATTTATTAATGAATTAAGTCCATTAAATATTGAATACATTGTTTGAACATTGCTTGTATTAAAACTACTTAAATCAAGTAATGGAACTTCCGCATCTGAAAACATATATGACATATCAGTAACTTTACTTGTATCAAAAGACTTTAAATTAAGTGCAGAGAATACTGCTCGAGCAAACATAGACGACATATTAGTAACCGAACTTGTATTAAAACTACTTAAGTCAAGTGTTGGAACTGATAATCCTGAGTATGCATTAGAAGAATTAACATCAGTAAACATAAATGACATATCAGTCACTTTATGCGTATCAAAGTTACTTAAATCAGGTATTGGCAGATCTGAATCTGAAAACATGTACGACATATTTGTCACTAAACTTGTATCAAAGGAACTTAGGTTCAACTCTGAGGCTTTAGTACCACTAAACATACTTGACATATCCGTTACATTCTTGGTTATAAAGGAGCCCAAGTCCAGTGATGGCAAAACATCATCTTTAAACATTGAATTCATATTTGTTACATAACTTGTATCAACTTTAGATAAATTCATTTTTGGAGCATATTCTGGAAAAAAGACGTGCCCTTTCGAGTCTAACATTTGTGATGATCCAATTTCACTAAATAAACCGCTTGAATCTTTTGGAAGATACACTTTCTTAGTAGCCACTGATGTATCAATGTTAAGAACATGAGCTTTCATAAAGTCCGAATTCTCTAACATAGTCTTAGTATAAATTGCATCTAAGGTACCATTCAGAAAATATAAATTTTTAGCATTCGTTATAAAATAAGGTGATGTTCCGTCCATCCCCTGTTGATAAATACCCTCTTTTTTAATCTCAGGAGGAATTTGGCTATCATCAATATTGTATTGCGTACCTGATTTAACCCAATTAGTTGTATCTGTATATCCTGTATTTGGGTCATATTGTACAATTTCAGAATCACCCGTTACTTGCTGAGGCTGAGATTCACCTGCTGCTGATTCCTCTGCAACAGTAAGAGATTCAGGCTTTGTCATACCACTTGGTTGTTCTGTATTTCCACCATTTCCATTACCCGTTGCTAGGTTTTGATTATCTACTGGTTCAGGGTTGCCTTGCACATTCTGAGGTTGTTGCTTATCTTGAGTATTCAGAACAGATTTCTGGTTAACGTCATCCGCTGATGTACCATTTTTAGCGGCAGCGGGTGCAGGAGTCTGAGTTCCGGTAGACTCGTTTCCATTAGATGTTGAAGTGTCACTATCCATAACAGTTTGTCCTTGAGTCACACTATTACCAACTGCATCTGCCTGAACTGACATCCCACTAGCTCCTAAAAGCATCAGTCCACTGGCAAAAGCCAAAGATGAAGCGACAACCCAACATTTACCTTTTTTGTAAAGTTTCTTCCGAATAATTGCATTAGGATTTTTTTTCAATTGATTAAATCTCATTAGTCGTCTCCCTGGAGAACTCATTTATAATTGCACGGTTCTCTTACAAATAATAAAATTTTCCAAAAATATCAAAACTAAAAAAATAAACTCTCCTATAAGTTATTTTTTTCAGTTATTCCTTTAACTTTAAATATCAATTAACGTTTGAATTTTATACAAGCTTACTGGTAACTAGTTTGTAGCTCTCACCTTCCTCAAGGCGGTCAACTAAATACATGCATCTTTTCTAGTGATATTCTTTATTTCCTTATACTGTGTTTAATTAACATGCCAATTCCTTAATACCTTAATAATAACGCTATATAAAATTTATCGGTCAATTTATATCGAATAAATTATTCTTTCTTTATTAATTTTTAAGACATATTTAGTTTTTAAAATATAGAAAGTCGTATTAAAAATATCATGACTTTTTACACCAGTACGAAAAAATAGACCAGATAAATTTATCCGGTCTATTTTTAAATTTTATTCTAATTCATTTCAAATCTATGCATCTTGAATTACTGTAACATCTGCTTTATTAACAAATTCATTCGTAGCTACTCGATAATATTGTCCTTCACCGAGGTAGCCAATCAAGTCACTATACCAATCGGTATTTGGACTGATCATTCTACTTGTTGCCAAAGTTCCCTCTGAATGAATCAATTGCTTTGGGTCACCAGCTTTAGTTCTAATAACAACTTTATTAGGTTGATAAAGATACGCTTGGTTAGCTCTAACCCATTCATTGGTCGATACACGATAATACTTCATCCCAGAATTTTCACTACCAACATAAGCCACTTTATCATAATACCAACCACTATCCGCTTCCAATGCACGGTCTGTGATAGGTACAAATTTCTGACCTTCTTGTTTGTATAAAGTCACACTACCTTGGTCGGGATAAATGGCTATTCTTTGGTAATTTGCTGTTTGAGGTCTGTCAGAGATGAAAATATTTTGTGAGGTGCCGCTACTTCCACCAGTTCCTCCGGTTGAAATCTTTGTATAGTTAATATCATCTTCCGTTGTGATGCCACTATCCGTTACGGTTGCTGTGATAGTCTTTTTATCTGCTTGATAGCCTTCCTTAGGAGGTACATCAAGGGTGATTGGAATACCAATTTTTCCATATAAATCAGGATATGTCACATCTTCATCATCTTTGCCGTCAACTGTAGTAGAAACATTCAAAGTAACTTTACCAATGATATCGACATCTGGCACGAAGGTTTTAACTCCTAATTCTCCTGAACCATTGTAATAATGACCTACACCATACTGAACTGCATCATCATCGTTATATTTCGCAGCCTCTTCACTTATTGGAAGTGCGTAGAAAGTCGTTGTAGGATCAACTACACCATTTTCACCAATGCTTATCCATTGATCATCTTTATCCGGAATATTCATCCCATCATTATTGTCCCTAAAAGACAGGATTATGTCCTCTATAAAACTATTGGTTGGTCCTAACGTAATTTGTTTGATAACTGCTCCAAAAAACATTTCCGTATCTGAATTAGTTAACATACTCCAATTACTAATATCTAGTTTATTTATGCGCGCATCCGTAAAGGTCTTATCCCAATTTTTAATCTTTGAACCATCGAAATTAGGAATCGAAACTGTATCCGCAGTAAGTCCGTTAAAAATTGAAGTTTCAGAAGTAATTGCATCTGAATCGATCTTAAAATTAGGCATATTTATATTTGTAACTCTTGCACTGCTAAACATATTATCAATAGCGTCTGAGGTATTTAACCCACCACCCTTAAAACTAGAAACATTTAAAGTAGCCAGAGGGTATGCAAACTCATTATTACTACTATTTTGCACCGCATTAAATTGATCAAACATGCACTTCATTGTTTGAACATTACTTGTATCGAAACTACTTAAATCAAGTATGGGAACTGCTGCTTCTGAAAACATATATGACATATCAGTCACTTGACTGGTATCAAAGGACTTTAAATTAAGTGTTGAGAACACTGAAGAACTAAACATATTAGACATATTAGTTACATTACCTGTATTGAAACTACTTAAATCAAGTGATGTAACAGCTTGTCCTGAAATTGCTTTTTGGTAATTAATACCACTGAACATATTAGACATATTCTTCACGTTAGTTGTATTAAAGCCACCTAAATCCAACACTGGTATCGCTGTACTATTAAACATGTCAGACATATCGGTCACATTACTTGTATCAAAGGAGCTTAAATCAAGCTCGGGTACTGTCGTACCACCAAACATATTAGACATATTAGTCACAAACCGTGTATTAAAACTACTTAAATCAAGTGATGAAAGATAGTCACCACTAAACAATCCATTCATACTCGTCACATTACTTGTATCAACTTTAGAAAGATTCAACTTTGGAGAATATTCCGCAATCATCCCCCAAAACTCTTCATTTCCAAGTTGGGAAAACATTCCATCCGATTTTTTTGGAAAATATACGCGATCTGCTAATGATGTATCAATATTAAGAACATTTTTCTTCATAAAATCAGAATCACCAATCAAGTTTCTAGTATAAGTAGCATCCAATGTCCCATCAAGAAAATAAAGATTTTTTTCGTTAGTTACAAAGTAAGGAGACGTCCCATCCATTCCACTTTGAAAAATACCTTCTTGATGAATTTTATCCGGAATTTGCTCATCTGGAATCGTATAATCTGTTCCAGACTGGTAATATTCATTGGTATTATCAACAAAGTCTGCATCGGGATTATAATCTTTTATTATTGTTTGTTGTGTTTCAGTTCCAGCTGGAGGGTCATCAGAATTAGCATTTTCAATTGATTGTTGGTCTTCATCTGTTGCATCGTTTGAAGATGTTTCATCAGAAACTGGTTCCTCTGTAGAAACTAATCCCTCTTTATCTTGTGTTTCATCAGCTGGAGTATCTAACAATCCTGTAGATTGGCTGGTTTCTGTTGGAGTAGTTTCTTTTTGTTGAATATCATCAACATCTGCCACAGACCGCTCTTCTGTATCTGAGTTAACTACATCAGCCTGTACTGAAATGCCACTAGTTCCTAAAAATATCAGTCCACTTGCCAAAGCTAAAGACGAAGCGACTACCCAACTCTTACCTTTCCTATAAAGTTTTTTTCTGATAACCGTGTTAGGGTCTCTTTTCAATTGATTAAATCTCATTCGTTGCCTCCCGGAAAAATTTATTTACTTAATTAATAAATTCTCTTGCCAAACAATAAACATCAATCAATACCTTTAATACCAGAGCCATGGGTTCCTTTTAAATCTTTAACTTTAAAGCAAAAACATCCTTGATACATTTAATAATAACTCTATAAGCAATTTAATAAAGCGCTTTCATAAGCGTTATTTTGGTTGTGAAATGCCATAACCCATAATTCACCAAAAAGGTGAGATTTTCACTTAACTAATTTTTCACTATAACAAAAAGAAGTTGTCTCCGACTTGAAATATCATCAAGTTAGAAACAACTTCTTTTACTTTTCTACAATTATTATATTAAGACTATAAAACTAATCTTTGTTTTCATCTTCAGGTACAAATACTTGAGGATCAACATCTGGTTTCTTACCACCATCGATGAAGAATACTTTATACCAAATCAAGAATGAATAAATTGTCCATACTTTACGACGATCATCGTTTTCACCACGATAACAACCATCAAGCATCTTCAAAATAGCATCTTGATCAAAGAATTCGGCAGCAAAATCAGCACTGAACAACTTACGGAAGTCTTCGTAAACTTCCTTAGTTCTAATCCAGTCACGAATTGGTACTGGGAAACCTAATTTTTCACGCTTAGCCCATTCTGAAGGAAGTGCACGTTCAGCAGCAACACGCAATGCATACTTACTATCTTTACTGTTCAAAAGATACTTTGTAGGTACGCCGGCAGCAACTTTTGCAACTTCTTTATCTAGGAATGGTACACGTAATTCCATTGAGTTGGCCATACTCATACGGTCAGCTTTAAGGATGATATCGCCAGCCATGAATTGGTGAAGGTCAAGATATTGCATCTTCTTAACTTCATCATTGTAGTCACGAACTTTGTTATAACTCTTCATAACGATGTCATGTACAGAACGTGATTTTTCAAATTCTGGCTTAACTAAAGCAGCAGCTTCTTTTTCAGTAAAGACTTTAGCTTGTCCGATAAAGAATTCTTCAGCCTTAGCTGTTGATTCGTACAAGTGTAATCTTCCTGGGAAGTTTGGCATCTTCTTCAAACCATGAGCCAACTTGTACTTAACACCCTTAGGTAGTTTCTTCAAATCTTCAGCAATTACACGAATTGCCTTGGAATGTGAGTGGAAACCATAGTTAGCATAACCGGCGAACAATTCATCGGCACCTTCACCAGAAAGGATAACCGTAACATCACGACTAGCTAGTTTTGTTAAAAAGTATAGTGGCACTGATGAAGGGTTAGCGTCTGGTTCATCCATATAGTATTGAATCAAAGGAAGTGACTTGATGGCCTCTTCTTTTGTAACGATACCACGTGTATTTTCAAGACCTAGCTTATCAGCTAACATCTTGGCAGCTGTACCTTCTTCATAAGTACTTGTATCAAAATCAATTGAATAAGTATGTTGTGGCTTCAAGATAGCTGTAACGTAACTTGAATCAACACCACTTGAAAGTAATGAACCAACTGGCACATCACTGATTGAGTGTTCTTCAACAGATTCACGCAATGACTTGTCGATACGTTTAACAGTTTCTTCAAATGACAAGTTGTTAGCTTTGAATTCCATATCCCAGTACTTCTTGATACTCAACTTACCATTCTTAAATGTAAAGTAGTGGCCTTCAGGAATCTTGAAGACGTTCTTGAAGAATGTTTCGTTCATAGCTGAGTATTGGAAAGTCAAATATGGCTTCAAAGCAGCTTTATTTAGTTCCATCTTGAAGTTTGGTTCCTTCAAGAATGCTTTAATTTCTGAACCAAAAATAAATGTACCTTCACGGTTATAGTAATACAAAGGCTTGATACCAAAGAAGTCTCTAGCACCAGTCATATCACCAGTCTTAAGGTCATAAATAACGAATGCAAACATCCCACGAACCTTTTTCAATAAACCTTCGATGCCCCATTCTTCAAAACCATGCAAAAGAACTTCGGTATCAGTATCAGTTGTGAAAATGTGTCCGTCTTTCTTCAAATCTTTTCTAATATCTTGATAATTGTAAATTTCACCATTAAAAATAATGGCCTTTGATCTATCTTCGTTATAAATAGGTTGCATACCACTGTTAATATCAATGATACTCAAACGGCGAAAGCCTAAAGCAGCGTCTCCTTCAAATAGTTCACCAGAACTGTTTGGTCCACGGTGCTTGATTGTTTCCATCATCGCTTCAATTACAGGTTTTTTATCTGCAATGTTTTTATCTACGAATCCGACAATTCCACACATAAAATAATTCTCCCTTATATTTCAAAACTTACATACCTTGTTGCGGCTCCGTAACCAAAAATCTGTAAGCGTAGTTTATTCGGGTCGATATTAATGAAATATCCGGCTAATTCGGAAATTTCATTATATCGTCTGTCCCATTTTTTATTGTAATCAGTCGTTAAACCGTGCTTCTTCCCCATAAGGGCCGAACAATTTAATATTATATGATTAATTTCAGAAACTTTGTAGTTTTTTTCGTAATGCATATGTCCACAAAGATAAGTTGTCACCTTAGAAATGCCGGTAGACGAGAAATCATAGCGGATATTAACACCAAAATCTCCAGTTAATTCATTTTTCAATTGTCCCGAAGCTTTGTTATTAAATGCGACCAATAGTTGTTGCACAAGATCACCATTAAAGTTTAACGCACTGCGCCCACTTGGACTAACGATATTGGCATGTCCCATTACGACTACATGCTTATCAACAGTACGCTCTAAAACGGTGGTCAAATCTTCTAATTGTTGTTCTCGGACACCACGAACCTTCTTAAAATCGTACTTCTTCGAACCATTACTTAGAATATAAGGAATATCACTAGTATCGATAAAGATAACTCGGATGTCACCTTTATCATACCAACCCACTCTAGAAACGGGATTCAAACGTAGAATCTCAGGTTGTTCATAATCATATTTTGTAACTAATGAATCATAATCATCTCGATGAAATGATGCAGTTTTAAAGAATCGATGTTCGTCATATTTATCATTCTCATCGTGATTTCCCTCAATGATGAAAAATGGAGCTTTGCTTGCTTGATAATTTTCAACCGCAAATCGTAAAATACCACGACTAATCTCAGGTTTATCACTGCCATCCATCAGATCGCCTAAATGAACATTCAGGTCAACCCCAACGTCATCGCTGACTTTATTGGCCTCAATGATGTGCCGCATGCCATTGATTCCATAGTAGGAAGCACTAACAACGGCCTTAGCATGAGTATCGGTTAGAACAGAAATTGTCACTGTATCATCATTGACATGTGGTAAGACATTATTTTTATAAACACCTTCGATATAATCAACGACAAAAAGTCTCGGCTTTAATCTTCTCAAAAAATTATCTGTTTGAGTTGAAATAAATTCTGAAGGTCTAGGTGAAAGCACACTTCTTGCAATATTTTTGATTTTCAATTTACCGTTCTCTCCTAATATCCAAACCATGGATACAAATATATTAAAAAAACCATCTTAACGATGGTTAATTATGGTTCAATTATATATCAAAAATATGAAAAATAATCTATCTTAGCTTATTTCAAAAGAATTTGGTAAGCCTTTCTGATTCCATGATCTTCATCCATTGTGATAGTTCCTTTTTCTTCAAAACCGTTACTCTGAATGATGTGTTGCATCACTAGATTATCTGGATGTGTATCGATTCTAACGTCACGATAACCAAGGTAATGTGACATCGTCAATAGTTGTTGAATCAACGCTGCACTGAGGTGTTCGCCTTGATGATCTGCTTCAATTGCAATCCGATGAATCACGGAGTAAGTCACTTCAGAATTGCTGTCCCATGTACCAGAAGTCATGTTTTGGTAATTTTGATCGTAGCCCTGTTGTAAAGCAGCTGCTCCAACGACCTCACCATTAAGTATTAAAACATAACTTATATCTTCTTGAATATCTTGTTTCAGGATTTCTTTATTAGGATAACCACTTTGCCATTGATCAACGCCACGGTCCCGTAAGGTTTTCTTCGCACTATCAATAATTTCAACAATTCTTGGCAAATCGTCAACAGTAGCCTGACGTAAATAAATATTACTCATAAATGATATTGCCTCCTTATTTCATCAGAGTATTAAAACAGAAAAGTACACCACATTGCAACAATTTTAGTTAACTTTTTTTCTTTTTATAATAAACCAGACTACTAATAACGAATAAAACCAACGCATATAGAAAAATTTGTCCTGTAATCGGCAAAAGTTGCGTTATTGATGGTTTATTTTGTAAAGCTACAACTGCTTTCGATAAAGGAGGCAAAAGCCATTCAACATAACTTAATACATTGACCACGCTACCAGATAAAGCTAAGTATATGAAAACCAACACGCCAATTTGACCCAGTGTTGTGTAACGGCCCCACTGCATTTTAAACAATGTCGCAATTCCGCTACCTAACAAGCCAACACCAATCAAAGTTAAGATTCCAACCATATCCATTTTGACGTTTTGATTCAAAATCAAACTAAAGATGAAAATCATCACACCAGAAAAAATATTGACAATCAACGCTACTAAAAATTGACTGATTACATCAGCCCAATAACTAGCAACTTTTTGCTTGAGATACTTATTTTGACGACTATCTTTACGATAAATATTCATCGTTACGACTAACCCTAAAAAGAAAGTTCCAATTAACAATAAGCTGTATTTTTTGATGGGATTAATATTTAACAAATAATCACCCGTTAAGCCAAAGACGACCAACGTGAAAAGTGCCGTTAAATACAAAAAGTCTTGAAAGAATAATTGGAGATAGCTTTTCAACAAAATTTTAATCTTCAACACGTTTCACCTCCTCTAGTCGATAATTAAGACGTGTCATTTTTTCTACCAACGCATCTTTCATCGCCAAAGGTAACTCCAACTTCACGACATTATTGAGATTAGAAGTGATGTAACGTTCAATATCAGACGTGACCGCCACTGAATTAGGATGCACGCTGAAAACCAATAAACATTTCAATTCGTGATTCGTAGTCGATTCAATCTTGGTCAAAGTGTTGTTCTCTAGCAAATAACCAGCATCTAAGTATTGATTAATTTCTTCGTCAAAATGGGCTCCACTCAAAATAATCCCAGAACCATTCGTCTTTAAATCTTGAATCAAGCTCAATATCTTTTGAATCGTCTTAGAAGTTTGAAAAGCAAAGGGCTCGTCTAACAACAAAACATTCGGATGTCCTGCCACTGCCGCCAAGAAATCAATTCGTCTCTGAAGCCCCACCGACAACTGTCTAACTGGTTGATTCAAATAAGGACTGACACCCAGAAAAGTAATCATCCCTTGTAATTGCTCTTTTCGAACAGCCAAATCTTTTGACAAACGTCTAATTTCTTCCAAATATTTGGCCACAGTCTGATCAATTAATTGGGGATTTACTTGCGGAACATAGCCAATTCTGACTCCTGGTGTATAAGCAATCGTGCCACTATCTGGTGTCTGACTATTAGCAATTGCCTCCAAAAGTTGTGTTTTGCCAGTGCCATTGTCACCGTTGATGCCGATAATTTCATTTTGAGATAAAGAAAAAGCTACATGCTTGAATGCAAAGTAGCCGTTGTTTTGCAATGATAAATCATTGACTGATATTAATTTCATTATTGCCAAGCCTCAATTGCGTGTGCAGCCAATCCGATTGATAAAACTGCATCTTTTGAAAGTGAATTTCTTACATCAGCGACAATGGTATTATCGTACACTGCCCCAATAACTGTGAAAGCAAAGCTAACTAAATTAAGGTCAGTCTTAACTTTATAATCACCAGTTGCGTATGGGTCTTCGTGGTTATAAGTAAAATTGATTTCATGTGCATCCAATGAACCATCAACGTGATTTACTTGAACACGGTCATGCAATTCACTCAAGCTTTGTTTAGGATTTTGCAAAGTTAAACGGTGATCTGATTCATTTTGGTAGTAGTCGTCTTCTGTCATATCAAGGTAAGTTTTGATAGGCTTTCTCAAGACTTCTAGTGAGTCCAAAATGTCATAAACTTCTTGGGCATCAAATTTTTGAGACTTGTCTTCGATTTTATTACGGTCTTCGTATAGCTTTTCAGCTAGTTTACTAATAGTTTCAGAATTCATAATTCTCCTCCGATATTACTGTTGCTTTTAAATATGCCGCCTCCGGTTGTAGGAGAAATGAAATCTGCTGTGGGACCGGTTCGAGCCAAGGTTTCGAACCTCGATTTTGAACTTCGCAAAGTACGCGAATTTCAAAATACGTCCTGTGCTGTAAGGGCTAAAGCCCTAACACCACTGTCACTACTGATTTCATTTTCCTACAACCTCCGGCTAATTAAATCAAAAAATTTCAGTTATTTTCTTGGATTTAAGATAAATAGATTGTTTTTAAACATCACTGACGAATTTATTAGTATTAACAAAAGTGCAAGTCGCTTTTATTATTCCATAAAAAAACATTCGGAAGAACCGAGAAAGCTAACACCTCACGTAATACTTATAATGTTCAGTACTATTATACTAATTTTCACTTGAAATCACAGGTATCTAGATGATCATTAATTACCCCGACTGCTTGTAAGAATGAATAGATGATTGTTGGGCCTACAAAACGGAAGCCTTTTTTCTTTAAATCTTTACTGATTCTTTGTGATAGTTCTGTTTGTGCAGGCATTTCGCTCATATCACTATAATGATTAATTATTGGTTTATTATCAACAAATTTCCAGATATATTCAAAAAAAGTTTGACCGTTATCGTGCATTGATTGAATTAATTTGGCATTGTTGATGGATGAATCTACTTTTAGACGATTACGGATGATGCCTTTATCTTGTAACAAGGCATCTCGTTTGGTTTGGTCAAAAGCCGCTACCTTTTCAATGTCAAAGTTATCGTACGCCTGACGATATGTTTGACGTCGTTTGATAATTGTTGCCCATGATAAGCCCGCTTGGGCTCCTTCGAGTGTTAACATTTCGAAAAAGTAGCGTTCGTCATGGTTGGGTTTTCCCCACTCTTTGTCATGGTACGATTTCATTTCTTCGGAACTGTTGCCCCATTCACATCTCATAATTTTTTTCCTTCCAACAAAAAAGCTGGCAGTTGCCAGCTTTTGGGTTTTATGTTGATATATTTTGTTGTGATTTTAAAATATTTTTATATAGGTAATTTTATTTTAGAGCGTCTGGATAGGCAGTGGCTCTGAAACGAGCTACGATGGGGCAACTCCTTCCGCTTTTCATAGTATTGTAAATCGCCCGCAAAACCAGCGTGCAATTCACAATACTACGAAAATGCTCGGGAGCTAAGCGCCCCATCTTCGCTCTCTATTTTTTGTGTTTCTTATCCACTAACTTCTTATTATCAATATCTGTTCTAACGATAATAACATCCGTTCTAGCATTTCTTGTAACATACTCTGAAACTGAACCGACTAACAAACGTGTAACTGCGTTCATACCTGTTGAACCGATCATGATCAAGTCGTTCTTGTATTCATCGATAAATTCTTGTGAAATAACTGTCTTTGGTTCACCGAAACGAACGTGAATGTCGATGTCGTCTTCTTTAAATCCGTCTTTAACGGCATCTTCTTTTAATTCGTTGAGATACTTTTGGGCATCTTCGGATAGTTGGTAAATAACGTCCCCATTAAGCATTCCACCATGTAAACCGATGAATTGTTTTGTATCTAGCACAGTCAAAACGTCGATGTGACCACCGTTCATCTTAGCAACTGTTACGGCCTTTTTGAAAGCCATTTCTGCTTCATTTGATCCATCTACCGGAACCAAAATTCTCTTATAATCTTGTTCCATAATTCAATCCTCCAATGCACTTATTGAAAATCCTTTAATTTTAGATTAATGCATTCATATCTATTATTCAATAAAATAACTATCTAAAGGCTAAAAGAGTTCGCGCCAATTGGTTTGCCGTGGATTCATAGTTTTCAAAAATAGTGATTTCATCGTCGTACTCTGTCATTTGTGTTGAAAATATACCTGTAAACAGTTGTTCATAATTATTAAAATTATCAACAAAATTATTGCATAAAACAAACGTTGGAATTTTCTCAGATCCAGCTATCCGACTCAGGTGATACAAGATATCATCATGCATCGAATCGCCAGAAATTTTATCGGTCGCTGTAATTAGAATATCAGCGGAACGAATTATTTCATTCATCCCTGTTACCTTAGCGACCCATTCAAATGACGAGCGCGAAATCCGTGCATTAATCATTGCAAACGCCCCTGCCAAAGTCTTGATTGAATCTGAATGTGGCATCGGGTGTATATCTAAATTATACTTCTGATTCATTTTTTCGGTAATATAAACTAAATTATCTTCCAAAAAACTTTCTTGTGCTTCGTTTAAATACTCGACTGTATCACATAATTTATAAGCACTTGAATAGTTTAATAATACGGTTATGCGGGTTCTTTTGCCAAGTAATTGATAAGCATCTTCCAAATCTATTCTATCAGCACTTATTAGCGGGTTTTCACCTTCTGGTATCAATGACCCACTCTCATCATAAACTTTAGCTCCTAAGGCTTGTAAGACGCCTAAGCCCCCATCAGCCACAGCAGTCTTCCCCAAGCAAAGCACAATATTGCGAATACCACTCGTCACAGCATCTACAATTAATTCACCGATACCATAACTTGTCGCATGAAACAATTGATCTCGGGATTTATTTTTAGCTAAATCGACTCCGACAACTTGCTCCGAATCAATAATAGCGGTATCTTGACTATCGATATTAGTAATAAGATACCGTCCTGTTTTACTCGTCCAAAATGCATCAAAAAAAGGCAGTTCATTCCACTGTCCACCAATAGTGTGCTCAACTAGCGCTGGCATACCGTCCTTGCTGTCTGTCACCGGCATAGTTGCAATTTCAGCATCTGGCAAGGCACGTAATATTCCACTATAGATAGCTTGGCCGATTTTTTCCGAGCTAACATGATTATTATATTTTCCGGGTGCAATTATGAACTTCATAATAAGGATGACTCTTCCTTTTTGTTATAATAGTAAATAGAATAAAACAACCGAGGTAAATGAGAATGGCTAACGATAATGAACGTGTTTTAAACCTTGAAAGAGGTGTTAATTTCCGTGAACTTGGCGGCTATCAAACAACCGATGGGAAAACAGTTAAGTATCATAAAGTTTTGAGATCAGCAGGTTTAGCTGACTTAACTGACAATGATCTACAAACGTTGAAAAATTACGGTTTGAAGATTGATGTTGATTTCCGTTCAAAACAAGAAATCGACAAGAAACCAGACAGACGACCTGAGGGTGTACGTTACGTTTGGGCACCTGTTTTTGAAGAAGATGAAACTAAGTCATCAGAGGTCCAAAGTGACGGCTACATTCCTGAAATTGACGGTGATCCAACTGATGGTTATGCACATATGATTGATGTTTACCGTGATATTATCACAAAGGATAGTTCAAAAGCTGCTTATCGAAAATTCTTTACGCAATTATTACTAAATAAGAACGATAACGAAGTTTTGATTTTCCATTGTAGTGCTGGTAAAGATAGAACTGGTATGGGTGCCGTCTTCTTCTTGACAGCTTTAGGCGTACCTTTTGAAACAATTAAAGAAGATTATCTATTAACAAATGTTGCCAACAAAGAATTCGTTGATGATCTGTTGGGATTATTGGATTCTAAGGGTTACAAAGATCCTGATGTTATAAATTCAGTTAGAGATTTAATGACCGTTCATTATAATTACTTAGCCACAGCCATTAAGACAATTGATAAAACTTACGGCAATATCAACAATTATATCAAAAACGAATTGAAGATTAGTTCTTCAGAGATTGAGTCTTTGAAGAAGATTTATCTTGAATAGTTAACTTAAAATTATATACGCGTAAAAAGAGCATCCCTTAAATTAGGAATGCTCTTTTTGATGGTTAATAAACGTCATTTGCAGAAACTAGTTCATTTGTTGCCACCCGATAGTATTTCTTTCCGTTAATCATAACAGATCTATCAGTAAACCAACTTGTTTCACCATATAACGCTCTATCTTTCACTTTGTTGCCATGTGTATCAACCAATGCTGTAAGTCCCTTAGTTTTAATTGATTGGTTATTTGATTCATATGCATAAACATTAGTAGCCTTAATCCATTCATTAGTTGCTACACGTAGATAGGTTACGCCATCAATTGTTTTTTGTTGATCACTAAACCAATCCGTATTTGGAGCTAATAATCTATCTGATCTAATTAATTTATCTCCATTAATGTGATATAAGATAACATTTCCTTTATCACTGAAGGTCGTTAAAAGTGAGTTATTTCTAATAACTTGTATATTATTCTTTGTATATTTAACGGATTCTGTAGTTGTTGCTGTGCCATCATGATTAATCAAAATAGTAACTGTTTTTTTATCTGCTGTATAACCTTCACGATATGGTACTTCAACAGTCTTCTTTTCATTAGCCTTACCTGATACTGGAACTTCAATATCACCTAAATTTGTAGTGATTTTTACATTAGTTTTAATTACTTTATCTTTATTTTTTGAATGTGATGAAGATCCATTCCCGGAACCTGATGGTCTTGAAGTCCCTACTGGTTTACTTGGACTTGGGTTTGGGTTTGGGTTTGGGTTTGGGTTTGGGTTTGGGTTTGGGTTTGGGTTTGGGTTTGGGTTTGGGTTTGGGTTTGGGTTTGGGTTTGGGTTTGGGTTTGGGTTTGGGTTTGGGTTTGGGTTTGGGTTTGGGTTTGGGTTTGGGTTTGGGTTTGGGTTTGGGTTTGGGTTTGGGTTTGGGTTTGGGTTTGGGTTTGGGTTTGGGTTTGGGTTTGGGTTTGGGTTTGGGTTTGGGTTTGGGTTTGGGTTTGGGTTTGGGTTTGGGTTTGGGTTTGGGTTTGGGTTTGGGTTTGGGTTTGGGTTTGGGTTTGGGTTTGGGTTTGGGTTTGGGTTTGGGTTTGGGTTTGGGTTTGGGTTTGGGTTTGGGTTTGGGTTTGGGTTTGGGTTTGGGTTTGGGTTTGGGTTTGGGTTTGGGTTTGGGTTTGGGTTTGGGTTTGGGTTTGGGTTTGGGTTTGGGTTTGGGTTTGGGTTTGGGTTTGGGTTTGGGTTTGGGTTTGGGTTTGGGTTTGGGTTTGGGTTTGGGTTTGGGTTTGGGTTTGGGTTTGGGTTTGGGTTTATAATATTAGATAATGTATACTGAACTTTTTCATCCGTGACCACGATTCCATTGTAATTTATATATGCACTAACTGTTTTTTTGTCAGACTTATAACCAGTAACCTTTGGAACGTCTATATCCACATGTTTCATAATATCACCTTTAATATCTTCAACAATTTGGTTGCCTAAATTACTAGGAATTATTAATACACGATAATTTGCTCTGAAAGTATGTCTTCCTCTTAGATGATTTCCGTCATAATACTTAACTAAAGATTTCCCCGCAATGGAATTAGATGAAAAAAATAATTTATCTGGTTCTTCTAGGTCACTTTCCGCGTCCACAGCTTTCCATGTTAAATTATTTTCATTAGGTAATACATCCGAATCCGTAAATTTATTATTAATTCCTAATGTGATTTCTTCTAAATTAGTTTTTTCAAACATGTTAATAGAATTAGTAACTTTCCTCATGTCAAAATTAGAAATATCTAATTCCTTTAATTTAGAAACTCCAGAAAAAATTTCTGACATGTCTGTTACGTTTTTTGTTTCAAAAAGATGTTCTAAACGTAATTGTTCAAGATTCTTATCATCTTTAAACATCCCATGCATATTAATCAATTTATTTTCTTCAAAAAATGTTATTCCTAAATTTTCAATTCTTTTTAAAGATGTCATGTTTGCAAACATTAAAGATGCATTCTCTGTTTTTCCTAAATCCAATCCCCAAGCATTGAAATCTGAAACATTACCAAAATAATTTGCAAATAACGACGACGAATCTACTGGAGTTTTTACTTGGGGGTTAATTTGGATTTTTTTAATTTGATTACCGTATTTTTTACCAATATCTTGAGTATCTTTAACTGACAATTCTCCCCCTAGAAAGTACAGAACACCTTTTTTAGAAATAACGTAATTAGATGTTCCATCTTTCCCATATGCTATAACATCATCAGTTCCTAAGCCTTCTGGTAATTCAAAATCAAGATTATTTTTATCGTTCGATATAACATCACGAACATTAGATGATTTCAAGATAGTTGGAGTTATAGATTCCGCAGTAACAATTGTTGTAGTTCCCAACACTGCAGCTCCCCCAAGTGCAAGTGTTGATGCAATAATCCATTTCTTCCTCATAATTGAGTCCGGGGTTTCATTAATTTTATTAAACCTCATAGTGTGATTTTCCCTCCTAGTTTTAAAAAACTATGTAAAATTGTAATGCTTTAAAATTTTATCAAAGGTAAAACATACTAATCCGTAAATAGAAAAATTATTTTTAATTTAAAACATCTTACATAATAGCCGCTTTAGTGATTTCATAAGAAAACAAATATCGGTAGTCTCAATTGTATAAAAGAATTTCGATAGTTTCGATTATAGAAAATGATTAAAAATAGCTAACTCACTCAAAAACAACATTTTTAAGCAATCTTCGCATTTTTAAAACATTGGCATCATAATTTCTTCACATTTGCTAGTTATGATGTACTTGTAAGTTAAAGGAAATCAAAAAGCTTTAACTTATCCCCCCTATAAAGTAATCTTCTTCATATAAAAAATAGATATAGATAATGATTCTCATTAAACATAACCAATTCGTAATCCATCCTTCCCCCCTGATAAATGGATTAACACAAATAAAGCCAATTACTGAATTCTACTTCAGCAATTGGCTTTTTATTTGTGTTGGTTTGGTGCCGCTGAAGGTCGGTAGGGATTGAAGTCTGCTATGGGACCGGCCCGAGCCAAGGTCTCGGCCCTCGATTTTGAGCTTCGCACAGTTCGCGAATCTCAAAATACGTCCTGTGCCGTAAGGGATAAATCCCTAACGCCACTGTCACTGCTGACATCAATCCCTACCGACCTCCAGCTAATTTATTTTAAGAATGATGATTGATTTTTCATATATTTAAAATAATCAAAACAAGACTCCAGAATAATCAAGATATGTGAAATAGATTTATTTCAAACCCACTTTATTCAAATGCCTCCAACAATTGAGCTGTATCAAGGTTATCTTTCTCAGCTCCACGAACATCTAGCTTGATTTGACCATCTTGAACCATCACCAAGCGATTGCCATACTTCAAGGCATCTGACATTTTGTGTGTAATCATCATGGTTGTTAAATGTTCTCGTTGAACCATTTCGTTAGTTATTCTCATAACTTCTTGGCTCGTCTTTGGATCAAGCGCTGCTGTATGTTCGTCTAGTAACAACAACTTGGGTTTACTTAATGTTGCCATCAAAAGTGATAAAGCTTGTCTTTGTCCACCTGATAAATATTTTACTTGCGTATCCATGAAATTTTCTAAGCCCATATTCAACGTTTTTAACAATTCTTGATATTCTTCGACATCGCCTTTTCGTTGATACCATTTCAAATTAATCGTATTGGTATGGCTCTGTGCTAACACCAAATTTTGCATCACTGTTAAGTCACCTGCTGTACCCATTTTAGGATCTTGGAATACGCGTGACATCCAGCGTGAACGGTAGGCAACTGATTTCTTAGAAACATTATGTGAGGCCAAGTCGATTTCTCCGGCATCTGCGTGCAATGTTCCAGCAATCGTATTTAACAAAGTTGATTTACCAGCACCGTTGTTTCCGATAACAGAAATAAAGTCGCCTTCATCTACTTGTAAATTAATATTCTTTAATACGTGACGTTCATTATCAGTCCCGGGAAAGAATACTTTTTGCAGGTGCTTCACTTGTAATACTTTCATCATCTTTGTCCTCCACTTGTTCTAAATACTTCTTCAATTGACGTTTCGTTCTGATGCGGTTTTGAATAATTGGTACACAGATTACGATTACTAAAATGATTGCTGAAAGAATCTTCAAATCATCTGGTGGGAAGCCTAATCCCATCGCAATTGTCAAAAGTAATCGGTAAACGACTGCCCCGACGACCATAGCAATCAAACGTGTCAAAATATTGTGTCCACGAAGGAAAATTTCTCCAACTAGAACTGATGCTAAGCCGATAACGATTGTTCCGATACCCATGCCGATATCAGCGTAACCGTTACTTTGGGCAATCAAGGCACCTGATAAAGCGATGAATCCGTTGGAAATCATGTAACCGAAGATAATCATGCCATCAGTATTGATACCATTAGCAGCTGACATATCTTTGTTATTACCAGTTGCCATTAGTGACAAGCCTAATCTAGTTTTGAACATCAGATAAAGCAATGTAACGACGATGCCTGTGACAATCAAGCCTAAAATAATTGTTTGAATGTCTAAATTCCAACTAGCTGGTAAATATTCAGTTAAAACTTTTTCGTTTAAAAGTGGCACATTGGATTTGCCCATGATGTGCATATTGATTGAGTACAAACCAGTCATTGTTAAAATTCCGGCTAAAAGTGATGGAATACGTAATTTCGTATCCAAGATTCCAGTGATCAATCCTGCCAAACAGCCTGCAATGAACCCGGCTAATGAAGCGACAATAGCTGATTGACCTTTTAACATTAAGCTGACTGCAATAGCTGCACCAAAAGGAAAACTTCCTTCAGTCGTTAAATCAGGAATATCCAAAATTCTAAATGTGATAAAGACACCGATTGCTAAGGGTGCCCACAGTAATCCTTGTCCAAGACTAGATATAAGCATATTTGTTACCTCCAAAAATTTCTAACTAAGGCTTTTGAATTTGATCAGGATTAATTCCAACTGCTTTGGCATTATCCTTGTTAACGTAAAGTCTCAATGTGTGTGATGTTTCAATTGGCATATCTTGAGGCTTCTTTTTGTCGATCAAAATCTTGTAAGCCATCTTAGCTGTTTGTTTACCAAGATCTTTGTAGTTGATACCGTAAGTTGCTGTACCGCCATCTTCAGCCATTTCGATTGAACCTGTAACAACGGGCAATTTAGCTTCACGAGCTTTTTTACCGATAGTCTTCATTGAACTGGCCATCAAATTATCAGTTGGTAGATAGATTCCAGAAACCTTGTCGGCCATACCTGATAAAGCGCTGGCAACATCGTTAGTACTTGTAACGCTGACGATATTTAATTTCAAATTGTGATTTTTAGCGTATTTATTAACCATCTTGATTTGAAGTACCGAATTTTCTTCAGATGAGTTGTACATTACACCGATAGGCTTGTTGCTCTTTGTCAAACTAGTTAAAAGCTTAATTTGTTTGTCGACTGGGCCAAGATCCTTAGTACCAGTAACATTCGTACCAGGTTTCTTGTCATTTTTAATCAAGCCGGCACTTTCCAAATTAGTAACCGCTGTAACAACTATTGGAGTTGACTTAGTTTTCTTAGCTAAAGCTTGTGCTGATGGTGTCGCGATACCTAAAATCAAATCACTTTTCTTTTGTGTCAATTGTTGTGCCATTGAATTTAAATTTGATTGATCCCCTTGTGCATTTTGATAATTGTAGTTAATTTTGATTGATTTATCGTGGTCCTTAACTTCTTTGTTAAGTTCTTCTTTGAAACCTTTACGTGCGGCGTCAAGTGAACCATGTGGCACGATTTGCAAAATCCCAACATTTAAATTTTTGCTTGAACTTGCTGATTTGTTTGAGCAGCCTACTAGTAAAAGTGCTGCCATTGTTATTGTTAATAATCCGATTAATGTCTTTTTCATGAAAATTCATCCTCCCAAATGTATTAAAAAAACCAGCTAGATTCGGATACGAATCTAACTGGTTAAATAATTGGGCCCAAATATTTTCTCCAGATAGATTCAACCCTGTATCTATCTGGCTTTAAATGACATGCTTAAAAGCTTTAGCCAATCGATAGATACGAACACGTACGCGTTCGTATCCAACAACCGGATACAAACGCTATCTAAAGAAAAAGCTAAAGGCAAATTGACTATTTAAATGTGAGCTAAGATTATTATTTATTTTCATAATAAAGTTCCCCTCGTTTTCAATTTACAATGACTAGTAAAACATTTTAAAATTAATGTGTCAATAAGTTTATTAGAATTATTTAATTATTGCCGTCTCCGGACGAAACGAAGAAGTCGCTGTGAGGACCGCCCGGAGCCAAGGTCTCCGAGCTCGATTTTGAACTTCGCAAAGTACGCGAATTTCAAAATACGTCCAGTGGAGTAAGCGATAAATCGCTAACACCACTACCACTGCTGACTTCTTCATTTCGTCCTCCGACTAGAGTATGGCTTTGGTTTGGAAAGTATTTTAGTAATAAACCCTTTTTCTCAATTAAATGTTAGGCTCAAAAACATTCAATATATTTGAGTTTAAAATTTTTTGAATAATTAATATTTTCTAACAAATGAACACATTCAAATTAAGTTAAAAAGTTAACTTCAAAAATTCCACTCCAAACAACCAACAAATAAAAAAACAAGTTCAAAAGTGTTGCAGCTAAAAAAGTATCATAGAAGCTTAAAAATGATTTAGCCGGAAGTTGCGAGAAATCAACCTGCCGTTAAAGTGGCGTTAGGCTGGCCGCTTTTGCCAGTCTTACACCACCGGACGTGTTTGGAGACTTGCTTGTAAGGCTTCAAACCGAGACTCGAGACCTTGGCTCGAGTCGGTCCGCACAGCAGGTTGAATTTCTCGCAACTGGAGACGGCAACAAAACCATCCCCCAAAGTTATAGGTACTTTTTAGTCCCTACTGCACTTTAAAGTACGTAATTGTTTATTTATCCCAACCCCATATAATGTTACACATACTCAATTTTTACTTAAGGGGCGAAAATAATATGAACAAGAAAATATCTCCAAATTGGATTCTATTGTCATTAGCTATTAGTGCTTTTGCCATTGGATCAACTGAATTTATCAGTGTCGGAATTATGCCATTACTTACCAAAACTTTTGGCATTTCAATTTCTGAAGGTGGACTAACTGTTTCCATCTATGCTTTAGGTGTTATGTTTGGTGCACCTGTTTTAGCTTTAGTAACTAATCGTTGGAACCGTAAAAAATTATTGATTGGTATCATGATTAGTTTTATCATTGGAAATCTGCTAGCAACTTTGGCACCAACTTTTGCTATTTTGTTGGCTGGTCGTGTCATTGCTGCTTTGTCACACGGAATTTTCATGACAATTGCATCATTGATTGCTGCTGATGTTGTGGCACCTAACAAACGTGCTTCAGCTATTGCTGTTATGTTTACAGGTTTAACTGTTGCTACCATTACTGGTGTTCCGATTGGAACGTTTATTGGTCAAACTTTTGGTTGGAGAATGTCATTTGCCTTTCTCGTAACGCTTGGTTTAATTGGACTAATCAGTAACGCTGTTCTTGTACCAAATGAATTGCCATTGCCAAAGCCAACTAGTGTTAAGGGAATTTGGCGCATTATCAAACAACCACAATTACTTTTGATTTTAGTTATCACAGCTTTAGGATACGGGGCTACTTTCCCTGTTTACACTTACCTAACAACCATTTTGAACAAAAATATGGGTTGGTCTGAAAGTGCTATTGTTGTTATCTTGATTTTCTATGGAGTAGCCGTTGCGATTGGAAATACTCTTGGTGGTCGCTGGGCTAACAAGAAACCACTCAAGGCTTTGATGGGTATGTTTATTGGACTTGGCGTGGCTTTGTTAGTTATCAGAGCAACAATCAATCTCCACTTCCTTGGATTATTAGCTGTTTTATTGATGGGACTCTTTGCTTTCATGAACGTTCCTGGACTTCAACTCTACATCGTTCAATTAGCTGAAAAATATACTCCTAATGAAGTACCTTTGGCATCAGCATTAAATATCTCAGCATTTAACGTCGGCATCTCTGCTGCTTCAACAATGGGTGGTATAGCTGTAGCTCATCATCAAATTTTGAATACACCATTTATCGGGATCATCATGTTAATAGCAAGTATCGTCTTGATTTGGGTTCTAATGAAAATGGAAGGTTCAACTGTTGATTCAAAAGATTTAGATTTGGAAAATTGCTAAGACTAACTAGTGATGTTAAGATACAAATACTGGATTGAGAGGATGACGAGTAATGAAACAGGCAATTTATAATATCGGTGTTGAGGCAACTATGAGAATTATCGGTGGCAAGTGGAAGCCAATTATTCTTTGTCATTTAAAACACGGCAAGATGCGTACTGGTGAATTACGTCGTGCCATCCCTAACATCACTCAAAAAATGTTGACCCAACAACTCCGTGAACTAGAAGATGACGGAATTGTTGTTCGCAAAGTTTACAATCAAATTCCACCTAAAGTTGAATATTCATTGACCGAATATGGACATTCACTAAACAAAATTTTGGAAGCACTCTGTGTCTGGGGTGAGCATGATATCGAAATGCGCAAGCAAAAAGGTGAAAATATTATTCTTTTAAATAAAGAAGATGTTTCCAACGATGCTTTGCCTTATGCCGATTAAAAAAGCGTTGGATTCTTAATTGAATTCAACGTTTTTTTGTATCTACCAACTAAACTCTTCAAAATAAATCTGACCATTACCGGCACCATGTTGTTTCAAAAATCTAACCCAATGATGCATCATCGAACTTGGCCCACCAATTAAAAAGATAGTATTATGTTGCCAATCATTCGGCAACTGTTCAAGTACTTGGACATCTTTAAAACGACCAACTTGAAGATGACAGCCAATATTAGAATACTTTTGCCATTGATCGAATCGTTCCAAATACAACAAATCAGCCTGCTTATGAGCTGTATAAAAAATTTGTAAATTACGATTCAAATTAGCATCGATTGTTGATAACAGCGGTGTGACTCCAATGCCTCCAGCCAAGATTACAATATTTGCTGACTTCGGTTGATCATTGAGAAACTCCTGATAGCGACCATATCCACCATCGATTTTAACCATTGACTCTGGTTTTACTTCTGTCAGTTGACGTGTAAAATCACCATCACCACGGATAGCCAATGTGATTTCACGTGTCTTATCTGGAGCATTAGCAATCGAAAACGGGTGCATTTCTCGCAATCCTGGATAGTCTGGGAACGATAGAAAAATATAGTCCCCGGCTAACAAATCCAGATGTGAACTACGTGGCATTTTAATTTTCAACTCTTGGACATTTTGGGCAATTGTCCGATTAGCTAATAAATAACCTTGTTCATACGTTAGTGGTTGTACAAATTTACTAAACAAATAACATCCCAAGACGAAGGCACTAGCTACGTCAAATAAGTAAATAAATGGCTTAATTGCCACAATATAACTAATTAATTGCACATGAATAAATACCAAAATAACTGCTAAAATATTCAAACGATGAATCCAGATTGACAATTCATGTTTAAAAATTTTCTCTAGCAATTGCTTAAGCTTTTTCAAAACTGGCACTCGATTTGTTAGCCATCCAGCCATGAAGATTAGTGAATAAATCATTAAGCCTAAGAAGAGATCGAACGACCAATCGCCAGTTGTTTTAATCCAACCAGTTGAGGCCGTTCCTTCTTTGTGCAAATAAGCTAATACAATCGCTGCAATGCTCAACATGCCATGGACCATATACATTTCTGGCAAACCAATTAATCTATCTAGCCACTTGGGCTTAGTACTCAAATAGATTGCAAATAACATCCAGACATAAGCTATCGTGCCGTAATAAATCGCTCGAAATTCACTTTGATAAACAATTGGTAATCCATTTGAGAGCGTTTGGATAAATGGTAGTGGTAACAAAAAAATTGCTATCAACCAAAATAATCCAAAGCTATAGCGGTGTCTTTTGAGCATTGGCTATCGTCCCCTCGTTAAAATTAATTGGGGCATGATTACCATTTATCAGCATACCTGAAAGTTTATATTCGTTAACGAAATCAGTGAATTTAGCTAAGCCTGCTGCCACACCAACCGTCGCCCAAATATCGGCATCAACTAAACTATCACTAACAACAGTGACCTGTTGAACATCGCTAGGATACTTACGAATAATGTGTTCACCACGTTTACTGTTCCCAGACGTAGCAATGGCTCCATTTTGTAAATAATACGTTGCAATCACTTTTTGTAAATTATGTGGGTTTTCAATTCCAATGCCCCAGTGAAAATCAGAGCTTGGTTTCGTCGCAAATTTCAGGTCACCACCACCATTTAACGAAACGCCATCGATATTTGTATCTTCCAATAATGGCATCAAAAATTCATCAAATGATTGTTCAATTGCCCAACCTTTTACCAAACCAGTCGGATCATAACGTCCAGCAAAGTAAGGCGTAAAAATGCCATCAGTCATTTGCTCTGCCAAAATGGTCTGTCCATAAACTGATTGAAAATCACTCGAGTACAACAGCGGATTATTGTCACCACGTTGATATTTTGAAACTAGTGAATCAAATCGAAACGGTGAGAAAGTTTGATCAATTTGCGCTAGTTTTTCATTAATTTTTGTTGAAGCAGACTTTAACTGTGTCATCACAATGTCATCAGGATCAGTCGTTGCTATTTTGACAGTAAAGGGAATATTCATTTGTTGAATCACTTGATTAGGAAAATAATATTTAGTCGCTCGCATATTGTTACACCTCGTTTATTCAGCTTGATTTAAAGCATTTTGAAGAGAACCTGTAAAACCTTTGTATGTTTCAGTGGCACCAGATATCTGTTGAATACTGGCACTCTGAGCTTTAATAGCTTCAGACTTGTAGGTCGGCAACGCTTGTTCATTGATTTCAACTGACTTTTGTTCAGAATTAGGCGAATTAAGAACATTGATTTTTGTCAATTTACCACCAGCAATTGTAATCTGAACTTGAACATCACCCCAACGGGTACTTGTGGAGCTACCGGTATAAGTTCCGTCTTTATATTTACCAGTCGTTGAACTACTTGTTGAAGATGCTTGAGATTTTGTAGAACTAGTTGTTTTAGTCGTTGTCTTAGAAGTATCGGAATTGGCCGCTGAACTAGTTTGTTGATTTTTGAAAAAGACGATGTAACCGTCAATTGCCATAGCCACTGCTACACCAAATGACAAGGCCACACCAACTACTTTTTTGATCATTTGCATCACCTTTTCACTTATTTAAGGCTGATTATAAGAGCATTGTTTGAATTATTCATGATTAAAATTCGAAAAAAAATAACCTTTCGATTGGGATATCGAAAGGTTATTTTTTGTTTGTGTTGATTGATTAATCAACAAACTTGAATGTGTGTGTCTTTGAAATTTTATCTTCTGAGTAGACTGCTAATGCGATTGCGGCAATTGCAACTGCTGGAATGATGTATCGACTTTGCAAAACGAATAACATCATTAATAATATGGCCACTACCGCCATTAGTGCTACTTTCATGAATTTTACGTTTCTTGTTGTCATAACATCCACCCCTTAGTGTCTTTTTTCTCTTTTTCCATAACTGATAGTACCATGCTAAAAAGCCTTTAACAACCCCGTCATACCAGGCGTTACAGCCTTTTCAATAATACACTTGTATCATTCTAATAATACCTATTATTGTCTTAGAACAAATTAAAGTTTACATTCTACTCGCAGTAGGCCTACAAAAAGCTCTCACATTTTTTCAAATTAATTATGAAGGTTTCTTAGAATTAAACTTATACAATTATTTTTAAACTTATTTTTGCTATAAAGGTTGGTGTGGCGGGGTTTGTAGACAAGTGTTTACAATGTATGAACAGTGTTTAGCTTGTTATTATGTGATGTTCTCTAATTTAAGAATTTCATATGCACTCCGAATCTTAGATGCAAAAAAAGACTCAAACTTTGCTATAAAATTTGAGTCTTTCTTTTATTAAAAAATATATTTTTTATATTATTCTTCTAATTCCAAAATTTGATAATCATAACCTAAATTCTTAACAAACTGCAAAACATCATCACTATCGACAAAAATGGTGCTGGTATTAATGTTGGGGTGGAAACTCATTCGTTTCTCACTCAAGATTGCTTTATCAAAGTAAACTTTGACATCGTGATCTTTATTATTTAATAATCCGAAGATAGAAACAATTCCTGGTTCCAAGCCAAGCTTTTCAAACAATAAATCATTGTGTCCCATCTTTGGACGCTTTGCACCAGTCAAATCTTCAAATTGATGGAAATCTAATCGTTTAGAATCATCCATAACTAATAAGTAACATTCTGTTTTCTTTTTGTTAGTCAAAAACATTGTCTTTGTTCGTACGCCTTCAATTCCTTCGATGAAATGATCGGCTTCTTCTGTTGTGTGAGCAACACCGTGATGAACTATTTGATACTTGATGTCCATTTTATCCAATGCTTCTTCTACTTGTTTTGCTGGATCCATGATTGTTTTTCCCTCCATTTTATGATTTCGATTACATTAATAATTATATATTCACTTTAGCATTAAAATCTTTCTAATAAAACACATGGAACAAAAAAGACCAACTTCTTTATTGCGAAGTTAGTCTTTTTTTAGTTTGTTTATTAAATATATTATTCAGTTGTATTTTAGGACGGTTGGACATGCAGTGGCTCTGAAACGAGCTACACAGGCCAATTTCTTCCGCTTTTCATAGGACTGTAAATCGCACACAAAACCAGTGTGCAATTCACAATCCTACGAAAATGCTCGGAAATTCCCAGGCCTGTTACGCTCTCTTTTTATTCCCAAGTCCATTCTTGAACTTCTGGCAAGTCATCACCATATTCACGGATATACTTGTTATGCTTATCAACTTTAGCTTCCATTTCATCAGCAAAGTCACTTGCAGCGTCTCCTTGTACGGCAACGGCTGCTTCTTCTGCCAAGTGGAATCTATCCATCTCATTAACGACACGCATATCGAATGGTGTTGTGATATCACCATTTTCACGGTAACCATGAACATATAGATTATGGTTTTCACGATCAAAGAAGATATCTTTAATAATGTCCTCAAAGCCGTGGAATGCGAATAATACTGGTCTGTCTACGGTGAAGATTTCATTGAATTGTTCATCTGTTAGGCCACGAGGGTCAACTTTTGGTGATCTTAATTTCAATAAATCAACAACGTTTACAAATCTAATCTTAAGTTCTGGTTTTTCTTTTCTAAGAATACTAATTGCAGCCAAAGCTTCAAGGTTTGGTTCGGTTCCGGCAGCAGCAATCACGATATCGGGATCTCCGTTGTCATTTGAAGCCCAATCAATTACCTTGAGTCCTTTATCAGCTAACTCTTGACCTTCTTCAATTGAGTAGAATTGTGGTCTTGGTTGTTTTGATGTAACCAACAAATTAATCTTTTCTTGGTCATCCAAAATCTTAGGCATTACAGCCAACAATGAGTTTGTATCAGCTGGGAAGTATTCACGAATGTATTCAGGTTTCTTTTCAGCCAAATGTGTAATGATACCTGGGTCTTGGTGAGTGTAACCATTGTGATCTTGTTGAAAAGCTGTTGAAGTAGCAATCACATTTAGTGAAGGATACTTCTTTCTCCAACCTAATTCATTGGCTTTTCTCAACCACTTGAAGTGTTGTGTCAACATTGAATCGACAACTCTCAAGAATGCTTCGTAACTAGCGAAGATACCGTGACGACCTGTCAAAGTATAACCTTCGTTAAAGCCTTCTGCTTGGTGTTCTGATAGTTGTGAATCAATGATACGACCAGCTGGTGCTTCATATTGATCATTAGGTTCATGAACTGGTTCCATCCATTGACGGTTAGTTGTCTTAAAGATGTCATACAAACGGTTAGACATTGTTTCATCAGGTCCAAATAGTCTAAAGTTATCTGGGTTGTTCTTGATAACATCTTCCAAATATTTACCAAGTTCAATCATATCTTGAGCAACTTTTGTACCACGTTTGTCAAAGTTCAATGCATAGTTCTTATAGTCTGGTAACTTAAGTGGCTTAGGATCAACCCCACCATTAACGATTGGGTTCATTGCCATTCTGCTTTGTCCCTTAGGAGCAATCGCAGCAATGTCACTCTTCAAAGTACCATTTTCATCAAATAGTTCGTCTGGCTTGTATGATTCCATCCATTCAACCAATTTGTCAGCATGTTGCATGTCATTTTGATCAACAGGAATTGGAATTTGGTGAGCTCTAAATGAACCTTCGATAGGTTCGCCATCCCAAGTCTTAGGACCAGTCCAGCCCTTAGGAGCACGGAAGATGATAACAGGCCACTTAGGCATCTTAGCTTCTGAGGCTGGGTGTTTTCTAGCTTCTGTTTGGATAGCTTGAATCTTTTCGATAGCAGCATCAACAGTTTTAGCCATTTCTGGGTGCATCTTTTCAGGATCAGTACCTTCAACAAACATTGGGTCCCAACCCATACCTTCAAAGTACTTCGTTAAGTCTTCATCACTCTTGCGTGACAAAATAGTTGGGTTAGAAATTTTGAATCCATTAAGATTCAAAATTGGTAACACGGCACCATCATCAACTGGGTTAATGAAAACATTGGAGACCCATGAAGCAGCCAATGGACCAGTTTCAGCTTCACCATCACCGATAACGACAGCGGCAATTTCATCAGGATTATCAAGGATTGCACCAACACCGTGTGATAGAGAATAACCTAATTCTCCACCTTCATGCATTGAACCTGGAGTTTCAGGAGCAGCATGAGATGCGACACCACCTGGGAATGAAAATTGCTTAAATAGCTTTTGCATCCCCTTAGTGTCTTGGGTAATTTCAGGATAAGTTTCTGTATAACTACCATCAAGGTAAGAGTTTGAAACCATTACTTGCCCACCATGACCAGGTCCTTCGATGTAAAACATCTTGAGACCATACTTGTTAATAGCACGGTTTAAATGAGCATAAATAAAGTTTTGACCAGCGATAGTACCCCAGTGTCCAATTGGGTGAACTTTAACGTCACTAGCTTTTAATTCACGTCTCAATAAAGGATTGTCTTTTAAGTAAAGTTGACCAACAGAAACATAGTTTGCTGCTTGCCAATATTTATCTAGTAAGTTTAAGTATTCTTTTGATGAGTAATCTGTCATTACAGCACACACTCCTAATTATATTTAAAATATGCCGCCTCCGGGAGAGAGAAAACTAGGTTGCTGTGGGGACCGGTCTGAGCCGAGGTCTCAGACCTCGATTTTGAACTTCGCAAAGTTCGCGAATTTCAAAACTCGTCCCGTGGTGTAATGGCTGAAGCCATAACGCCACCTTCACTGCTACCTAATTTTCTCTCTCCCTCCGGCTAGTTTAATTAGTATAGATAAAGTACATTTTCCAAATCTTTGGTTATCTATTTACATTGGATATCATAACTACAATAGTTATAAAAGTCAACCATTTAGATAATTGGTGCGTTCCAATTTCTGAAAACTCTTACTTATTTGCTAAATCAACAAATGAGTCATACTTGAAATACTTATAATGCAACTTCATGGTTGAAAATTCGAATGGTGTTCCGTCGTCTAAGAAGAAAATTCCTTCCATCAATCCGACTGGTTCATTGTCCTTTAAATGCAACAATTCCTTACCCTCTTCATCTGATGGTTCGGCTGAAATTGTTAAGTAAGTTTTGTTAACTTCCTTACCTAATTCTGATTCTACATAATTGAAGATAGATTCGGAAGCAATTTGTTCTGACAATTCCGGTGCTAATTTGATGGGAATGTAGCCTGTTTCGATCATAAATGGCACATCATCTAATAAACGTAAACGTTTGAATGCATAAACAAATTCAGAAGGTTTGAGAAATAAATTGTCTTGTAAATCTTTATTAGGATGTACAACATCAAAGCTCATAACTTTCACGCCTGGCTTTTGACCATTGGCGTTGAAACTGTCAGTAATGCCAAGGTTTTTACCACTGTAATTGAATGATGAGCCTTGCTTTAAATAAAGTGGATTCACAAATGTACCTGAACCACGTTTCTTAAAAATAATTCCTTGGTCAGCCATTAATCCTAAAGCGCGCTTAATGGAACTGCGGCTAACACTATAACTTTCAGCAAGTGATCTTTCGTCAGGTAAACGCATATCTGAAAATTCCCCGGCATCAATTGCTTGTTTAAGTGATGTAATAATTTTTTGATAAACTAAATCGGCCATTATATATTTCCTCGTTTCATAATTGGGTCGCACCAATTTTTGACATGGTGATTATCTTTTTTCTTAACTACATCTTATAACATATCCAACTTAGATACCAAAAAAAGAGTGGTACCTTAATTTAGGTATCACTCTTGGTTTTTCTAATTTAAAGCTATAAAGTCTTGGTTAAGTGCCACTTCAAATTCCTTTGGTTCTTTTTGATTCTTAATCATGTCGTCGGTCATTTTTAATGCAAAGACTGTCCGATTGCCATATGGAACGTAGTACATAATCTTATTTGTTAAATCCAAAACAGTTTGATATTGAGTATAACTAGGTTCACCGTTATCTTTCATATTGATGCCACGAGGAACAGTTACGCTATCAAGAATGTGTAAAATCGTGTTAACCGCTTGTTTAGCATCCTTAGGTTCTTCAATTTCATTACGAATAAAGGCTGTTCTCACGAAACGATCCACGGCTGTAAAACCACCAGGTAATCTGAATGTACCATTAGAACCTGCTGGGACTACTTCTTCATCGCCGAATTTCTTAGCCTTAAAGCCTGTCGTCTGTGTTCCTAAATAGTTAGCCAAATTAGTTTTGTGCCAATCGTAGTCAGGTGTATTAGTCATTACACCAACTTTATCTTCTTCAAGAATTAAGCCATCACCCTCTGGTTCAAGAACATAAGTTGCACCAGTAGCATCACTGAAAATGAAGTGAAGTGGTTGATTTTGACCCATAACACCAGCATCTGATTCAACAATACGAACATTTTCCAAATTCTTGCGTAATTCTTCAATATTCTTATTGTTACCTAATGCCCAAAGGATAAACTCTTCAGAAACTAAATTAGTTTTACCTGCAGTTGGTTCCTCATCATATTTAGCAGCATTGACGAAATACAACTCTGCGGCAGATAATCCATATTCATTAAATCCATCAGCCACCATATAATTGCTGCCATATTTGGCACCAGTTCCCATGATGGCGTAATTAGTTGTATAAGTTTTTTTATCAAATGAAGAAATCCATTCATAATTTTCAGGCAAGAATGTTGGTTGACCATTTAATTCAAACGCAAAATCCATGGTTCTGGCTAAAAATTTTGAGCCATCTAAAGCTCCTAGACTAAGACTTGTGCACATATTATTGGTACTTCCTTTCGGCGTTTTTCCTAAGTAAAACATTTTTCTATTATTAATTTAATTATTATCCTAATTTAAAGCATAATCAAGAATTTTAATTTATATTTTTTAAACATTATTTAGGTTGCCGTCTCCAGAACTGAGAAAAACTTAACTAGCTGTGCGGACCGGCCTGAGCCAAGGTCTCAGACCTCGGTTTGAAGCCTCGCAAAGTACGCGAGTCTCCAAACACGCCCGGTGGTGTAAGAGCTAAAGCTCTAACGCCACTTTCACTGCTAGTTAAGTTTTCTCAGTTCCTCCGACTAATTTGTTTATAAAATATAATTATTAACTGTTATTTTTGTAAATATACTTCAAAATAAACTTGATGTATACACTTTGTAATCCATGATATTTTTAGAGTGTGTATAATGTCTGATTTCCGCTCAATCATGCGGATTAACAGTATAAATTAAATTATTTTACCATTCATTCCTAATGCATTACTTAAATCATCCCATATGATAAAGTATGTTTGTAATCAAATACTTTGGAGGTAGGATTTCATGACTGTAGATATCAAGCAAGCCCAAGACGTTTATAAAGATGCTGGTGAAAGTGTTATTTTTGCAACTTTACTATTGAATCATACTAATCAACCTGACGAAAAAGCTGCTGTTGCTGAATTTGCCGATTTATCCAATTCAATTATTAATAGTATGCGGATTCGTGACCCTGAAGCTCAGGCTAACATTGCCTGGGGATTTGGTTCGGATGCTTGGGATTACCTCTTCCCTAATGCTCCCAAACCAGTTCAGTTAAATACTTTTGAAGAAATTAAAGGTCCTAAATATACTGCCGTTTCCACTCCTGGAGATATTTTCTTACATGTTCGTGCCCAAAATATGGCAGTCTGCTACGAACTAATGGATCAATTTATGGAAATACTACGTCCTATTACTGACGTTGAAGATGAAACTCATGGTTTTAGATACATCGAAGGTCGTGCCATCATTGGATTTATCGATGGAACTGAAAATCCCGCTGGTGTTGAATCAATGGATTACACCTTGATTGACGAAGACCAAGACCCAGAATTTGTGAATGGTTCTTATGCTTTTGCTCAAAAATATATCCATAATATGGAAGCTTGGAAAAACTTATCAACTGATGATCAAGAACGTGCCATTGGACGTCATAAGTTTTCTGACCGCGAACTTGAAGACGATGAAAAATTGCCAAACGCTCATAATGTCGTATCAAAAGATATGAAAGATGATGTTGAGCATAAAATCGTCAGAATGAATGTGCCTTACTCTGACCCAGCTAAAGATATTACGGGAACTTACTTCATTGCTTATACAAAAGATTTCTCAATTACTAATCGCATGTTGGAGGGGATGTTTACGAAGAGCGATAGACTGCTAGACTTCAGTACAGCAATTAGTGGTACGTTGTTCTTCATCCCTTCAAAAGTTACTTTGGAAAAAATTGCTGAAGGTGAATATTAGAAGATGTTTCTTGTGAAACATTTTTTGTTTCATGGTAATTTAAAAGAGTCAGGCCTCTACTTAAGAGACTCGACTCTTTTTAAAGTTTTAGCCTTCACCAAAAGTCTTAAGCCATTCATTGTCACCAACTTGCATAAAACCGGTGTGATCTGGCAATGACACTGTAGAACCAATTACCCAATTCCCTGAAGGTAATGTCTTATTCAATTCTTTTCCTTTATAAGAATTAAAATCAAAGCTATAAAGTGGACCATCAACTTCTGTTGGATATTTTATGTCAGGATTTTCGACATATATTATATCCTCTGCTTTGACCCATTCATTAGTCGCCACTCTATGATAACCTCTTAATTGCTCTGGGGCATGCCTAAATCCATCGGTATACCAATCAGTATTAGCTGAAAGTGCTCTATCTGTTACTTCAGTAAATTCTGGTGTCCAATCATTGCTGGTCTCAGGTTTCATAGCATACAACTTAGTTGTTTTAAAAGTATGCACATAATCATTGTCTGAAGCCCCTGCCGCATGAACTGTTTGACTAAAACTTTCAAAAGAAATAAGTGCCAAAGCTGAAACAAGTACCAATCTAACAAACTTTTTCATTCTTTTCACTCTCCCTATCTGATTTAGGGAAATAGTATCATCTCAATGTCTCTTCAAAATATGGAAAACAGTGAATTAATTTTAATTTATTGTTGTTAAATTATTGCTACAGTTTTCAAATCGTGATAATACCTAACTCAAAAAAGCAGGCATCCGAAAAATCGGAATGTCTGCTTTTATTTTTCTCATTTAAACATTACTTGTTTTGATTAACTGCCGAGACAATCAACATCATTGGTCGACGCATTTCATCTTTCATACCTGGCAAATTCATCATATTCTTCGGTGGCATTGGCTCAACTACCTGTGTAATTTGAAAGTTATTTTTAAGCAAACCGTTCAAATAAGTGGTTAAAGTTTTGTGATACTTAACAACTGTTTCACCTAAAAAGTCAGTTTCTCGTTTACCCTCGTAAAAGTAATTATCAACTGGAAAGTCTTTAATCCTACCATCATTATCGTAATTCCATTCTTCACGACCTTGTGCCGTAAAAATTGGGTGTTCAACGGAAAAAATGAATGTTCCTTGCAGTTTCAAATAACCACTGACTTGTTGAACTACTTTATCAAATGATGGCACGTAATGTAATGCCAGCGAACTGAGGACAACATCGAATTGATTTTGATTAAAATTGACCTTCGTAATATCATCATGCATATAAATGATTTTTTTAGTTGCAGTTTTAGACCTTGCCATGCCTAACATTTTTTCTGACATATCAACACCAATAACTGAATTAGCTCCATTTTCCACAGCATAACGATCATGCCAACCATAGCCACAGCCTAAATCAAGCACGTCTTTGCCATCAAATTCAGGCAACATTGGTTGCAGCGTGCTCCACTCACCAGCACCGGCTAATCCCTTTTGACTTCGGTTCATTTGATTATACTTTTCAAAAAAATCTTTATTATCATATATATTTTTCATAATACGCTCCATGTAGTTAGATTTAGCTTAAAACCACATGGATTAATACTCTCTTAAAGGCAATCATTATTATCCTCCAACGATTCGTTATTTAATCACCATATTAACCCGATTATCTACGAATTAAAACCTTTTCCAAAGGATATCAAAAAAGCGTTGCCCATTTTAAAAGACACCGCTTCAGTTTAATTTTTTAAATTCAAAATACACGATTCAACACCACTATTTAGCGCGTCGCAAACTTCTAACAAACGACAACGACAATACGACCATTAATAGTCCTGAAAATGCCAACGAAATTCGTCCCACAAAGAACCCAGGATCCACTGTCATTTCAACGACGCTCACAAGCATCGAAACAAGGACCAACATATAAGTACGTTTCAAATCCATGGTAATCCCCTCCATATTTATTACGAAGATTATACCAATCTCAAATGGTTGAAACCACTATTTTGGAAAAATTACGAAAATTCCGGCAAAAAATATAATTATGCCAATTGATAAGGTTAGATAATATATCAATTCCTTCTTAGCTTTGAAAGATATGGTCATTACGGCGATTCCTACTGCGAACATTAAAATTGATAAAATTATTTGCATTTATTATCCTCCCTCATGTTGATATTTATTATAGTTAGGTTACAATACATTATGCTTTTTATATAAATAATTTTTGAAAAAATTAAGTATTGAAAACTTATTTGGTATTTTTTGTATAATTATCTTTTTTAACCGTACTTTTATCTTTATACTATATAAGGTACTTCTTTTTTATAGGGGAAACGTAAATGGCCGTATTAAAACGTGTATTTTCAGATAGGGTGTTGTGGATCGCTGGTGCCGCAGCAATTTTGACATCTATCTTCATTAGTCCACCGCAACTGATGGACATTAATTGGAAGACGCTCGCATCGCTACTATCTATGATGATTATAATCCAAATCTATGATTATTTGGACTTTCTAAAATATTACGCGGCGTATATGACGCATAAAGCGAAAACGACGCGACAAATGATATTTATGTTAGCTTCATTAGCTTTTTTTGGAGCTATGTTCTTAACAAATGATGTTACGATTTTAACTTTAGTTCCTTTATTTTATCAACTTTCCAAACATATAAAAGTCAATCCAATTTTTCCAGTGATCATCATTGCGATGGCCGCTAACCTTGGTAGTATTTTTACTCCGTTTGGTAACACCCATAATTTATTTCTGTTAACACACTTTAACTTGGGAATTAAACAATTCTTTATCATGTCAACACCGATAACAATTGTTACTTTCATCGCTGTCTTCTTAGTCACTCGATTCTTTCCAAAAGATCCCATCGAACTGACTGAATTGCCTGCTGTGGAATTGAATATTCCTAGTTTAAGCTTAACTGTTGTTGTTACAGTCGTAATTTTCCTTGGAATCTTTTCAGTTATTCCAATGTGGGGTTCATTGATTGCGGCATTGCTGTTAGTAATTTTTATTAACCCGCATATCCTTGAGTCAGTTGATTATTCTATCGTGCTGATATTCATGTGTTTCTTTATTGCCGTTGGTAATATCAACCGTGAACCAGCAATCGTTAATAATCTACATCAATTTTTGCAAACAAGAACAAGTACTTACTTAACATCGATTATTACTAGTCAATTCATTAGTAATGTTCCGACAACCATCTTAGTTTCCAAATTCTCTAAGTATGTTCACGCTATCTTCTTAGGTACGAATATTGGTGGACTTGGTACAGTCGTTGGTTCACTAGCTAACTTGTTGGCTTTCAAACAATATAGATTCTTCTTTAAGAAGGAACCTGGTAAATATTTGTTATACTTTACACTAATCAACTTTACGATGTTGATTATAATCGGTACAATTGGTTACTTCTTAATCGATCTAGGACTTTAAAGACTACTCTTCGGGGCGGTCTTTTTTTGTTGCCGTCTCCGGGAAGAAGAAAATTTTAACCTGCTGTGGGGACCGTCTGGAGCCAAGGTCTCCAGACTCGATTTTGAGCCTTGCAAAAAACGCAAGTCTCAAAACTCGCCCCGTGGTGTAAGAGCTAAAGCTCTAACGCCACCTTCACTGCAGGTTAAAATTTCTCCTTCCCTCCGACTAATTTATTTTCTTAAGATAATCATCATTCAAAAATGGTATAAACCAATCATAGACTCCTTAAGTTTATCAAATAGAATACATATCAAGAAGATATTATCATCAAATGCTCTAAATACTAAAACTTAGAAGACAAAAAAACACTCAAGTCTAATGACCTGAGTGCTTTTTTAAAAGAAAGTTTCTATGAATTAACTGGCTTTTTATCGCGTAAATTAAAATTCTTCCACTTTCTAACTTGTCTACTATAGTTATTAAATGGTGAAACGGCATTTATTCTGATCCACTTAGCAACAGGCCACATAGCCTTAGTTGTAGCCCACTTGCGTTCTCCTGGTTTGAACAATTCGTCGTGTGACATGTCCTCAATCCAAGCAATCAGCTCGGCTACCACACTGCCTAATTCAGCCTTTTCGTTTTTAATACCATCTGAACCATATTTAATATTGAAATCATGGTACAGCTCACGCATTTGGTCCCATTTGTATCCAGGAGTAGGTGTGGTGATTTTAGCTCCACCAGCTTCAGCCTTCTCCCATGATAAAATCATATTAATCCAACCAACTTGATATGAGAGCATCTCTCGAGGTGTTTTATCTACCTGATCGATTCTTTCATCAGCGACATCATCGCTAATCCCCTCATATTCATCAATGAACTTATGATAACTCTCTCTAATCTGGTCTATTAATTCTTGTGAATTTTTATATACCTGCATGCCTTCGCTACCTTTCATTGATTTTAATCCCAATCTGGGAAAGTCCCAATATCTATTATAGCCCGGAAATTGTCACTATGGGTAAAAAACGCTCATGATATAGCGAATTTGTTGTTAGAAAACGTTTTATTTGTGTTATATTAATAAGTTATGCAAAAAAATCCACAGATTTTTTACTTAGTTCAGCCAGTTTTCATTGTTTAAAGATATGGAAACTAAAAAAGATGCCTTAATTCATTCTTAATTGAAATGAATTAAAACACCTTACGGGAGAATATATATTTTATTTTAATGTGAGCGACGCCAAATCATATGACTGAAAACTCCAACAACAATTAGCAACGCTGAGCCAAGCCCAACTTGCCACTTAGACGACTTTTCACCTGTTTGTGGAAACTTATTGATACCACTTTTGGAAGTTGCTGTCGTTGGTAAACCTGAATTTATCAAAATATTATTGTTTGTTCCATTAGATCCATTTGGATTTGTAGAATTTTCAGTTCCAGCTGGAACATCTGGGTTCAACGGAATTACTGGTAAAACTGGTTTCTCTGGATCAACTGGCTTACCAGGATAAATTGGTCTCCATGGATGAATTGGTTTTCCCGGATAAATAGGTTTCCACGGATAAATCGGCTTCCATGGGCAAACAGGTTTCTCTGGACAGATAGGCTTTTCTGGACAAACGGGTTTACATGGACAGACAGGTTTCTCTGGACAAACGGGCTTCTCTGGCTCTACAGGTTTTCCAGGTGTTCCTTCATCCTTACCATAAACAACCGTGAAAACTAAATCAGAACTATCTGACTGAATGTCTTGAGCCGTAACTTTCGTCAAATCACCATCTGGAGCATCATTCGAAATGACTTTATAGCCATCAACTTCAGGGTGGTCAACTGCATTAAAGCTAGTTTCATTCCCCACAAACCACTGTATACCATTTTGACTGATGGGCACTCCATCTGAAGTGACTGCAGGATTATCCTGTTTTCCTACTGCAAAGTACTCTTTGATCTCACTAGTTGTGGGATTCTTAACTGAAATAAAAGTTATCGGCTTAGCTTGATAATCATCAGCCACCGGATTTCCATCTTCATCAACGTAATGAATTGTCTCATTCACAACTTTTTGATCAATTTGATACTCAGGTTCATACAAGTAAACTACGGTTCCATTGTTACCTGCTGTTTTTAAAGTTCCGGTCGTTGGTAAACTTGGAGTCCCACTAACTTTGCCATCATCATCCATCCGAACAAAATGATAATTTGGAATATCTAGTTGTGAAGTTTGATACTCACCACCAACAATTGCACCAGAAGGATAATCAACGGCTGCTTGTCCAATTTGACGACCAGTCGTACTTAGATATCGTACGTTAACTGTGGCAGCTTGTTGAAAATCAAATTTAGTCAATTTAAACTGTTGTAAATTTCTTGCGCCACCTGTCGAAGCACTGACAATCATTGCCATTGCTTGGTCTGCATCTGGCACAGTTTTTTTCCAAGTTAAAACAGTCTTACTAGTTTGAGTATACTTAATCGTTAATTCACGTGTTGAGCCATCATAGCTAACATTGAAATCGTGAAACTGACCGTCCAAATCAGCTGCATCTAAATCTTGCACTGAAGACCTATCAGTCTCAGCCCACCAACGGTCATGCTCTTTACCATCAGCAGTAGTAATCTGCTTGAGACTAGTTGTCACAAAGGCTCCGAATTGAGGGTTACTAGGATCAGCTGCCCATCCATATCCGTTTGAATCTCCTGGTAATACTTGTGAGCCAGGAATTCCGGCCTGTGGTTGATAATACGAATTATGCCAAGTATCTAATTTGAAACCCAAAGCATCAATCAAATTACCAATACCAAGATTGCCACCAGCATTACCAATGTCATCAATATTACCGTTATGAAAGGCAAAACCAATACCATCAGCACCACCCTTGTCAGAAGTCTTATCACCAAGATTAACTTGCCCATCCAGTTCAAAACTTGTATTCATATCAATCTTGCTTTTCAAAGCAAAATTTCCCACCTGATTATTTTCATCCGGTGTGATTGTCACTATTCCTGAGCCAGAGTCATACTCTGCCGACCCATTAAGTTTAAAATAATCCAAAAAATTACTAGCATCAACGTGTGAAAAAGTATCAGCCTTAGTTGCTGCTAACCCAACTGCTGTGCTTGTATTATCGACAGCCTCAATTTGAATCGGCTTCATCCCAAAGGTTACCCCAAGTATCGCCGCTCCCACAAAAAGCGCTATTCGGTGATAAAATCGTCTTTTTTTCATGTTCATTGCCCCCACCTAAACTTAAATAACTCAACTTGTATATTTTCTAGCCATGAGTATATCGGTTTAAGGACAGTCAAAACGGCAATTTGTATAAAAATATTAAAAGATAACGCTAAAAATACAATTATAAATTTTAGTCTATTTCACTGTGTTGTTGGCGGTACTCTAGCGGTGTCATCCCAATTTCACGCTTAAAACGTCGCGAAAAATCAGCTGCGTCATAAAAGTTTAATTCTTGAGAAATATCGCGAATCGAAGTATCACTGGTCAATAAAATTCGCTGGGACTCTTGAATTCGTTTGGCATTAATATAATCCCGAATTGACATCTTCATTTCGATGTTAAATCCCTGTTGAACAACGTTTGTATTACAACGATTCGTAACGTGGGATAAAACCTTTTTAACAGTTAATTTTTGTTGTAAGTGTGAATTTACGTAATAAATTACGTCCAGTGTTGATTCCAAACGATGAGAATATGACAAACCATCTTTTTTAGTTAATTCACCAAAGTCTTCAGCAATTTTTCTCATCAACGGAATATATTTTTTTTGATTGAACGGTAAGCTAACTAATTTTTGATGATATCGTGTTCGTAAATGGATAAAATCATAGATTTCAACATGGTTTTGAATCCCCTCAAATGACAAAATATCAACTAACGCATGTAGTTGAGCCACCTTTTCCTCAGGCGTCAATTTATTCAACAATGTCTTAGAACGTGCTAAGTTTTCTTGAGCAAATTGGATTCCTTTTTCAACTTTTCCAGCTCGATAAAAACGAATAAAATCTCGTTCAACGTAGCCAATTAAAATTAAAGCTTTGTCTGCTTGATTGCGTTCGGTATATGATCGCATCGAATCTAAATATTGCGTATATTGTAAATCCTGTTCCACGAAAATTCCCTCCAAAGAATTAGATTGCATCAAAACAAGAAGTTATCCTAACAAAAAAAAGCATATAAATCTATTTATAAACTCGCAGTTATTGATTCAAAATACCGTATTATTATTTTTATTTTATGGTTGAATGTATTGTTATACATAGATTTTTCGAGAATTTAAATTTGAGAAACGGTCTAGACAAAAATATTTTTTTGAGATGCTTTTTTCTACCCTTAGTCAAGG
>NZ_AZFV01000001.1 GCF_001435815.1 Companilactobacillus nantensis DSM 16982 | reverse complement strand
CTTTGAAATCAGATAAGAATTATGATTTTAAATCATTTGGCAGAGCTCTATTAACGGTCAATGCGGAAAATGCAAGCCCAACAGTTCAAACAAAAGAAATCACATATGGCGATAAAGTCTTACCAGAAATTACAGGTAGCTTAGATACTGCATCAGATGATCATAATTTAGCTCAATCAGATTTTGAAGTGGTTGATGCCGCAGGCAATGTATTAAAGCCTGAACAGTTACAAGCTGGTGGTGCCTATTGGATTCAATACACTGATAAAGCTAAGGCTGCTTTTGAAGCAGATAGAAATTATAATTTTAATTTTGGAAAGGCTGAGTTAACAGTTACACCCAAAGATGTAACTCCAACAATTCCTAAAATTACCGTGACTTATGGTGACGGATCACTGCCAGAAATTAAAGGTGATTTGGGAACGGAAGCAAAAGACCATAAATTAAGTCAGTCAGACTTTGAAATAGTAGATACTTCGGGTAATGTTGTAAAGCCAGAGGACTTACAGGCTGGTGGAGATTATACGATTCGCTATACTGATAAGGCTAAAAAGGCTTTAACGGCAGATAAAAATTATAATTTCAGTTCATTTGGAGAAGCACCATTGACGGTTGATAAGGCCGCGGCAACTACAACAAATACAGATCCAACAAAACCAGTGGAATCAACGTATGGTGATGCTCCTGAAATAACTAGAATTGCTAAAATAGGTCCTAAAACTATCAAACTTAATCCATATGATTTTAAATTTATTAATCTCCGCAAAGAGGAAGTTGCTCGTAAGCAATTACAAACGGGTACATATTCAATTGAATTAACAAAAGATGCTCTTAATAGATTAAAGGATGAGAATCCAAATTATGATTTTTCTAAATTGTCATTTGGTAATCTCACAATTCAACCACTTAAAATTACAGTTCAGATTAATAACCAAAACATGTACGCTGGTGATAGTAAACCCCAAGATACAGCTAAGTTGAAAGATGGTAGTCAATTAAAAGATGGTGACAACTTAGATAAACTAGGTATTAAGTTTGAAGATCCCAGTGTTTCTGATGTTTCTACGGTAGGAACTTACAAGATTAATGCCAAAACTACTAATCCAAACTATGATGTCACGATAGAAACAGGAACACTGAAGGTTTTAGGCAAAGATGTTGATTCTGATGGCAATGTCACAATAACTGAAAAAGATGCTGACGGAAATGTTGTCAAAGTTACTAAACAATGGAATGATGGCAGCAACACAGTTTATACTAATGATCCAGCCAATAACACTAAAGGTGCTGATGAAGTTGATAAAGATGGTAAAACATCTCCATATCAAACGATTGACCCACATTCTGGGAAGCTGATTTTGCCAAATTCTGATGGTTCTGCAACTGTCGTAACACTCGATGATTCTGGTCAACCAGTCTTCACACATTATGGAGTTGATCCTGACCATGATGGAGTTACAAGTGCAGACGAATTGAAGAATGGAACCGATCCACTAGTTTACAATTCACGTGGTGGCAGCGCTCCAGTAATTGGAAATGGAACGATGGTTAAGAAGAATCAAAACATTGCGACAACAACAAGTACCGTCAATCTCTATAATAATGAAGGTAAACTATTGGACAGTCGAGCTTTAGGTGTCGACAGTTGCTGGTTTAGTGATGAAGAATACACGATCGGTGGCATCATGTACTATCGTGTCGCAACCGACGAATTTGCTAAAGCAAGTGATGTCTACGTTTATATTGATCCAGAACCTGCACTTGTTCGTGTTTATAATAATATTCGTGGTAAATTAGTTGATTACCAAGGAACTAAAGTAAATCGCGAACTATCCCCAAGTTCTGAATGGAGAACCGATAGAATTGCCATCATTAATGGACAACAATTTTATCGTGTCGCAACTAATGAATTTGTTTCAGTTGATGAAGTTTATCCATACACAAACGTGAATGCGGAAGTCACGACTAATTCTGAACTACCAATATACAATGAACGTGATGAAAAGTTGGATATTGTTTTACCAGCCAATGGTACGTACAAAGCTGATAAAATTGTAGTAATGAATGGCGTGAAGTTTTATCGAGTAGCAACAAATCAATTTATTCCTGTTGCTGGAGTCCGTAATTACGCAAACGTTGATTTTAACGTCACAACTGATGCAGTTACAGCTACTTATAATGAACAAGGTGTTCTACTAAATAGTAAGTTGCCTGCCAATGCTACATACAAAGTCGATCGAGAAATCTTTGTTAATGGCAGTCATTACTATCGTGTTGCTACTAATATGTTTATTAAAGTAAAACGTTTTTAGAATGAATGTGATAATAAAAAACTTCTGAGTTTATATAGACTCAGAAGTTTTTTGTCATACACTAATAAATTAAATTCGTTTAGTCTTAGCCCAAGTATTTTGACCAATCATCTCATGGTAAATTGAAATAATGAGGCTAAAGAACAAAACCACATATATGTAAGAAATTAAACCAATTGCGAAGAAAATACGGTGGAGATGAAATTTAATATTAAGGACATCTTCACGATTGATAACCAGTTTGGCGTGGTCATTTAGTCGTAATTCTTGCAGATAAATAATGGTAAAGACAGTTCCAAAAAGTAAGCCAACTACCGCTAAAGCAAAGATAGCCACGAAAAGAAATTCAGGATTATTAATATGGCTCAAAATAAAGTGTGCTGTCAAATAAATAATACTAAAATCAGCTAAGAGATTTAGCACTGGTTGGAAAAAGAAAAAGTAAGTGTCGAATTTTTGAATTGTGGTCATTTTCTTAGAAGTAATGATTCTCCGCAAGTATTTCCAACAATTAAAACCACCTTGTGACCAACGAGCTCGTTGAACGACTAACTTTTTGACGCTGCGCAGAGCCTCTTGATCGACGTAAGCATCCCCAATATATCGAATATGTAATCCATGCAATTCCATCCGCAATGTCAGTTCGTAATCTTCCAACAAAGCATTTCCCCAAGGGGCAGTACCTAATTTCTTAGTAATACTGGAGTATCTGAAGAATTGACCATTACCACAAAGAGCAACGGCATTTAAGTTAGATCTAAATAATTGTGTCAAATGATTGATTGTAAAAAACTCGATATCTTGAAAGGTTTGTAAAACTTTTTTAGGAGCCTTCATTTTGACACGAAGTTGAACAGCATCAGTTTTTTCGTTAATGAAGGCATCATTGAGCTTATAAATACTGTTGTTGCTCAAAACACCGTCAGCATCAATAACGCCAACAATGCAGTTGTGAGGATTAAGGTGGTTATCACGAATGTATTTTTGAATCGTTGGCATTGCGTAATTGAGTGAATCACCCTTGCCAGTACGAGCATTCGGAAGTTTTCGTTCGACAGTCATAATTGGTCCGGGTGTCTCTTTAACCCGAATCAAGGTGTCATCAATTGAATCATCATCAATTACGATGATTTGCTTTTGTCCAGGAAGTCGGAGTGCATCTCGTAAAGTGGCCTGAATTACTTTTTCTTCATTTAAACAAGGTATCAAGATGAAATAAAAGAATTGATCAACAGACGTTTTCGAGTGGTGTGCATCCAATAACGCTTTCTTGTAGGGCTTACGTTGATTGAAATACACGAAAAGCATGATAAAGCACTGAGTCAAAAAGACGGTGAGGGCGGTCAAATAAATAATCATTTTTATCATCCCTTAAATATATTTACATTTATATATTCTTCCTGTCTAAACAAATAATCAATTTATAAAGATAGTCATTTTGTCTAAAAGTATCAACAAATTTATAAAAAACAGTTTGAAAACGCATTAAATTGGTATAATTAATTTGTGATATATGGAGGGGAAAGCATGACGACTTTAGTTGATGTGGCAAAAAAGGCCAACGTTTCAAAGATGACTGTTTCACGAGTGATCAATCATCCGGATAAGGTCACTGACGAGTTAAAGCAATTAGTCTATCAAGCCATGCGTGAATTGGACTACCATCCCAATATGATCGCCAAGGCATTAGTTAATAAGAGTACTCGAATTATCAAACTTTGTATTTTAGAAGACATTGATACAACGGAACCTTATTATATGAACTTAATGATTGGTATCGCAAAAACATTAGACTTGCATCAATATTCTCTGCAGCTAGTAACGCGGAAAAATTTTGATATTGGTAATTGCGATGGTTATATCATTACTGGTATGCGTGAACAGGATGTTGATTGGATCAATAATTTGAAGAAACCGGTTGTCATTTTTGGTGAAAACCGCTATGGTTTCGATTATGTTGATACCAATAATAAAGCTGGGACTTATTTGTTAGCGCAGTTAGCCTTAGAGAAGGGTTATGAGCGCCTGATTTATGTAGGAATTGATTCAAAGGAATCATTTGAATATTCTCGTGAAGCTGGTTATTTGCAACAAGTTCAAGAGAAACGAATGATGCCAGAGTTACATCGATTCGGGAATCACAGTCATTTGGCAGAGGAATTTGTTCGTGATAATTGGGATGATATTACCAAGAATACTGCCTTCATCTGTGCATCCGATCGTTTGGCAATTGGTATTGAACGAGGAATTACTCGTTGTGGTGGTAAGATTCCGGATGATTTTGGGGTGACTGGATTCGATGGTGTCTTTTTGAATCAAGTAGCATCTCCGAAAATTACTACTATTAAACAGTCGATTATCGAAATGGGCAGTGCCTGTGGCGAAAATCTCTTAGATAAAATCGATACGAATGCAAAACAGGGCGCATTAGTCTTTGAACCTAAAATTAGTTTGGGTGGGACATTACGCGAATAATTTGTTACCGATAATATTGAGGATAGCCTTGCTTAGGTGAGGCTTACTTTTTTATACTGGTGTGTAAGGGTTTACACGAAGGGGGCAGCTTATTGTGAGTTGGTATGATAAGGCAATTATTTACCAAATTTACCCTAAGAGTTTTCAAGATACTAATAATGATGGCATCGGTGACTTAAAGGGAGTAACAAAGCGCTTAGATTATATTAAAGATATGGGTTTTAACACGATTTGGTTGAATCCAATCTTCGTATCGCCGCAAGTCGATAATGGGTATGACGTTTCAAATTATTTTGCAATCGATCCAAGTTTAGGGGATACTGATGACTTTTCAGAAATGATAACAAAAGCTCATCAACTAGGTTTACATATTATTTTGGATCTACCGATTAACCACACTTCAGATCAACATCCTTGGTTTAAAGATGCGGTTAACAATGCAAATAGCATTTTTAAGGATTATTATATTTGGCATGATGCAGTTGCTGGTCATGAACCAAATAATTGGGGTTCATTTTTCGGTGGCAGTGTTTGGGAGAAAAACCCAACCGATGCAGGTGAGTATTATTTCCATCTCTTTGACAAACGCATGCCAGATTTGAATTGGAAAAATCCCGAAGTACAAAAGTCAGTTGCTGATATCGCTAAGTTTTGGCTGGAAAAAGGTGTCGATGGGTTCAGGTTAGATGCCTTTATCCATATTGCTAAAGCTAACTTGGAGCAAAACTCACTTTTGACTGATGGAAAATTTCCAATTGATGATACTTTTTATGCTAAGTTGCCCGCTGTGAAAAATTATATGGCCGGTTTCGTCAAGGAAATCAAAGACTATAATCCAGATGCTTTCTTATTCGGTGAGGCTTCATCAGCTAAAGCTCGTGATGCGGCTGAATATACACGTCCTGATGGTCATGTCTGTGATGTTGTTGTCAATTCTGATAATTACGGTGAAGTTTATGATGAAAGTAATCAAGATATTCCTAAGTTTTTCCAAAATCGCCAATTGTCATTACCAGCATTGAAACAGACCTATGTAACTTGGGAAAGTGTGCTCGATCAGGTCAGTTTACCAACATTAACGTGGGGAAATCATGATATTAGTCGAGTGCTAGATCGCCTGAATCTACCAGTTGCTGATGATAAAGTAACAAAATTATTAGCAATGATGTTGTTTTTACAGCGAGGAATTCCAGTAATTTATTATGGTGAAGAAATTGGAATGCATGGCCTAAAGTACCAGCAGATTACTGATTTTGATGACCAAAGAGCATTAGACTTGATCAAGAATTTACGTCAGAAGTCATATGATGATGCAACAATTTTGAAGTTGTTGAATAATCAAGACGAAATGACGGCCCGAGGACCAATGCAATGGGATACCTCAGAATATCACGGCTTTTCAACGCACCAACCATGGAATTGGGCTCAGACGGACACAAATAATGTTGATCAAGAAATCAAAGATTCAGAAAGTATTATGACGTTTTATCAAGCACTTTTACGTGTTAAAAAGCATGAATGTTTTACTAGCGGTAATTATCAATTGTTAATTACTGATCCGAAAATTTACGCGTATATCAGACAGACTGAGAAGTCGAGTGGACTTGTTATTGCTAACTTTTCCGATCAAAAGAAGACATTTACCCTACCAAAAGCAGCGTGGAAGAGTGTACTAACAAACGCAACAGTTAAGAAAACCAGTGGTACCATTGAGTTAGGTCCTTGGGGATGTTGTGCTTTAGAATCAAAAAAATAGAGGGGTGTAATAATGGCAAGTCAGACAGATATTAAATTGAGAAAAGTTCAAATTTATTCCATTTTTGTAAGAAACCATACCAAAAAGGGTACTTTGATGGCGCTAGAACCTGATTTACAACGTATTAAAAACCTCGGTACCGACTATATTTGGTTGATGCCTATTTATCCAATTGGTAAAAAAGATCGTAAGGGTAAACTAGGCTCACCATATTCGGTGAAAGATTATCGAGCAATCGATCCTAAATTGGGTAGCTGGCAAGATTTTCTAAAAATAATTAAAGCGATTCATGACCATGGTATGAAAGTAATGCTTGATATTGTCTACAACCACACTTCTCGTGATTCAGTTTTGTTACAAGTTCATCCAGAGTGGTTCTTGCACGATAAAGCAGGCAATCTTTATAACAAGAATGAGGATTGGACAGATGTAGCCGAATTGGACTATTCACACAAGGCTTTGTGGAACTATCAAATTGAAACACTAAAACGTTACGCTAAACTCGTTGATGGTTTTAGATGTGATGTGGCACCGCAAGTTCCAATTGAGTTTTGGAAAGAAGCTCGTAAAGAAGTTGCCAAAGTTAACCCTAAGTGTGTTTGGTTAGCTGAATCAACAAGTAAAGACTATATTCAAGACTTGGGAGCTAAGGGTTTCCACGTTTCATCCGATGCTGAGTTATATAGCGCTTTTGACATGACTTATGATTATGATATTGACCAAACATGGCGTTCTTATGTTGAAGGAGATACTCCTTTGAAGAAGTACGTTGATGCACTGAATACGCAAAGTGTTATTTATCCAAAGAACTATATTAAGATGCGTGGACTTGAGAATCACGATCAACCAAGAGCTCACAGTATGTTTATTAATGAGAATGATATGTATAATTGGACCGCTTTTTCTGAATTTCAAAAGGGTGCAACCTTAATTTATGCGGGACAAGAATACGGGTTTAAGCACACACCAAGCTTGTTTGATTCAGATAAGCTTGATTGGAAAGATGCAAAGATGAATTTGAGTTCATTGATTGCCAAAATGCATGATTTGAGTCAAAGTGATATCCAAGTTTCAGGTTCATATAAGGTAACAGCTTTGGAAAATGACACCGTTGAAGTAACATATCGTCTCGGTGATATTATCAGAATTGGTCTATTCACCTTGAAGGGAATGTCCAGTGAGGTGCCTGTTGCCTTGCCAAGTGATAGTTATACCAATATGTTAAATAATTCCTTGATCCATGTGAAAGATGGCTTGATTGAGCTTGATTATGATCCAATTGTTATTCAAGGGAAGACTAATGAATAAAGGTTTTTGATGAAATATAAAGCGACTAATTCGTTTGTGAATTGGCCGCTTTTTTCGTGGAAAGAGTTTAACTGGTTACAAAGCTGTTATCGGTAACATCTCGAAAGCGGTTGCAATGACAGCGGTTTCGCAACATAATGGAAATTGTAATAAAGAAATATTATTTTTATAGGGGGCTTTGGTAATGAAGAAGAACTTCTGGAAGCGTTTAGGTAAACGCGTGGGAGTTATTGCTTTGGCAGCCGGTGCAGCATTTATGTTGGCAGCCTGCAGTAACAGCTCATCCTCAGGTAAGGATGTTAAGATCACAATTCTTCAAGGAAAGGTTGAAAATAATAAGCAATTTAAGCAAATTGCGAAAGAGTATGAAAAGAGCCATCCAAATGTGAAGATTGAAGTTACATCAATCGGTGGTGGTACTCAATATGATCCAGTTTTGAAGACTAGAATTTCATCTGGTAATGCACCAACAATCTTCAGTTTGGCTGGTCCAGCTGATGTTAAACAATTTAAGGCTCACGAGGCTGACTTATCAGATACAAAGGCCGCAAAGGCAGCACAACCAGGAACATTGGATGCTGTTAAGAACGACCAAGGTAAGGCTGTTGGATTACCATTCAACGTTGAAGGTTACGGATTTGTTTACAACAAGCAAGTCTTTGAAAAGGCTGGAATCGATCCAGAAAGCCTAACAACAGTTGATAAGTTACAAGCTGCTGTTAAACAATTGGATGCTCAAAAGGATCAATTAGGCATCAAGGGTGTCTTTGCACTTCCTGGTAAAGAAGCATGGATCATGTCTGATCACTTGCTAAACCTTTACGTAGCACAAGATTACAACGGTAATGCTCAAAAGCTTTACAAGTCAAAGAAAATGGCATTTTCAAAGAATGCTGATATGAAGACAATGCTTGATCTTCAAAAAGATTACTCAATCAAGCCTGTAATGCAAATGGATTACTCAGCACAAGTTAACCAATACTTCTCACAAGGTAAAGCAGCTATGATTCAACAAGGTGACTGGATTTACCCAACAGTTGAAGGTATTGACAAGAACTTCGCTAAGAACGAAATTGGTATGATTCCTATTCCTGTACCTGGTGAAGAAGGCAAACTACCAGTTGGTACATCACTATACTGGGCTGTTAATAGTCAAAAATCACAAGCAGAACAAAAAGCTGCTAAGAACTTCTTAGACTGGTTGTACACATCAAAAGCTGGTAAGAAGGATGTTGTAGATACATTGCACTTCGTTCCTGCATACAAGGGTTACGACAACTACAAGATGAAAGATCCATTGACATCAGTAGTATTCAAGTACTCACAAGAACACAAGACAACTGGCTGGGCATTCCCAGGATACACTGGTACTTCATGGGATCCAGACGTTGCACAACCAAATCTACAAAAGTACTTATCAGGCAAACAAAGCTGGGATAAGACAGTACAAAATATGACTGATGGTTGGGCTAAACAACAAAAATCAGCCAATAACTAAAAGTAACAAAAGAGGGCAATGAATATGAAAAACAAAAGTCTTTCATTCTGGTTATTTTTAACACCAACCCTCGTTGCGTTAGCTTTGGTAGTGTTCATTCCTGTTCTTGAAGGTTTGTTCTATTCATTCACAAACTGGGACGGTTTAACATTTACTAAAGTGGTAGGATTTCAAAATTACATAACATTATTCCAAGATAAGGCGTTTATTAACGCCTTTTGGTTTACAGTGGGGTTTGTAATTGTCACTGTTATCATGCTGAACGTAATAGGCTTGGGACTAGCATTATTAGTTACACAAAAATTCAAGGGAAACAATTTCTTACGTACCGTATTCTTCATGCCAAATATGATCGGTGGTTTAATTCTAGGTTTCATTTGGCAATTTATCTTCACACAAGGCTTCCAAGCTTTAGGTAACGCCTTGCACATGGATTGGCTTCAAAACTGGTTGACTAATGAAACAACTGGTTTCTGGGGATTGGTTATTGTTACAGTATGGCAAATGAGTGGTTATATCATGATCATTTACATTGCATACTTACAAAACATTCCTAATGAAATCATTGAAGCTGCAAAGATTGATGGAGCTTCAGCTTGGCAACGTTTCACTAAGATTACGTTCCCAATGATTGCTCCAGCATTCACAGTCTGCATGTTCTTGACTCTATCAAATGGGTTCAAGATTTATGATCAAAACTTGTCATTGACAAATGGTGGACCATATAACTCAACCCAAATGTTGGCTATGGATATTGTTAATACCGCTTATAACTCTGGTAACTTCGCATTATCAGAAGCTAAAGCTATTATCTTCTTTATCATCGTTGCTGCTATTTCACTATTGCAAGTAGCATACAACCGTAAGAGAGAGGAGGATCTCTAATGGATAAAAAAGGTCGTGTCGGTTTAGGAATTATTGGACTATTACTCGGAATACTTTGGTTATTCCCGTTCTATCTAATCCTAACTAACTCATTTAAAACACCAAAAGGGATCTTCGCTTCAGTTCTCTCGTTCCCACATCCAAGTACCGGCGATAACTACGTGAATTCCTTCAGGGCATTGAACTTTATCGGTTCATTGACTAATTCACTTATTATCACAGTCTGCAGTGTCTTGTTGATCATTCTTTGTTCATCAATGGCTGCATATGCTTTACAAAGAAATCACAGTAAATTGAGTGGCGGAATCTTGATGCTCTTTATTTCAGCTATGTTGATCCCATTCCAATCAGTTATGATTCCTTTGACAGCTAACTTCGGTGCTGTTCATTTTCTAAACATGTGGGGATTGGTTATCATGTACCTCGGATTTGACGCTAGTTTGTCAGTCTTCTTGTATCAAGGTACATTAGCAAGTATTCCTATTGCGATGGATGAATCAGCTGAAATTGAAGGAGCAAGTCGTTGGCAGATTTTTACTAAAGTTATCTTCCCAATGCTTTCTCCAATTACAGTTACAGTTGCTATTTTGAACATCATTGCTATCTGGAACGATTATCTATTGCCATCACTTGTCTTGCCACAAGCGCAATATACAATTCCACTACAAATGTTCAATTTCTTCGGTGAATATACTAAGCAATGGCATTTAGCCTTAGCTGGTATCACACTTTCAATCATTCCAGTAATTCTCTTCTATCTATTTGCTCAAAAATGGATTATCAAGGGTGTTACAGATGGTGCTGTTAAGTAATTAATAAGATGTCGTCTCCGGTCACAAGCAGTGAAATCGCTGTGAGGACCGGCACAAGCCGAGGTCTTGAGCCTCGATTTTGAACTTCGCACAGACCGCGAATTTCAAAATACGTCCTGTGCTGTAAGGCCGAGAAAAAAGCTCGACCTAACACCACTGCCACTGCTGATTTTACTGCTTGTGGCCTCCGACTAGTGTATTAACTAATTAATTAAAATTTTAGTTTTTGGACGATATACAGATAATTATTTTCAATCTTTAAATTAAATAGAAAGGACAAAGTGTTGTGATCAATCTAAAATCAAAAAATGGACAGAGACTAATTGCGAGTGGGAACTGGTTGATGTCGTTATTCAGTATCAACTTCTCATTCTTCTTAATTAATTTTTCGGTTATCTTGACCGCAATCGTTTTGTTCAATCTAAAATTTTCAACTACGTATAGTGTTTTTTTGATAATTCTTTGGTTAATGATTTCGGTCTTCACGATTCCTGGATTGGTTGCGAGTTTCGCAGCTGTTCAAGAGTGGCAGACGAATGGTAGTGTAAGTTTCTTCAAATACTTTTTTAAAAAGTGGTTTGATTTTCAAAAGAACTATCGTATTAACTTTGGATTAGGCTTTATCGCAAGTTTGTTCATTTTGCTAAACAAAGTGACAGTTGGTAATCCTCAGTGGCACATGGCCGTGTTGATCTTTACATTCGTATATTGCATGGTTTTAGTCGCAACTGGATTTCAATTGGCAACACATAAATTTGCTAGCATCTTGACATTATTTGTTGAAAAACCTTTACCAATAATCATCTCAGTAATAGTATTTTTAATCTTGATCTTAATGAATTTCGTTTTGCAATTGGCTTTTCTAAGTGTCATCTGTAGCGTATCGCTTCCAACGTACGTTTCTTACAGACTACTTGGTGGTCAAATAGCCAAAAAGGATTGACTATAGGTGTGGTGGACACATCTAGATTAGTAAGATTAAACTTATTTGTTAGCTGAAAGTCGAAAATATAAGGAGCGTTAAAAATGGTAAAAATTAACTTGGAACACATTTACAAACGCTATCAAGGTAATACTGACTATTCGGTTAGTGACTTTAACCTAGACATTAAAGATGGTGAGTTTATTGTCTTTGTTGGACCTTCCGGATGTGGTAAATCCACCACATTGCGTATGATAGCGGGCTTGGAAGACATCTCAAAGGGTGACTTTAAGATGGATGACAAAGTTATGAACGAAGTTTCACCTAAAGATCGTGACATCGCCATGGTTTTCCAAAACTATGCTTTGTATCCACATATGACTGTCTTTGATAACATGGCTTTCGGACTCAATATCCGGAAAAATGATAAGGAAGATACTAAGAAACGAGTTGAAAATGCCGCCGATATCTTAGGATTAACTCCATATCTCAAACGAAAACCAGCTGCTCTATCTGGTGGTCAAAGACAACGTGTTGCTTTAGGTCGTGCGATTGTTCGTGATGCAAATTTGTTCTTGCTTGATGAACCATTGTCAAACTTGGATGCCAAATTGAGAGTTCAAATGCGTACGGAAATTGCTCAATTGCACCAACGTTTAGGACGTAATTTCATTTATGTTACCCACGATCAAGTTGAAGCTATGACTATGGCTGATCGAATCGTCATTATGAATGATGGTAAGATTCAACAAGTTGGGACACCTGCTGAACTATACAGCAAGCCTACTAACAAGTTTGTTGCCGGATTCATTGGTTCACCAGCTACTAACTTCTTTGATGTTAAACTCGTTGACGGTAAGATCGTTAATGATCAAGGTTTAAATATTGCTGTACCTGAAGGTCAATATAAAGTTCTTGAAAAGCAAGGCTATGTTGGCAAAGAAATTACATTTGGTATTCGTCCAGAAGACGTTCATGCCGAAGAAGTTGCTATTCAAGCTTTCCCTGATGCCGTAATTAATGCTAAGATCCAAGTTTCTGAATTACTAGGTGCTGAATCAATTCTTTATTCTAACCTCGGTGGAACCGACTTTATTGCAAAGGTTGACTCACGTGATCATCACAAACCTGGTGATGATGTTCAAATGGCTTTTGAAATGACAAAAGCACATTACTTTGACAAAGATACAGACGAAACGATTCTTTAAGGATTATGAAAAGGTAATTAGGTATTTTTACCTAATTACCTTTTTCTATAGGAGGTGTACTTGATGCAAAGAATTTTTGAAGTAGATCCTTGGAACGTTGTAACTCACAAGCTAGATAAAGAGAATAAACGTCTTCAAGAAAGTTTGACCAGCTTAGGAAATGGTTATATGGGGATGCGAGGTAATTTTGAGGAAGAATACACTGGAGACAGTCTTCCCGGAATTTATCTAGCAGGGATTTGGTATCCTGATAAGACTCGTGTCGGCTGGTGGAAAAATGGCTATCCCAAGTACTTTGGAAAAGTCATTAACGCCGTAAACTTTATTAAAATGAATTTTCTAATTAATGGTTCACAATTGGATCTTGATAAGGATTCGATCAGTGACTTTACATTAGACTTAAATATGAAAGATGCTACCTTAACTCGTTCATTTATCGTTGATAAATCAGGTAGTAAGATTAAATTTAATTTCGTCAGATTTTTAAGTGTTGCTCAAAAAGAACTTTCCGTTCAAAAAGTTAGTTTTGAAAATTTCTCAAACGAAAAGGTTGATATCAAGGTTATTTCATCATTAGATGCTGATGTTAAAAATGAAGATGCTAACTATGATGAACATTTCTGGAATGTTTTGGATATTACTAAAAACAGTTTGATTGCTGAAACTAAACCAAACGACTTTGGTACACCAAGATTTACTTCTGGTATGCAAGTCAATTATGTGACTGATTTACCTGAAACTGATACTAATATTACAGATTTGGAAACGAGTACAACGTTTGAAAAGGTTTTGGAATCAAAAGAAATCGGTACAATCGAAAAACGTGTTATTGTGTTGACTTCTCGTGATTATCAAGATATTGATGATTTGCGTGATGCAATGGAGGGTATCAGTGCCAAGGTTGCTAAAGTAGCTTATAAGGATCTCTATTGTGCTCATGAAAATGTTTGGGCTGAACGTTGGAATCAATCTGACATTAAGATTGACGGTGATACTGATGCTCAACAAGGGATGCGCTTTAACCTCTTTGGACTCTTTACAACCTATTCAGGTGAGGATTCACGCCTTAATATTGGTCCTAAAGGTTTCACTGGTGAAAAATACGGTGGGGCAACTTATTGGGATACCGAAGCATTTTGTATTCCTGTTTACCTAGGTATTTCTAAACCTGAGGTTTCAAGAAATCTATTGATGTATCGTTATAACCAACTGCAAGGTGCTTACATTAATGCACAGCAACAAGGTTTGAAGGGTGCATTGTTCCCAATGGTAACCTTCAACGGAATTGAATGCCATAACGAATGGGAAATCACCTTTGAGGAAATTCACCGTAACGGCGATATAGCTTTTGCAATTTATAATTACACTCGTTATACCGGTGATAAATCATTCGTTCTCAACGAAGGTAGCAAGATTTTGACAGAAATGTCACGCTTCTGGGCTGACCGTGTTCACTTCAGTAAACGCAATGGAGAATACATGATTCATGGTGTTACTGGACCTGATGAATATGAGAATAATGTTGATAATAACTGGTACACGAACTTCCTTGCTAAATGGACGTTGAAGTATACTTTACAAATTTTAGGTGAAGTATCCAAAGATCAATTTGCTAAATTAGCTGTTTCAGATGCAGAGATGAAACAATGGCAAGATATTGTAGACAAAATGTATTTGCCATACGATGAAGACTTAGGTATTTTTGTTCAACACGATGGCTTCTTAGATAAAGATCTTGAGCCAGTTAGCGCCATTCCTAAGGATCAATTGCCAATTAATCAACATTGGTCATGGGATAAAATCTTACGTTCACCATACATCAAGCAAGGTGACGTCCTCCAAGGCATTTGGGACTTTATCGATGACTTTACTGAACGTGAAAAGAAACGTAACTTTGACTTTTATGAACCACTAACAGTCCATGAATCAAGTCTTTCACCCGCAATTCATTCTGTTTTGGCAGCTGATTTGCACTACGAGGAGAAAGCGGTTGCATTATATGAGAGAACCGCTAGACTGGACTTAGACAATTATAATAATGACACTGCAGATGGTTTACATATTACTTCAATGACTGGTGGCTGGTTAGCTATGGTCCAAGGATTTGCTGGTATGAGAGTACATGATGATGGCTCCTTGAGCTACAAACCATTCTTACCAAAGAAATGGAATAGTTATTCATTCAGACAAGTCTTTAGAGGCCGTGTAATTGAAGTTGCGGTTGACAGTGATGGACCACATTTCAACCTTATTTCTGGAGAACCAATTCAGATCGAGGTCAATAATGAACCATTAATGTTGAAATAATTGTAGAATATGGGTGTCTGAATTACTAATTCAGGCATCTTTTTATTAAAAAAAGGAGCTAAGTAATATGGTTAAATTCGAACAGGTTAAAGGATTTTTATTCGATCTAGATGGAGTTATTGCTAATACATCAGCTTATCATGCCAAAGCATGGCACCAATTGGCTGATGAATTGGGTGTAACATGGACCGAAGATTTGGGTAATCAACTTAAAGGTGTCGGCCGTATGGATTCACTCAACCTCATTTTGAAGTATGGCGGTAAGGAAAATGACTATACTGAAGATGAAAAAGTTAAGTACGCTGCTGAGAAGAATGATAACTACTTGAAGTTGCTTGATACATTGGATAAATCAGAAATTTTGCCAGGTATGGAAGACTTCATCAAGGAGATTTCCGACCAACATTACTTAATTTCGCTAGCATCGTCATCCAAGAATTCACCGTTAGTTTTGGAAAAATTAGGCTTAGCTCAGTATTTTGATGAAAAAGTTGATCCTGCAACATTAAAACATGGTAAGCCAGATCCAGAAATTTATACTCGCGCCGCTGAAGTTCTAAAATTAAAGCCCGAAGAATGTATTGGCTTAGAGGATGCTTCAGCCGGTGTTAAATCAATCAACGGTTCAGGTGCTATTTCTGTTGGTATCGGGGACCCGAAAGTTTTAAGTGAAGCCGATATTAATTTCAATAACACTTCAGAAGTAACCTTACAAAATATTGCAAAGGCTATGGATAAAAAAAAAGTTTTAGATAGATGAGGGTCTGGATTGTAAATGGTAGTAGTAAAGACAAATTTTGGAGAAACTAATGGACAAGAGGTCTCTCTTTATAAAATAACTAATAAAAATCAAACAAGTATCAGTGTATTAAGTTACGCGGCCACTTGGCAAAATTTTGAAGTGGTTGAGGATGGTGTCAAACGTTCGCTAATTGAACGTTTTGATAATTTGAATGACTATATTAAAACACCGTATGAAGTTGGTAAAACAATCGGTCGTGTCGCTGGACGTATTACTAAAGCTCACTTCAGCATTAATGATGTGGGTTATCAACTACAACCAAATGATGGAGCAAATATTATTCACAGTGGGGATTACGGATTGCAGTCACAAAACTTCGACAGTATAGTGGATTCTGACAATTCAGTCTTATTTACCCACACGGTCAATGGTGAAGATGGATTTCCGGGTGTTTTAAAAGTTAAAATTCGTTATACATTGAATGATGACGATGAGGTAGCTATCACATATAGTGCTAGAACGAATCACGATACGTTGTTTAATCCTAGTTGCCATGTTTATTTCAACCTTGGTGAAAGCAATATCCGTCAACAGCAATTACGTATTAATTCCAAACATTTTTTGGATATGAATGCGGAAAAATTACCAACTGGTAAAATGTTGGCTGTTACAAATGCATATGATTTCAAAAACTTTAAAAAAATTGGTCAAGGCTTGAAACAACTTAAACCATTAGATAAGTTTGAATTTGATGATGCATATGTTGTACGTGATAAGGCAGCAACCTTGAAAAGTGACAAACGGGCAATTGATTTCTATACTGATCGTAATGGATTAGTTATTTTTACTGCCAATCCAATTGACCAGCAAAAGGCAAGTACCCATGATTACAGTTCAATCGCCATGGAATTGATGACTTTGCCAGATGCTATCAATCATGCTGACTTTGGTGAAACAATTTTAAATGCTGGTCAAAAAGTGAGCTATACGAATAAATTCAAATATCGAAAATTAGATTAGAGGGGTCTACTTTATGAAAATTGAACACGTTGGACTATTTGTAGGAGATTTGGAACGCACGGTTGAATTTTATCAAACATTCTTCGACGCAACAGCTTCTGAAAAGTATCATAATCCAGTTACAACTTTTTCATCACGATTCTTAACATTCCCAGACGGTGCCAGACTAGAAGTTGGTACACGTGATGATTTGAATCGTCATCATGAAAAAGGCTATCCATTAGGATATATGCACATTGCCATGTCACTTGGTTCCAAAGAACAAGTTGATAATTTAACAAAGGAAATTGCTGCAGCAGGTTATAAGCATCTCAGCGGTCCACGGACAACCGGAGATGGTTATTATGAAAGTGTTGTTTGTGATCCTGAAGGCAATCAAATTGAATTAACAGTTTAAAAAAAGAATCCTGATGAAGGATTCTTTTTTATGCTTTCTTAAATTTAATTAGAGCCGCCTCTGGGTACAAGGCTTCAAACCTAAGCAGAGGATTTTTAATTATACCGGTCAGATATTATTTATCAACAATAGATAATTTATAATTATACAATCCAATTTCAGAAATAAATCTCATAAACATAGTAAACGGTTTCAAAACTTTGCTACAATAGAATTGATAATTATTTTATTAATACGAGGATGATAGCAATGCCAAAATACTTAGTTTTTATGGATCTTGATGGAACACTACTTTCCAGTGACCATAAGCATATTTCTGTTCGGACAAAAAGCACAATTGAACGGCTTCAGAAACATGATGTAATGTTTTATATTTCAACCGGTCGTATGTATGAATTAGCTAAAATTACGCAAGGACTTTTAAATCCCAATGTACACATGATAACTTCTAATGGAGCGGTTTTTGACGGACCTGCTGGTCAAGAAGTTACTCATATGGGTGCTAAAGCTGTTGAATTGGCATATCAAGTTACACAAGTTAATAAGTTGCCTATGATGTTATTTACACCTAAGGAAGCTTACTTTACAGAAAAAATTCCCCATTTTATTGCTCAAAATGCTGGTAATTTCGATGAAGCATTCGGTTATAAAGAAATTAAAAGTCTCGATGAGTTAAAAGAGGTTGCTTCTGAAATTACTAATGGAGTTGTCTTGAGTAAGGGAGATTTGACTGAGTTGACTCAAGCTCATGATAAGATGGCAGAAAGTAAGTTATTGCGTTTGTCGTCTTCGGGTCCTGATAATATCGAAATGATTCCGTTGAAAACGGATAAAGGCACGGCTGTGAAACGAATCCAATTAGAACGTGGAGTTGATGCTGACCATACATTTGTCTTTGGTGATGGAATGAATGATGTTGGTATGATGAAAGAGGCTAAGTATTCGGTTGCAATGGGGAATGGTCTAGCTGAAGTTAAGGAAATTGCTAATTATGTAACTGAAACGAATGCCAATGATGGTTTGGCTAAATTTCTTGAGAATTTTTTTAAGAATGAATTGTAGGATTTAAAATATTGAACGCAAAACGGGTACCAGTAAGAATGCATTTCTTACTGGTACCCGTTTTCATATTAAAATATTAATTTTCACTGATTGTGGAGTGACTAATAATTTCAAATTCCTCTTGGCTAGGTTGCCACTCTTTTGCTTTCGGTTTGAAAGTTTGATCAAATGTATCAACCTTAGCCATATCGACATTCATTGCTGGACTTTCCTGATAAAGCCACTGATGTTCTTTAAGAACTCCAGGTACTAATTCTTTCACTAACATGGCCGTTGGATAAGTTCCATTCAAACTAACGTGATGTTTCAAGCAACTTTCAAAGCCACGACTGACATAGTTACTAGGCATACCGAAAATAACAATGGCATCGTAATTTAGTTGCTTGGCAATCGTGAAAGACTTTTCCAATAATAGTTTACTTAGGCCTTGACGTTGAAAATCAGGGTCAACACAAACGGGACCGAAAGTAAGAATAGTTTTCTCACGACCAGTTTCGTCAATCAATTTAGCCTTGGTATACATAACATTGCCGATGATTCGATTATCTTTTTCGACAACCAAATCTAGTTCAGGAATGAAGTCAGATGCAGAACGTAAAATGTGGGCCAAATAATGTTCAACACATCCCGGCATGTATAAATTCCAAAAAGCTTCACGGGTCATTTTTTCAACTGCTCGATAGTCAGCTGGTGTTTCGTTTCTAATAATAATATTTTTGTTTAAATTCAAAATAGGTTCCTCCTAAAAGTTAATGAACTGCTTTTGGAAGGCTTGAACTAAAATTGTTGCAGACCTTCCGGTTAAGCAACAATATCCAGACTATTATTTGTTTTTGTCATAAAGCGACTCCTTAAATTTAATTAATTATTGCGTTATGCTAGTTTATTCGTTGTTTTTGATTCCAATCAAGTTATGTTAAAAAATACATAATTTAAATTGATGGTTATAAATCAACTAGTACAACACATTAATTAGAGTATATCATACTGAATTAGGCTAACTGATTCATCTAAAAGATAGTTCACATGCTTACTTTTTGACAGGTTTTACTAGCTTTTCGCTACTCTTGATGATGAATTGATGGAAGAGGGTAATAAATTGCGAATTAGTTAACATATCTGAATGTTCAGCGTTTGAACCGGTCAAAGTGATAAACATATAGTGTTTGATTTGATCCTGATAAATATATTTACCTGCATCGACACTACTCAATGGCACAATTCCGTCGTCAGAGTATTGTTCAGTTCCTGCAATAGAATAATAGCTCATTGTCTTGGGGATATGGTTTTTATTCTTGATCAATTGATCCAACATTTCTGTCTTGTCATCATGACTAGTTTCCGCAAAATTAAACGGTGCTCCAACCGTCATCAAATGGTTTATTTTAACGTTGTGATAGTTGTCAAAATAGTCTTCTAGAAAGTAAGTCCAAATTAAACTGCCATTAGAATGTCCAAAGGCATTGAAGGTCTTAAAATGATATTTTTGCTGCAAATCTTTGAAAGCAGTATTGAACCAAGTTGTTTGTTTCTTAATATTCTCGAGTCCATCTTGACTGTTCTCAAAGCCGACGACGATATACGGATTTTTATCCTTAGTCGAAATATGACCGCTATACGTTAAGCTATTATCAGTATTGACGGTTACTTTCAGTACATTATGATGTTCCTTATAGCGTTTATCAACGTTGCTGATCAGACCATCTAAAACATTATTATCGGCTCCACTACCAGGAATCATAATAATTGGAGACATGGTTGAGCTTTGGTTAGTTGACGATGCCGCTGAATTGTTCCTTGTCCATAAATAAGAAATTGTAATTAATAATAGAATAATAATAGTTGTAAAAATCCAAAAGGTTCTTTTTTTATTATCTTGATTATGTTTACGCATTGGATAGCTACCTTCTTAAGCGGGATTAACAAATGCCAAATTGATTATAACTTGAAATTAAAAATGGTTTTACAAAAAAGTCTTGAAAATTGCAAAAAAAAATCAACCACCAAAAATGTGATTGATTAGATTAATTATTATTTATTAATTGATAATTGTTGACGAATTCGTTTCTCTTCACCAATGGCAATGACTGCTAAAACAATGATACTCAAGACAACAGCTAAATAGAAGACGATAAATGTATCATTCCAGCCATGTAAGTGCATCCCAAGCATTGAAAGACCATGAGCTTTTGGATCGGCAATGGCAGCAAAACCAACTTGAGCCATTAAGTCACCAAAAATGTAAGCAAACGTTCCGGTCATACCATCAGAAACATTCAAAGCATTCTTAGGAACAAAACTAATAACAGAAACACCAATCAAAAGTTGAGGTCCGTAAATTAACATCCCTAAGAAGAATAATGAAGTATTAATCATCATTGGAGTTGTTCCATAACGATAGCCCAAAACGACAAAGGCTGTTAGAGCCAAACAAATAATAGAAACAACAGCACGACGTCCCTTTAATAAATCAGAGAACCAACCCCAAACAACACTACCGATAATGCCACCTAATTGGAAAAGCAACAAAGTATTGGCACCTTGAGCAATTGTAAAGTGAAGTTGTTGAACGGTGTAGAGTGGTGCCCAGTTGACAATACCAATTCTGACGACATAAACGAAGACGTTAGCTAAACATAATAACCAAACCCAAGGACTCTTCATAACAAAAGTTTTGAAAATATCCCATTTACTCATTTTGGCAGCTGACGCATCAGCTTTTGAAACATTTTCGCCAAAGATTACTTCACTGGAGTCCCAGCCAAGTTCTTGTGGATCATCAGCACCGAAGAACAATCCCCAGAAACCAACGATTAAACCAATGACAGCAGGGAAAATGAACATTCCGCCGACGTTGCCGCTAAAAAGATGATTAGCACCCCAAAGTGCAATCACACCAGCAACAGCACCACCGAATTCATGTGAGATATTCCAAATACCAATATAACGACCACGAGTAGTTGTAGTTGTCCAACGTGAAATAGTTGAAAGTGAAGCCGAACCACCAGGTGATTGGAAAATACCATTTAATGACCAAAGTACTAAAATCAAACCAACTGGTGCTTGATTCATTAACAAGGCAACACCAATAATTAAAGTCATAATGGCAGCCAAGATAAGCAAGAATGACATGAATCGTTTAGTATTCTTACCATCAACGACATACCCTAAGACGGTTTTCCCAATACCATAAGCTAGTGAAAAGCCATAGCCAATCCAACCTAAAGCAGTTGTTGAGATACCTTGCTTAACCAATAGCGGTTGGGCAGCAGATAAGTTATTCCGTATCAAATACATACAGAAGTAAACAAAGAAAACGACCAAGAAAGACTTGAGAAATTCTTTGAACCAACGACTTTTTTGTTCGTCGATAGAAAGTCCCAATTTAGCAGGTCGTTTTAAATCAAAATAATGTAACATTTAAAACATCCCCCTCAAAATATCAACATTGAATTAAGCAGAGTGGGGATCAATTGAAAAGTATTTCGTGATTATGAATTATGATAAAAAATATTATAAATTGGTCGGCAACTGGTACTTAATTCACTTTAATTTTAGTTTATCGAACCGGTTCGATACCAAGTAGAAAATAAAAAAACACATCAAATTATCATAATTTATATAATAATTTGAAGTGTTTTAAATTTATTTATTTAATTTTAGTTGATAACCAATTTCACGAGCAACTTTCAATTCTTCAGTCATATACCACATTTCCTGAATTTTACCTTCATCATTGAAAGTAAATGTACCGACTTCGTCCCAAGTAACTTCCTTATTTGTTGCCGGAGCGCTGGCAAATGTTCCTTTATGTTGTACCGAGTAATGAAACTGTGCCATTACTTTGTTTTCTTCTGCCACGATAAATTTCATTTCAACTTTTTGTTCTCCAAGTGCGGCATGTAAGATGCTCCATCCGTCACGTACCCAGTCCATGAAATTACCTTCCTGTGGAATGGCGTCTTCGGTTGCCTCATATAGTGCCGCGAAACCTGCTCGATGAGTTACAGCATCTGGTACTACAACAGACTCTATATATTCTACATCGTTGTTGGGGAGAGCTTCGACGATAAGCTTTTCTACAATTTTCTTTTCTGCTGTTTCTTTTGTCATAATAAATGACCTCCAAAAAATTTTGTGATTGCTAAACTCATAGCGGCCGTCTATCGAGTTCCTGTTGAGTCACTTGTTAATGCGAGAAGTAATATAGCACGCAAATAAAATTAATGTCAACAATTTTATTCATAAATTCAAATTTGTCGATATGTTTACAAAAATCTATTTACATATCGTGAAATGTGAATATAATATAGTTATGAATATTAATACAAAAGTATTTACGGTTTTAGCCAACCAAACGAGGTTAGATATTTTACAATGGCTAAAGAATCCTGAAAAGGAAATCACTTCAGTATCATGTGAAACTGTGCAATTTATGATGAAAGAAAAGGGTGGCATTTGTGTAGCTGACATTGTTAAGCGTGCCGGCTTAGCACAATCGACTGTTTCAAAATATTTGAGTGATTTACAAACCTGTGGTCTTTTGATTTCTGAACGTCATGGTAAGTGGACATATTATCGACGAAATGAGGAGAACATTCAAGCTTTAGCTAAGGTGATTTCTGAGGAACTTTAGAGTTCCTTTTTATTTAAAAGAATACATCGTTAATTTGCGATTTATAATTATGAGGAGGTATTTTAGATGTCAGAAAATTTAAGAATTGTTTTACCACAATGGCAAGGTGGTATGAATCAAAATTATCGTATTGGTAGTAAAATTTTGGAAGCTATTGTACCTGAAAGCAGCCAGACACCAACACTTCATATACCAGTATCGAATGTCGCTGAAACTGAAAATGACAAAATTGATGCTGAAAAGACCTTGTTGAAACAGATGCAGGTGACTTTTGATACTTTACAACTGAAACAACCTAAGCGAGTAATAACTTTAGGTGGCGACTGTTCCATTTCTGAAGCTCCATTCGATTATTTGCACGGTCAGTATCCAGATAAATTTGGTGTAATTTGGTTAGACGCTCATCCAGATATTTCTGATCCTAAAACATCGCATCATATCCATGAAATGGTCGTTGCTAATTTATTACATAAAGGTGCTGAAAAATTTAATCAGCAGGTTAAGAATCCAATACAACCTAACCAGGTTTTGATGGCCGGGCTACAGTATGAACAATTACGGACAATGGATCAGAAAGTGAAGGATTTAAATCTTAGTTATGTGACACCATCAAAATTAGTTAATAATAGTGACAAAGTCATTGAGTGGTTAAAAGTTAACGAAATTAAGCACATAGCAATTCATTTGGACTTGGATGTTTTAGATCCTGATGATTTTCGCTCAATTTTGCCAGCTGAACCAGGAATGGATCGTAGTCAGTTTGGAGCTGCAATTGGTACGATGAAATTAGAAGCGGTAATTCGTTTACTACAAGATATTGGTTCAGTAAGTGATTTGGTTGGATTATCATTGGCCGAACATATGCCTTGGGATGCAATCAATTTACATAATGGTTTAGCTAAATTATCAATTTTTAAATAAGGGGTATCTTAGGATACTTCTTTTTTTGTGGTTTTGACAGCGGCATTATTTTTTAAAAGTTTGATGAATTCTTCAAATGGACGATTAATGAAATGATCTTTGCGATAGATGAAATCTAATTGAATCGAAGAAAATCCTGCCGGTAATTCTGTCATATATAGTAATTTTCTCTCAACGAAAGGTTGTGCAATTTTTTTAGGAACGATACTAATCCCAAGCCCTGAACAAACACTAGCCATAATTGCATCCAAGTAGTTGAATTCAATTGGGTGATGAATACTAATGTTTTGTGAGCGCAGCCAAGTTTCAGTAACTTCACGATAAATACAGCCAGTGGAAAAGACAAGAAATGAGGCAGTGTTTAAATCACCAATTTCTGGACTAGCAGAGACTAAGCACAGTTCTTCAGTTACAAGCGGAATGGAAACGAGGTCTGTCTTATCAATGTTTTCACCAATTACAGCACCATCTAATTCATAATTCAAAACCTGCTGAATATTCTCCATCGGATTACTTGTTTCAATAGCCAACCTAACTTTAGGGAAATTACGATAGTATTCAGTCAAAATTGGTGGTAAGAAGGTGGCTGAAGCTGATTGCAATGTTCCAATGCGTAAGTCACCCTCGACCTCATTAGGGTGTTTCATTTGATTAATAGTATCCTCAGTCAAGTCAACAATATTAATAGCCCGATTGTAAAATTCTTTGCCGGCATCAGTTAAAATAACACCACGATTAGTCCGATAAAAAATAGTCGTTCTTAATTCAGTTTCTAGTTGATGGACTCGAGCTGAAATATTTGATTGAGCATAACCCAATTGTTGGGCGGCTCCAGAAATACTACCGGTTTGCACAATTGCAATAATCATTTTGAAAGTATCGATATTCATAATAGTTCTCCTGATATCATTATTTGATATACCTACGTTCTGATTCTCGTAGTTTATTATATATCAAGTTGACCATATACTGTACTTGTAAGTTAAGAGAAAGAGGAAATCTTAGGAGGAAATATTATGACAACAAAAATTGGTATTAACGGATTTGGTAGAATTGGACGTTTAGCATTTAGAAGAATCGCAGCTTTACGTGATCAAGGTAAGACAGATCTCGAAGTTGTAGCAATCAACGATTTGACTTCACCACACATGCTAGCTCACTTGTTAAAATATGATACTGGTCATGGCAACTTTAAGATTGATTCAATTACAAATGAGGATAATGCAATCATCGTTGATGGTCAAAGAATTCCTGTTTACGCTGAAAGAAATGCCCAAGATTTACAATGGGTTAAGAACGATGGTGTTGATATCGTCCTTGAATGTACTGGCTTTTATACTTCAACTGAAAAAGCTCAAGCTCATCTTGACGCCGGAGCTAAACGAGTTTTGATTTCCGCTCCATCAGGACAAATGCCAACTATCGTTTATGGTGTTAACGAAGATACTTTAACAAACGACGTCCGCATTGCTTCAGTTGGTTCATGTACAACAAACTGTATCGCTTTGTTAGCCAATGCTGTTAATAAAGAATTTGGTATCAGAGCCGGTTCTATGACAACGGTTCACGCTTATACAGCAACACAAATGTTACAAGATGGCCCAGAACGTAATGGCAATGTTCGTGCCGCACGTGCTGCTGCTCAAAATATTATTCCTCATTCAACTGGTGCAGCCAAAGCTTTAGGGTTAGTTATTCCTGAATTGCAAGGTAAAATGGATGGACATGCACAACGTGTTCCTGTAATTTCAGGTTCAGTTACGGAATTAGTTACAACACTCGATAAAGAAGTAACAGTTGCTGAAGTTAATGCTGTTGTTAAGAAATATACTGATAACTCAGTTTCATTCGGTTACAACGATGATGAAATCGTCTCATCAGATGTCATTGGTACAAGCTATGGTTCAATCTTTGATCCAACACAAACACAAATTGTCGGATCAGGTTCAAGCCAAGTTGTTAAAACTGTCGCATGGTATGACAATGAATCAGGTTTCACAGCTCAAATGATTCGCTCACTTGAAAAGTATGCAAGTTTGGACTAATTAGGTAATAACAAAAGAATATTATCAAAATAAGGAATGAATTCGTTAGTGTGAATTCATTCCTTATTCATTTGATTGAATATTAGACTAATATTTTACTATTTAGTTACATTTTGGTAACTTTTATTACCGTTATTACACAGATGTGTAACTTTTAATCATAATCAGTAATCTTGACATATACTTCTTGTGTTGCTAAGGCGACAAAAGGGAGAGGAAGTTTATGGTTTTGAAGAAAAGGTTTATCGCGGCGTTAACAGCTGTGATGTCTTTGGTAGTCTTATTTTTTGGTGCATCGACGGTTGATGCGGCTAAGACGGATATGGTTGACGTCTCGAATTACAACGGTGATATGACTGTTGCTAATTTCCAAGATATGTATAACAACTATGGTGTTAAGGCCGTTGTAACTAAGATTAGTGAAGGTACTTCCTTTAAGGATAGTACTGCGGCTAACAATATCAAAACAGCTCAAGCAGCTGGCTTGTACATTAATGGTTATCATTATGCACATTACAGTTCTGTTGCTGGTGCGATTGCTGAAGCTGATTATGCAGCTCAAACAGCGAAAGCTGACGGATTACCTAGTGGAGCTGTCCTAGTTGCCGATGTTGAGAGTTCTGAACAAAGTGCTAGTTCGACTTCACAAAATGATGCGGACAATGCTGCTTTTATGAACGAGGTTGCTAAATATGGTTATCGTTCAACCATTTATACGATGGGTTCATGGGTCGGTTCAGTCATGAGTGTTGATCAAGGTTGGATTGCTTCATATCCATACGATCCAACAGGTCAAGATTGGTACACAGGTAATCATGGTTGGCAATGGTCAAGTACTTACCAATTTAGTGGTAGTTATGGTAATTTTGATGTTTCTGAATTGTACGATAGCTTCTTTACAAGTTATCAATCAACGACTGGTTCATCAACAAGTACTGGCTCAACTTCTACTGACAGTGGTTCGACATCAACTGGTAGTTCATCAAGTAGCTCTTCAAGCAGTTCATCAACAGATACAACTGTTACAGGAACTTCAGTTATCAATGTCAACAATGCTTCTGGTAGTTATGTACCACTAGTTTCAATCAGTAGCGATGGCAGTACCGTACAAACATTGAGTAGTCGAGCTTTGAGTAACCATTCAGCTTGGCAAACAGATCAAAACAAAGTTGTTAATGGGGTAACATATTATCGTGTTGCTACCAACGAATGGGTTTCTGCTCAATATTTGACTGATAATAATGCAAGTTCCAGTCAAGGTAGTTCAACAAGTAGTATGAGCGTTATTAAGGTTAAGAATAGTAATGCTAGCTTTGTTCAACTAATGGCTTTACAAGATGATGGTACGATGAAAGTTGTTACTAACCGTGCATTAGGTAACAATACTTCATGGCAAACTGATCAAAATAAAGTAGTTGACGGGGTAACATACTATCGTGTTGCAACTAATGAATGGGTTTCCGCTTCATATGTTATTTAAGCTTTATTAGGATATACATTTAAAACATACTTTTGATTATTGAAATCAAGGTATGTTTTTTTGAGTAGTTTTTAATTGGGTATATACTTGAGATATTTAAAAAATTAAGACGACAAACGTGAAATAAGCGGAAAGAAATGAAGTTAAAGTAAGAAATTGATTCTTACAATTTAAATTACATAATCTATGTTATATAAAGAGCTGGATTGGCATAGGAGGGTGCCTAAAAATCTTGATTTACTTTTGCAGATAATATATACTTACAACTGAAAAGAGACCACAAGGAATGCGACTCCTGTGATCTCAATCATTGAATGGAAAATGGTTAGATTTTGGTAAGACTAATCTAAATGATTAGTCTTTTTTAGTGTCTTAGCTTCAACGTATATATAATACGCTTTAGCTAAGTAATACACACTAATTGCAAACTCAAAGAGCTGCAAAGCCAAACCTCCAAACTTATCCTTGCTACCATAGTCATACACCTCCATCTAATGGATTAATTGAGGGGTGTTGCACCATATAACTGTTCGACTACAACCAACAAGGGTAATTACTCCTCGAAAGCTTTGCTGTATGTCTATTATATCGAATATCGCTAATGATTTAAAATTTATATATTTATTTACAATAATCGAAGAAATGTTTATTTCATGGGTGCTGACACGTGTATTAAAATACCTGTACAGTATTTCAAAGAAGATATGAAGATATCATATACAAATCTAAGTATCCTAATATTTTCGTGGCGTTAGTTGAATAGATACAAAAATAAGCTCCCAAGCCGTAATTTGCTTGAGAGCTTATTTCAATTTATTAACAAATTTTATCGCCTAAACTAATCATCTTTTCACGACGTTCAGCAGCCGTTTCAGGTTTAACATTTCTCCAGTCAACAACTGAGAGGGCACCATCTAAGATACCACTGTTATCTTTCAAAGCTAGGGCATTGTGCCAAAGTGAAATGTTTAATCCATTTGTCATTAAATCAGCATCTGATGGGGAGGTGCTTAAATCAAAACCGGCATCATTATCCAATTCAACGGTATATTTTGGATCAGCGTCTTTCAAAATTACAAGTTGGAACTTGTCACCGATAGCACAGCTACCACCGAGACTTGAGTATTTATTTGAACCATCATCAGTTGTGAGAATGATAGTTGCATCTGTTGGAACGTTTTTATTTTCTAAGTATGTGAGTGCTTCTGGTTTAATATTGATTTTCATGGTTAAAGGTCCTTTCTAATACTACATTTTATTAGCTTGCGCAAAATTGATTTGTACAAAACCTTTATTACAATTTTTAATATACATCATTTATGCCAAGTGTACAAATATTTGGCTTACGGTCTGAATTTAATTGAAATACCGGTTTGATTGGTCAATAATCTATCTATTAAGTAAATGGGGTATTTAAGTATATGAGGAAAATTTATTTCATTTGTACGGGAAATTCTTGTCGTAGTCAAATGGCAGAAGGTTTTGCCAAAGAATCCTTTAGTGAAGATTGGCAAGTTGAGAGTGCGGGAATTGAAGCTCACGGTGTTAATCCTTTGGCGGTGAAGGTAATGGCAGAAGTTAATATCGATTTATCTCACAATAAATCCAAGTTAATAGATACTGATTTTTTAAATGATTGTGATTTAGTGGTAACACTTTGTGGGGATGCCAAGGATCGTTGTCCTATGACTCCTCCAAGTGTGAAGAAATTACATTGGCCACTGCCAGATCCAGCTCAAGCAACGGGTACTGAAGCGGAAAAGATGGTTGTATTCCGTCAAGTTCGTGAGCAAATTAAAGATTTAGTAATCGATTTAGCCTCAAGTTTAAAATAATGGTTTAAAGGTGTTTCTCATGACGATATAATATGAGTATATTTTTAATTACTATATTAATTAGAGAGAAGAAAAACTATGTCTGAAAAAAATGAAAATCCATATTGCCATGCTGGAATGACTTGTCATGATGGTTGCCATTGTGCCAGTGACGATGGTATTTGTCATTGCCCAATGTTGGATGATGAAAAGTGTGCATGCAATGGTTACTGTGGAGTTAAAAAATAACGATGCGTGCTGCATATATTGAGCAAACCGGTGGAATAGACGAAATCAAAGTTGGTGAATTACCAATTCCTGTAATTAAGGAGACTGAGGTGTTGGTAAAAACAATCGCAGCATCAGTTAACTTTGTTGATACATTTGTTCGCGCTGGTGGTTTTAAAACTGAACTTGTTTTTCCATTTGTGATTGGTCGTGACGCCGTTGGAACCGTGGTCAAAGTTGGAGCCAATGTTAAAGATTTTCGTATTGGTGATTTAGTTTGGACTAACAGTATGGGCTATGACGGTCGCCAAGGAACAACGAGTGAATTGGTTGCTATACCATCTGAAAGACTCTTTGAAGTACCAAGTGGTGTTGATCCAATCAAACTAGTCGCTTCAGTTCATTCATCAGCAACGGCCGCAATTTTATTGGATGATATTTTGCAAGTAGAAGAAGGTCATCATATTTTGATTGAAGGTGCAGCCGGTCATGTTGGTTTGAAGCTGGTATCATTGGCAAAATCCTTGGGATTAGTTGTTTCGACGACTAGTAATAAAAGAGATTTCGAAAAATTAAGTCAAAATGGTGTTCAATCAACCAATGATTACCACCAACCAGTATTAGAAATTCCAGATAACTTTGACTATATCGTTGACACTTCAGGGAAGGTTGATTTACAGGATAATTTAGATAAATTAAATCTCCGCGGTCAAGTTGGGTTAATCACGGCTCCAAAATCGAATCAATTCACCTTTAATGTGAGTCAAATGTATACTAGTACAAAGTCAATCAAGGGCTTTGTCATTAGTCATGCGACGTTACCGCAATTACAAAAAGCTGGTTCTTTGTTGAATCAAAGTTTTGCGGCTGGAAAATTGCTAAATGATGAAGTTCTTCAATTACCAATGGAAAAGGCTGCAGATGCCCAAAAACTTTTGGCTGAAGGTCAGACACAAGGGAAAAAGATTGTTTTAAAAATGACAGAGAAAAAATTATAAAAAATTAATCATAATGATGGGTATTTTCGTTGCTTTTCTCACTTGAAACAAATAGCTCCAGCAATCCAAAATCGGATTGCTGGAGCTATTTATCTTAATGATAGAAAGCGGAATTAATTTGTTCTAGTTTGGCGACCCATACTTTCTGATAGGGTGAAAGCATTAACAATTGTCACGATTGTAGTGATAGTGACGATACCTTCAAATGTTGGGAAAAAGTTGCAGATAATTAGACCAAATAAAGTTGAAAAGATGAAAATCAATTGAACGTGACGTTCTTTTTTGATTTCTGCTTTATTGTAAAAGTCCGCTAAGAAAATTCCTAAGTAAAAGAGAATTAAGCCAGCATAGAGAATGGCAATTGCGGTTGGTTTTGACAATTCATTTTCACCAATAAAATCTAATGAAACAGTTATCAAGCTAATACCAAAAAGAATTGGGTAATGCAGATAAATTAAACGGTTGCCAGTTTGGTTAGCCTTATTTTCGTCAATATAGTGGTCAAATTGCGTAATATAAACCATAAATAGTGCACAAATAATTAGAAAAATCAAAATTGAATAAATATCAAATTCATTAATTTTAAAATAATCAGCAATGTCGACAATAGTTTCACCGAAACTAATAATAATCAGAGCTGTCAAACGTTCCAAAAGATGAGGAAAATTAACAGCACGATTTGTCATGTGGGAGGTGAAGATACCTGGTAAAATCCAACTAGCTAAGACCCCAATTAAAGCGACAAACAAGCCGATATTAAATGGTAAAAGAGCACCAACTAGTAAAAAGGCTGATCTTAGTGAAAGAATCATAATGAATAAACGAGTCAGACGTTTATCAACCGCATTGGTCGTTCGTAAATTGACTAATGAATATTGAAGTACCAAAGTACCCGATAAGATTGCTGCTGCAAGTGTAAAAGGGCGGAACCACTGTTGGATACTACCGTTGAAATTATTTGACATAAACAAAACAATTGCCATATCCAACATGAAAAATAAAATATTCACAATTGAATTTCGTCCATATCGATTCGTAAAGACAGTTTCAACCATCCACGTATTAATGAAAACAATCAGCACAATTGAGAAAATAACGAATTGCTGCAAGAAAGACGAGCCTTCAGGTATGTGACTGAGTAAACCGGTCAATTTCGAAACAGCATAGACGAAAACTAAATCATAAAACAATTCAGTTAATTCAACCTTCTTAGGGATTAACTTGTTCATAATAAACACATCCTAGTATTTGATAGCTAAATTATATATTTTCTGTCGTATAAATAAAATTAAAAACAGTATAATGGAGTACTTATCAAAATAATGGAGACGTTGTCATGGATAAAAAAGTTAAACTAGAGCAATTAAACGGAAAACTTGTTTTGCCAGTTCCTTTTAAAGAAGATCAAGTCGGGCAAGAATATTCTGTCGCTGAAAATGTGGATGGAACAATTATCTATACTCCGATTAATAAAAAACATGTAAATATATTTGAATCTGAAGAATTTAAAAATCATGATTTTCAAGCTGACTTGAAGAATCCAGAACTAATGGAATTAAAACCAGTAGGTAAGGAAAGATTGTTTGATGATGGCAATATTTGATAATTCTAAGTAAAAAATCTTAGGCCAATTGCAGTTAGCCTAAGTTTTTTTATTGGACTGATAATTGTCCCTTTATAAAATTAATGAGTGCCTGAGCGGGTTCACTGAGAGCGGTACCTTTACGCCAGATTAAGAAGTGGTTCAAAAGATGTTGCGGTTCAAAGGGGATGAATTTCAAGTGACTGTCAGCCGGTAATTCAACGCCTTTAATACAAATTAATGTACCTAAATCTGCTTTTGTTAAATAAATAACATTTGTCAATAAATTATATTCAGCAACAACATTCAAGGAAACGCCTGATTTTTGTAACCAATCGGACAAGTCATCTCTGACTAATTGTCGATGTGGAATAATAACAGGAATATCCTTTAAATCTTCCATGGAAACAGTTGATTGTTGAAATAAATGACTACTTTCATTTACAACTACGCCCCATAAGTCTTGAATTGGTAACTTTAAATAGTGATACTTAGCTGTATCAATTGGAGTCGAGACAAATCCTACTTCAAGCAATCCTTGATCTAATCTTTCTTTAATAGCAGTACCAAAAGCGTCATATATATTAAAAATAACATTAGGATTTTCTTGATGAAATTGACTGATTTTTGGAGTTAAAAATCTGGTGACGGCTGATTCAACACAGCCAATATCAATGGTTCCAGTGAGTTCATCATTATTAATGTTACGGACTAATTGATTAGCACGTTCTAATTCCAATAAAATTTGTTGAACGTGGAGTTGATATGCTAAACCAGCTTTAGTCAAAACCATTCGATGGCGTTCGCGAATAAAAAGAGGTGTTCCCAATTGTGATTCCAACTGTTGAATCTGTCGACTGAGAGTTGGTTGAGCAGCATGGAGTTCCCGAGCCGCTGCTGAAACGGTACCAATTTTGGCAATGGTTAAAAAATATTTGAGAATTCTTGTCTCCATAATTATTCCTCCACTTAATACAATTTGGGTATCAATGTATATCCATTATAAGTCTTTTACATGGAAATCTGGTGGTTTTATGATAGATAGTGTTAAGAGCATGAGGGGAGTAAGAAAATGATTCCAACGATTCAATTAAATAATGGTCAAAAAATACCACAAGAAGGTTTTGGAACATTTCAAATAACTGATTTTGAAACGTGCAAAACCGCAGTTTTGAATGCATTGAATGCCGGATATCGTCTGATTGATACTGCTCAAGTTTATCGGAATGAAAGAGCTGTTGGGGCAGCATTACAGGAGACAACCGTACCTCGGGCAGATATATTTGTAACGACCAAGGTTTGGTTACCATTTTTTGGTGATAAAATTACTGCTCAATCAGTTGATAATTCATTGCAGCGATTAGGCTTAGATTATTTGGATTTAGTTTTATTGCACGAACCTTATGGTGATTACTATGGCGCATATCGGGATTTGGAAAAATTAGTAGCTGCTGGTAAAGTTAAGTCAATTGGTGTCTCTAATTTTGATGCTGGACAATTGTTAGATTTATCGCATCAAATGAAAATTACTCCGGCTGTCAATCAAGTTGAATTAAACTTATATCAACAGCAGACTGCTTTACGTAAGTTTCAAAATGAACGAGGCATAGTAACTGAGGCGTGGGCACCACTTGGAGAAACCAGTGGTGCAATTTTACAAGAACCGGCTGTTTTACAAATTGCAGAAAGGTATCATAAAACTAGTGCCCAAGTTTTACTGCGTTATTTGGTGCAACTTGGTGCCGTGATAATTCCCAAGGCTGCTCAATGTCAACATATGCAAGCCAATTTAGAAATTTGGGATTTTAATTTAACGCCCAAGGAAATGAATCAACTGGCAAATTTAAATAAAAATAACTGGCTTTCACCTAATCGGCATTCTTTATGTGCTACACAGCATTATATGGATTTAATTGATGAAGGATTAGATTACTAAAATTGGAGGAATTGTTATGACAATGACTGAACACGAAAAACTTTTAGCGGGACAAGATTATGATTATCGTGATCCTGAGCTACAAAATATGTTGAGTAACGGTCGCAAGCTAATTGGACAACTTAATCAGACAACGGACTTATCTCAGAAAAATGATATTATTAAGCAATTATTTAATAAAGTTGGACAAGGATTGACGATTAATGGCCATTTTGAGGCTATTTATGGAAAGCATATTAGTTTTGGAAATGATGACTTTATTAATGGAAACTGTTTCTTCCAAGATTCTAATTTAATTACCTTCGGTGATCGAGTGATTGTGGCTCCAGATACCAAGTTCTACTGTGGTCAGCATTCATTAGACGCAACCAAACGTTTCGGAACAAGAGCTGATGGCAGCCGTTATTTGATTACTTATACTAAATCAATTTCTGTCGGGAATGATGTCTGGATTGGTGGCAATGTGACAGTCATTGGCGGTGTTCATATTGGTAATAACGTTATCGTTGGTTCCGGAGCAGTTGTTGTGAAAGATGTGCCTGATAATAGTGTTGTCGGTGGTGTTCCAGCAAAAGTGATTGAGCAGTTAAAACCATTACAATAAGGTCGTGTAAAGATGAAATTAATTGAAACACCAATCTTTCGAATGTATCAATTAACAATTGCCGCAGAAAAACGAGAAGCATTCCTTAAAGCGGGCGTAAATAATCTATTAACTTCACATCAAAATGAACCCGGGACACTGGCAATGTATGCGACTCACTTAGATGAAAAGGGCATTGATAACTTTGTTTTTGAACTTTATAAAAATGAAGCAGCTTATCAAGTTCATGCAAATTCATCACAATTTAAGGCTTATGGACAAGTGGCACAACAGGCAGTGACAGATAAAAGTCTTCAGGAATTACTTCCTAAATATATCAAAACAAATCAGGACGATATGACAATCCGTGGTAAAAATGATTATTTGTTGAAATTAACGACTTTTAGGGCAGATAATCAGACTATCGAGAAGATACTAAATGATTTATCCAGTGCCAACGAGTCTGTGACTTATTATTTGGCAGCAGTCGATGAGACCCAACAACAATGGCTTAGTTTGGAGCTGTTGGATGGTATGGAAGTGCCACTTTTAGATCCAACTGTTTTCGAACCAGTTACTGATAGAAAGACTAAGCTATTGCAAGTTGATACACTTGTCAGCCAAGGTAATATTTTGTTCAAAGGTTTCTAAATATTACGTTAAAAAGAATTCTATTTTTTCATAAGACATGTACAATCAGAAGGGATATTTAAATACCTGATGGTTGTATTTTTTTGTCGAAAAAATTCTACAGTAAATTGAATTAAAAATTGAGGAGATTCTGGGATATGAATAAATTACTGAATATCTCGATACGGTTTTACAGCAGTAAGATGATGCTGATTTTGCGTGATACTTTAAAAATGATGTTTCCGATTATGTTACTAGGGAGTTTTGCGGAAGTTATCAAGGGGGCCTTTTTGACACCAACGGGATTTATGGCAACGCTGTTTAAAATTACTAAGTGGCTGCCTTATAATCGGGATTTGGCTTGGATTATGGGCAGTATCTTTCATTGTACGATTGATATGATTGCTTTATATGGAGCTTTTGGAGCAGCTTATTACACGGCCAAAGTTTATGGTCGAAAGTCAGCTGCTGCCGGGGCAGTGGGATTGCTTTCATTTTTGATTATTTCGTTTCAATTAAGTGATTCGGGAATGCCAAATTTCAGTCCGAGATTGATGTCAGAAGGGATGTTGATTTCTTTAATCGTGGGCTATGTTTGCGGTCGAATTATGGTTAAACTAGTCGATGTCAAAAAAGATGAGCTATTTCAACTAATTAAACCAGTCGCGGTGGTGATTGTTTTATCAGCAATTATTAATATGATATTAGGTCTAGTTGGACGCTTAGAAATTCCCACATATGTCGCTAGTTTTGTCACACAACATACACAGATAAATGCGTTGTTATATGTTTTGGGTATGGGATTATTAACAAATTTATTATCATGGATGGCATTCGGAGGACCATTTACCAATAGCCCATCATTTGGTGACAATGCTTCCTTAGCCAATATGAACGCGGCTTTGAAAGCTGGTTCGGCTTGGAACGTCCCATTTAAATTTACGGATACAACGCTTTATCATAGTTTTGCTAACTTTGGTGGAACTGGAGTTGTTTTAGCCTTTATAATTGCGATCTTATTGTTCTCGAAGAAAGTTAATAATCGACGTGTTTCCAAATGGTCAATTTTTCCAGCAATTTTTAATAATAATTATGCAATGATGTTAGGGATTCCGATATTATTTAATCCGATTTACTTGATTCCATTTTTGTTGGCCCCATTGGTTAATATGATTTTAGCAGCAGGGTTATTGGCTTTGCGATGGATTCCGGCTGCTGCTTATCCAGTACCTGCAGGGACTCCGGGGCCATTAATTGCTTTCATTGGGACTAATGGTAACTGGTTGGCATTGATTTTCGGGGTGGTTTTAATTGTCCTAGATGTTTTAATTTACATGCCTTTCGTCAAGCTAGCCGATCAAATTATCGAAGAAGCAGGTGTCGCTGATGAAGAAATTTAATAAGTGGATATGGGCTGCTACTGGAGTAATCATTTCGATCATATTGATTGTGATGTCGCTACAGTGGTCACGCAACAACGTTGATGATTTAATGAAGTGGCATAATTCAAAGATGTCGCCAGTAATTATGATTCCCGGAAGTTCAGCGACAGTTAATCGTTTTGACACTTTGGTCAAGAAACTAAATAAGGGTAAAAGTCTCAAAAATCAACACAGTTTGTTAAAAGTACGTGTGACGAATGATGATAAACTGCATGTTTCAGGTCAAATTCGACAAGGTGACAATGAACCAATTATTGTGGTTGGATTTGAAAATAATCATGATGGTTATAGCAATATTAAACAACAAGCGCGGCGGTTTAACATTGCTTTTAAAGCGCTAACTTCTGAATATAGATTTAATAATTTTAAGGCTATCGGTCATTCCAATGGTGGCTTGATTTATACAGTTTTTTTGGAAAATTATTATAGTAGCTACTCATCAAAAATTACGATTAAACGTCTTATGACAATTGGCTCGCCATATAACTTTAATGAAAAATCTGTTGAACATAAGACACAGATGCTATCTGACTTTATTGCCGATCGTAAAAATCTGCCAAAAAGCTTGGATGTTTATGTCGTTGCCGGAACACAAACGTATAATTCAGATGGCTTAGTTCCGTTAGGGAGCGTGGTAGCTGGGAAGTATATTTATCAAGGTCAAGTTAAACATTTTACGACCATCTCAGTTTCTGGTTCAGATGCACAACATTCAGATTTGCCACAAAATGATCAGATTATTGATTTGATCAATCGTTATATTTTGGATAGGCAACAGGTCCCACAAAATGGACGGAAAAATAAGCAGAGTGTTGGTAAAATTAGTCAAAACTAATTGTTTTTTTGAACATAAGTAAGGCCACAATTAAATATTGAATAAAGTGCGAAGAATAGTTGAAACTATTCCAAGTATTGTTCTTTTAATATTTTTACTAGCAGGATTGTATTTAAAAATGGTCAACTAGCTTTGGGTAAATAGTTTTGTTATTGGCATAGCGGGATTGAGAGTATATTCGTTTGTGATAGTCATTATCGAGGGATTGGTTACTGGAATACGGGTTTCATTGCCACTTAGTTTGGCTTCCAAATTGGTTTCATGTCAGTTTGTGGATTCTTTCAACAACATTAGCAATATATTTAATGGCACATAATTGATGATGGAGGAAATTTAACAATGGATAAAACACGTCTTCGTATGGGGGAAATAAGGTCAGTTTGAAACGAATGATTGTTTCGATACTTCTAGTAATTTTTGTAATACAAGTATCCATTTTTCTAGAAGGATTTATTATTTAATAACTACGATACAAATTAATCCCGAAATATGGAATTTTTTTTACAAAATCTTTTGTATATTGATTAACTAATATTTTTTTTTGAAGGAATCAATTGAAAATAGTTTTCATAATAGATATCTTTTAGTCAAAGAGGGAAGGAGACGATAACGAGTAGTTCTTCTTCACTTTTTTATTTGATTGTTTTTTTTGCATGGAGTTTACTTGTTCAAGAATTAATTAATTGATAAAACTGGAGAGTGATGACATGGTCAACAATGAATACGATAAATTTAAGAACAGTCAGGACGTTTACGATTATTTTGTAGATAATATCTCATATTTAAGTGATTCAGAAATGGAATATTTGGATGGAAATGTAGAAAGATATGATGAAAATCAACACAAGTTGATATATAAATCGCTGATTGATAGGCTCCTCCAGAAAATTTTTGATAATTATAATGAACCTTCGCCAAATATAAAATTTGTTAATTCCAGTTTTTTAAGTTTTAGAGGTGGGATAGATATAATCTTTACAAAAGAAAGTGGTCAAACTTTTGAATTGAGTACTGAAAAAGACGAAAACTTAGAAGCAACTAACGTAATTTATCAAGCCTTTATGGATAAAGAAAAGTGTTTTAAATATTTTATCAGTAATTATACTTGGATGGATAATGAGTTTTCAAAATTAAAACCAAACGCAAAATTAAATAAATACATTACAGATGAAACAATGTTTTCATTAATGGAAAGCCATTATTTTAATGAGTCACCTACCCAAATTGTTAAAGCTTATACAGAGACTGAATTAGAAGTTATAAATGAAAATAAAATTCGATTAACCGACCATTATTTGGAGGAGGAGGCTTTCTCGGAAGAATACGCTATTACGGTTGAGTTCAGTATGGATACAAGTAGTAAAGAAATTGTAAATAAATGTGTTGAATCAATGATTAAAAAATATGCTGAAAATGGCATTGAGTTAAAAATTGAAACACATCGTATTAATTAAAGTTTATAAAAAATCTTCTTTTCTCAAAGTAGGGAAGAAGATTTTTTATAAACTTGCTTTTTTTTGTAGTTAGAAATTTCAATATAGAATATATTATGGGTGGATTTTGACATTAAGAATATTAGAGGATGAGCTCATGAACAAGCAGGTAAAAAATAAGGTGCTTGAGGCTTTTATAGATGAATTTCTAATTCAATTAAAAGAAGTTGCCCGTGATCCAGCAATGAAAAAACGTCCTGATTTGCAGGTAATCGTTGATCAAGATATAAAAATATTGGAACAAACCGATAATTTAGACAAATTGGCTCCTAAATTATTCCAACAGATCAGTACTAGATATATTGAGGAACCCAAGGATTTTCCAAAATCCTTGATTGAATTGTATTATTGGGCACGCGTGGAGACAAACAAATATGATGCCGTCGAGTGGAGCGATGTTCAGGCAGGTACCAATTGGTTGGAAAAGTGAAGAATATCATTGCGTATCATGACATTTCCCCGTATAATGCAAGCTAGACTACTTCGAAGAAATGAGGATTATATATTTGATTACTGTTACTGACGTTAGTTTGCACTTTGCTGATCGAAAGTTATTTGAGGATGTAAATATTAAGTTTGCACCAGGAAATTGTTACGGTTTGATTGGCGCTAATGGTGCCGGTAAATCAACTTTTCTAAAAGTTTTATCAGGCGAAATTGCGCCTTCAACTGGTTCTGTTAAATTAGGACCCAATGAACGTTTGGCTACATTAAAACAAAACCACTTTGATTATGACGACTACACAGTTATGGAAACTGTTTTGATGGGTCATACTGAGCTTTATAAAATCATGCAAGAAAAAGATGCTATTTATGCTAAACCAGACTTCAATGAAGAAGATGGTTTGCGTGCAGCTGATTTGGAAGCTAAATTTGGTGAAATGGGTGGCTGGGAAGCTGAAGGTGAAGCTTCCCAAATGCTCCAAGGACTAAATATTCCTGAAAAATTACACCAAGTTAAAATGAACACTTTGACAGCTGGTCAAAAAATCAAAGTCTTGCTCGCACAAGCACTCTTTGGTAAACCAGATGTTCTCTTGCTAGATGAGCCAACTAATGGCTTGGACGTTGATTCAATTGATTGGTTGGAAGAATTTCTGATCAACTTTGAAAATACAGTTATCGTTGTTTCCCATGATAGATACTTCTTGAATAAAGTATGTACTTACATGGCTGATCTTGATTACAGTAAGATTCAACTTTATGCTGGTAATTACGATTTCTGGCAACAATCTTCTGAACTTGCTCAAAGTATGAAACAAGATCAAAATGCGAAAAAAGAAGAAAAAATTAAGGAATTGCAAGACTTTATTGCACGTTTCTCAGCTAATGCGTCTAAGTCAAAACAAGCTACTTCACGTAAGAAGATGCTTGATAAGATTACTTTAGATGATATCCAACCAAGTTCAAGACGTTATCCATTTATCAAGTTTGTACCTAACCGTGATATCGGGAATGACTTGTTAAAGGTTGATAATTTATCAGTTACAATCGACGGCAAACAAATCTTGAAGGATGTTAGCTTTATTTTAAACAAAGATGATAAAGTGGCATTCTTAGCTAAAGATGATATGAAGACAACAGCATTATTCCGTGTTCTAGCTGGTGATTTAACACCTGATTCAGGAACAATTACTTGGGGTGTAACAACTAGCCAAGCATACTTGCCAAAAGACTTTAATGCCATGTTTAATGAAGAGACACCAATTATTGATTGGTTGCGTCAATTTGCTGAAAAGGGCGAGGATGATGATACATTCTTGCGTGGTTTCTTAGGTCGGATGTTGTTCTCTGGAGACGATGTTACTAAACATGTTGATGTTCTTTCCGGTGGAGAAAAAGTTCGTGTTATGCTTTCGAAGATGATGTTATTGAAGGCTAATGTCTTACTATTAGATGATCCAACTAACCATTTGGATTTGGAATCAATTACATCGTTGAATGATGGTTTGATTGACTACAAGGGTTCAATCCTGTTCGCTTCTCATGACCACCAATTCATTCAAACAATTGCCAATCGTTTAATCTACTTGACGAATGATGGAGTTGTTGATCGTGCAGATACAACTTATGATGAATTCCGTTTGAATCCCCAAGTTGAAAAGCAAATTGCTGAACTCGATAAAGAAGTTTAATTAAAGAAGGCATACAGAACCAAAAAGATAGAGAAATCTTTTCAATTATCTTATAGAATTATAATCTGTGAGATTCTTGAAGTTTATACCAGTCCTCTGTATAATGTGTTTGTAAGTAAGAGAGATGTAGCAGACATCTATAAAACCAGATATAAATGTAGGACGTACGGGCCTATCGGTCGCTGGGACCACAACTAAACCAGACATAAATGTACGACGTACGGGCGTACCGGTCGCTGGGACCACAACTAAATCTGCTCGAAGAGTTGTCAGTTTAATTACTGGCAGCTTTTTTTTATTTTGTTTTACCGTATATAGTTATTGAGGAATAAATTACACTTAGCACGAAAGGAATTATTGCATGGGACAGCGTAAAGGTGAGGGTATGCATGATGCAACCACATCCGACATTGAAATGTTAAATAGGTATAAGGGAACTCTTGTTAAAGCTTGTGCTATTTATGACAGGAATTTCCTAAATAAGCGAGTTACTTATATTACCAAAAGCAAAACAGTTTCTTTGGTTTGTAAAAGGAATAATTTTATGCACTTATGCGGTATAGATTATTATAATGAAAATCCCAGTAGATTTTATTATGATTGTAAAAGGGATAAATTGAATTTCAAGGAACATCACGTAAGAATAAAAAATGATGGTAATACTCCTAGAAAGCTACAGGTTATTGGATGTTTAGGTGACTTGTTAATCAAAGGAAAGGTTAGATTAGTTGGCAATACCATCACTTATTTTAGTAATTATAATTATGTATTAAGGTCTCATTCTGCAATAATTGATTTAGGATGTTCTTGGGGAAAAAATAATTACTATCCTAAATCTGTATTAAATTTAAAGTTTGAACAATTTGATTCCGGTGAAGAGATAATTGATATTCTTATTGAGAATTTAGTCTAGCAGTCTAAGTATTAGCTTTTTGTCTTAATACTCGAATGACCTTTTTTTGACCAACTATTTAATACTTTCTTCACATTTATCACAGAAAAGTCGTATTGATTTAAGCTTCTTTAAATTTACCGATAGTAGGATTGAAGTATCAATTAAATAACAAACAATCAAAACTTAAAAGTAAATTTAAATAAAGGAGTGTTGTTTATGCGTTGGATGCCATTATTTATTATTTTGATTTTGTCGCTGTTGAGTGGAATCTATCTTTTTAACAATATTAAAGAATTTAATCGACGTCGCGTAGCATTAGTTAGTTTGATCTACGTGACATTCTTAGGAACGATACTTTTTACACCAATGTCTTTCACCGGTACTTCGGTTTATATCATGCCGGCTGGAATTGGGAGTGTAAATTTATATCATATAACTTATGATTTAGGCTTTATCGAAAATATTGCATTGACAGTTCCATTAGGCTTCTTAATCAAACGAGCTTTTTCAAATGTATCAGTTGTTTCAATGGTACCAATTGGTTTAATGACAGGAGCTGCCATTGAGACGATGCAGTATTATTTGTCACACATGTTCTTGATTAATCGGACGAGTGACATTAGTGATGTAGTCGCCAATGGAATTGGAATCGTGATTGGTGCGACATTGGTTTTGGTTTACCGATATGTTTATGAGAAAAGAATATTGGAAAAATGGATATAAAGTAGCAATACAAAAGCGTTATGGAGTAAATTCCGTGGCGCTTTTGTTGTCGATTAAACTGGAACAGCGTTGTAGCAAATTAATAATGTTTGTTTGAAGAGACACTTCGCAACGTTGAATAACCTGATATATCAATGTTTGATTAAAAGATTGTACGTTTTTAGTTGCGCAAATTTTACTTTCTTTATTACATAATCTCTTAAAGATTTGCTTGTTCAATTGCAGAATATATAACAGAATAGAGTTAAGAATTAATCACTGATAAAGAAGGGATAATAATGACAAAGTTTGCGCAACAATTAAAAATGTATCGAACTGATCGTGGCATTACTCAAGATGAATTAGCGGGAAAACTTTTTGTTACCAGACAGGCCATTTCAAAGTGGGAATCTGGTGATTCAACACCGGATTTAAATAACCTAGTGAAATTAACGGAAATTTTTAATGTAGGTTTGGATGATCTAGTTTTCGGAATCAAGAATCAACCACAAATTGATGATGATGAATTTGTGCTTGATCCTAAGACACATACATATGTCCGACGTTATGGAAAGATGAATTTTTGGGATTATATCAGTAAAAATTGGTGGGTAGTCATTGCTGTTGGCCTTGTGATTATCAATGTAGCAATGTTTTTACATTAATATCGGATATTTTTTGCCATTCTTCACAAAAAAGTCTAACTTTCTTCGTTTTGTTTGAACCAAAAAACGGTATGATTGACGTAATAAGTTAAAAAGGAGCGATATGGATGCGTTGGATACCGTTATTAATTATATTGAGTCTGGCATTTTTAGGTGGACTTTATATTCTTGGTAATATTGATGATGCAAATCGTCGTAAAATATTATTAATTAGACTAGCTTATTTGACCTTTCTAGGCGCAATTTTGTTTTCACCATTATCTTTTACTGGTACAGCAGTTTATATCATGCCAGCTGGTATAGGAAGAGTTAATTTACGTTATATCTATATTGGATTAGGCTTTATCGAAAATATTATTTTAACTATTCCGTTGGGATTTTTAATTAAACGAATTTTTTCAAATATGTCATTAATTTCAATTGTGCCGATAGGATTTTCGCTCGGTGCAGGATTTGAAATTATGCAGTATTATTTGTCGCATACTTTTTATATCAATCGTATTAGTGATATCAATGATGTTTTAGCTAATGGGATTGGTATAATAACAGGCTTTATTTTGGCAATGATGTATTACTATTTTTTTGAACGAAGCCAATATACTAAACAAGGTAATTAAAAAGGTTTGGGTCTTGATAGAAATCAAGACTCAAACTTTTTGATTTTTGTGGCAGTAACCGTTAAGAATATAGTAAAGTCTTAGTTAATACAAGATAGGGAAATTATTATGATGAAATATATGATTTTTGATTTAGATGACACAGTTTTAGATTTCCATCGAGGCGAAATGGAATACGTTACTGAAATTTTACGTCAACAAAATGTTCCTGATGTGAATCAAGCTATGAAGGCATATTTAAAGCTTAATAAAAAGATTTGGGAAAATATTGAAGCTGGTGCCCAATCACAGCCGTTGTTAAATACTCGTTTTTCAAAAACCTTAGCATTATTCGGAATTGAGGCTGATGGAGTTAAGTTAGAGGCTCAGTATCGAGAGATGCTGAATCACAATTATTATATTGTTCCCGGAGCTAGTGATTTGTTAGGTGAATTGAAAGCTGCAGGGATTACATTATTTGTCGGGACTAATGGTGTGAAAAGAACTCAATTGGCACGATTACACGGATCTGGTTTAGATAAATATTTTGCGGAATATTTCATTTCAGAAGATATTGGTTATTCGAAACCAAATGTTAAATTTTTTGAACCGATGTTTCAAAAGGTTCCGGATTTAACGGCTAATAATACCATTATGGTTGGTGATCGATTGCAGTCCGATATTTTGGGAGCTACCAGAGCAGGATTACAAAGTATTTGGTTTAATCCTAATAAAAATATTAATGAGTTTGATTTTCAACCAACTTATATTGCAAATAGTTATCGTCAAATTGAACAAATTGTTATTAATGACTAGTTAGTATTAAGCAAATAAAAAAGTCAGCGGTCCCAAAGTGGGATGGCTGACTTTTTTTGCCATTAAATAGTAGTGTTAAGTAATTTTATTCCATCAAGAAACTTGTCAAATGCGGGTCCAGCAAAATAGTCTTTACGATAAATAAATGAGATTGGTAAGGTAGAGAACCGTTGGGGTAAATCCACTTTTTGTATAGCTCCAGAATCAATGTAGGGTTGAACTACTTTCTCAGGTAAAATGCTAATGCCTAGTCCAGCACTGACACTGGCAATTATGGCATTAAGGTAGTTGAATTCAATCGGATGATGAATCATGATTTGTTGTGAATCGAGCCAACTTTCTAAGGTTTTCCGATAAGCACAGCCAACGGGGAAAACTAGTAAAGAATCATTTTCGGTATCTACGTTACTACCCTGAGCAGTAACTAAGCAAAGTTTTTCGGTCATTAAAGGAATGGATTCTAAATCCTTTTCATTAACTCGACCGCCGATAATAGCGCCATCAAGTTGATAATTCAAAACCTTTTTAGCACTGGCTAAAGTAGTTCCTGTTTCGATGGATAGTTCGACATTAGGGTTGTTTTGATGATAATCAGAAAGAATCTTTGGTAGAAAAGTTGAAGCAGCTGTTTGAAGGGTACCAATTTTTAGTGATCCGGCGACTGTTTGGGGATGCTGCAACAAATTAACTGTTTCGTTGTTTAATTGAATAATTTTAATTGCTTGCCGATATAACTCGTTTCCAGTATCAGTTAAAGTTACTCCTCGGGCTGTCCGATACAGTAATTGGGTGTTTAGTTCTATCTCTAAATTATGGATTTTGGTAGAGATATTAGATTGAGCATAACCCATTTGCTGTGCGGCTTTAGAAATACTTCCCGCTTGTACGATTTGGACAAACATTTTTAATGCATCAATATTCATTATTTAACCGACCTATCTGTTTTTGAGATAACTCATTTCTCATATTCGTAGTTTATTATATACCCACTAAGCATTAGAATGAATTTGTAAGTTAAATAAACAGCTAAAGAGGATAAACAAATGAAATATTCAACAGTTAAAGTAAATGGATTAAATGTTTTTTATCGTGAGAGTGGAGACTCTAGTAAACCAGCGTTTTTATTACTGCATGGTTTTCCAACTGCCAGTCACATGTTTCGTAATTTGATGCCCATGTTGGAAAATGACTTTCACGTGATTGCACCAGATTTTATTGGATTTGGACAATCAGATGCACCATTACACACTGATTTTGATTATACATTTGAAAATTTAACTAATTACGTTGAGGGATTTATTAAGGAAATGCAACTTGATAAGTTTTATATGTATGTTTTCGACTATGGTGCACCAATTGGTTTTGAATTGGCTGCTCGTCATCCGGAGAAAATTTTGGGTATTGTGAGCCAAAACGGTAATATTTATCAAGAAGGTCTCGGTTCAAAATGGGCTGGACGTCAATCATACTGGGACAACCCTACACCGGAATTGCGTGAAAGTTATAAATCGGCTTTTAAACCAGAAACGATTATAGGCCAATATATGGGTGGAGAAAAACCTGGTAGCATTTCACCAGATGGTTATACATTGGATATTCATTACACAGAGTTACCAGATTATGCTGAAAGACAGTCAGATTTAATTTTCGATTATCAAAATAATGTTAAGAACTATCCTCGTTTCCAAAAGTACATTCGAGACTATCAGCCAGAAATTTTGGCTGCTTGGGGTAAAAATGATCCAAGTTTCGTATATCAGGGTGCCGAAGCTTTCAAGAAAGATGACGCAAATGTTGAGGTTCATCTGTTAGATGGTGGACACTTCGTACTCGAATCACACTGGCAAGAAATCGGTAAATTAATTTTAAATAAATGGGCGTAAACAAATAGAGCTTTGTCATGGAAAAAATTTGCCAAGACAAAGCTCTATTTTTAAATCTGCAATAATTTTTCAATAGCATTGCCAACACCGTCGTGGTTATTATCAGTCGTTACATAATCACTAGCAGCTTTTGAACCAGAGGTGGCATTTGCCATAGCAATTCCAGTTCCAGCAATTTTCAGCATAGGAATATCATTGTCACGATCACCAATCGCTATAACTTCTTGGAGGTCAATGCCAAGCTTATTGGATAAGAAGGCCACTGCATTACCTTTATTAACACGGTTAGGGAAAATCTCTAGGTAACCAACCCCAGTCCGCACAACAAAATAGTCAGTAAATGATTCTTTAATAAAGTTAGTAATTTCATCTAACTTCTGCTCCTGACCATTAATTACTGCTTTGGTGATTTCGAAACTAACTGGCAAATCCTCAGGACGACGAATTAGTAGTCCATCATTATTTTCGAAAGCCATGGCAATTGTATAAGCATCAATATTATAGTTGTTGCTCGTATAGACATTACCGTGAACATCAAAGACGCAATATGATAAATCATTTGTTTCAGTGAAGGCCACAAAGTTTCGGTAAAACTCATTTGAGAGTGTTTTTTGCATAACAAAATCACCGTGCATGTTTTCAATAATGGCTCCACCGTTAGTAATCATGTACTGTTCGGAGCCCTTAATCCCCAGTTCCTCAGCGTACTTAATCATAGCTTTGTGCGGCCGACCAGAACAGAGCACGATTTTGATATTATTTTGCAGAGCTTGGGCAATCATCAGTTTATTCTTAGTTGAAATAGTTTTGCGACTGTCTAAAAGAGTGTCGTCGATATCAATAGCAATTAATTTATAACTCATAATGTCTCCTAAAAGTTGATTTAACAAAATCAATATAATCAAATGAATTCTTTCAAACAAGGAAATGTTTTAAGTAATTAATTTTTTATTTTGAATTATTACTTGACTAACGTACGGTGGTAGTTAAATATGCCGTCTCCAGAATCGAGAAATAGTTACTGGCTGTGCGGACCGGTCTGAGCCAAGGTCTCAGACCTCGGTTTGGAGCCTCGCAAAACACGCGAGTCTCCAAACACGCCCGGTGGTGTAAGTACGGGAAAATCACCCGCACTAACACCACGTTCACAGCCAGTAACTATTCTCGATTCTTACGACTAAAGTGTTTTTTAAATTAGTGACAACAAATAAACTATCACCAAACTTTTGATTAGAAATTAAATTGTAGAACAGATGTTTGCTATAATTAACACAAAGGGTCAATTAGACGTAGGGGGAAAGATAATGGCAACAGTGATTTTCAAAGACAGTAAGGTTGATTTTGATAAATTAACCGATTTCGGTTTCTCTAAGCAAGCGGATTTTTATGTATATCAAGTACCGATTGTAGATCAACAATTTGAGTTAACTGTGAAGGTTGATAACGAGGGCCAATTAACGACTGATGTCATTGATAATGAAACAAAGGCTGAGTATGTTTTACATTTACAACCAGCAGCGAGTGGTAAATTTGTGAAACGTGTTGCTAATGAGTATCAGGCAGTTTTAGATGATATTAAAGCCAATTGTTATGAAACGGATATATTCAAAAATCAGCAAGCCAAGGAAATAATTAAGCATGTTGAAGATACTTATGGCGATGATTTAGAATTTCTTTGGAAAAAATTTCCACATTATGCTATTTGGCGTCGGAAAGATACTAAGAAATGGTATGGAATAATAATGATTATTCCAAAGTCTAAGTTAGGCTTTGATTCTGATGAACCGATAACTGTGATGGATTTTCATGATAAACCAGACAATGTTGCAAGTATCGTTGACAACCAAAAGTACTTTACCGGCTATCATATGAACAAACACAGTTGGTACACAATTATTTTGGATAACAATATTAAAAATTCAGAAATATTCGCTCGTTTACAAGTTAGTTATGATATGGCTAAAAAGTAAATACAATCTGTCAATCCAAAATCAAAAATAAACCAAAAACAAAATTTGCTGATATTCTAAATTCAAGATGTATGCTCTGTTATGCTTAATAGAATGAATTATTAAATGGGGTGTCTATATGATTGAAATTAACGATTTAACAAAAAGTTATGGAAATAAATTGGCTTTGCAACATCTAACGTTAAAAATTGAATCTGGAAAGATTTTCGGCTTTCTAGGTCATAATGGTGCTGGAAAATCGACAACAATCAAAAATTTGGTCAGTATTATTCAACCAACCAGTGGTTCAATCATCGTTGATGGTTTGGATTTAGCAGAACATCGTCAGGAGATTAAACAAAAAATTGCTTATGTGCCTGATACACCGGACATTTTTCTTCAATTGACAGCGATGGAATATTGGGACTTATTAGCTGCTGCGTATGATTTAGCTGAGTCCGATGTGCAAGCTCGTCGTCACAAATTAGTAGAATTATTCAATATGAGTGAACGTGTCGATGAAACAATGGCAAGTTTTTCACATGGTATGCGTCAGAAAGCTGTTTTAATTGGGGCACTATTGACTGATCCCGATATTTGGATATTAGACGAACCAATGCAGGGACTTGATCCACAAGCGGCATATGATTTGAAACAACTGATGAAAGCACATGCTGAGAAAGGCAAGACTGTTATTTTTTCAACGCATAATTTGGATACAGCCCAACAATTATGTGATGAATTAGCTATTTTAAAGACTGGTCAACTAATTTATAACGGTTCTGTGCAAGATTTATTGGCTCAACATAATGGTGAATCACTAGAAGATATTTATTTACAAATGGCTGGTCGTCAAGGTGATAGCCATTTAGTTGACGATATTGAGGGTGATTCCCATGAATAAACGACAATTACGTGCTTTAATGGCGGTTAATTTGCGACTATTGAATCCCCAAGTAACTGACCGTCTTCGTAAAAAAGGTAAAAGTGGTGCAGCGTTAACGAGAAAACTTTGGTCGCAATTTTTACTTAGTTCCATTGTCTTTTTGGTAATTTATGGGATGGCAATGGCAGCGGGCAATCTTAGCAAAATGCCGGGGATGTTTACTTTTTACGTGGCCATTTTTATACTATTAGCTTTTTCGCAGAGTATCTCCGGAATTTATAATCTTTTCTTTGCGGGTAAAGATTTAAATAGTTATTTACCATTACCGTTTCGGCAAAAAGAGATTTTTTTAAGTAAGATTTTAACAGTTTCATTTAATGTTATTCCGTATACATTGCCACTTTTGATGGCTTTTTTTCTCTTGAGTTGGCAGTCAGGAACAATGATTCCCTTAGCAATTGTGATGGCAGTAGTCGTACATTTGCTGATTATGGCACTGATTTTTATGCTTTGTTCGGTCATAGTTTTTGCTTTAACTAAGACAAAACTTTTCCATGACCATCAAAATTTGGTTATGAATGCTCTGACTGGAATTACGATGATACTTGTAATTGGTGGAATTCTTTTGATGAATCAAGGCAATAGTAGTTCTTCAGAATCGTTTGACCGTAATCCGATAGCCATTCTAATGCCCATTTTTGAGTTATTTAACAAACCAACTTCATTGATCAGTGGGTTAACATGGTTAGGTTTAATAGGGTTAATTCTCATTTTCACTGGTATAGTGAGATTTTTGATTTTACCAAAATTAAGTGAACAGTTGACTGCGGTCAATACAGCCATGTTAAGCGGTTCACATCGTCACCAAAATGTTAAACGTAGTGGTTTAAATGCTAATTTAGATGCATATAATCGTCAGCTATTAAAGGAACCCAATTTATTAGTGCAAGTTATTATGAATTCGGTAATGATACCGATTATATTTATGTTTTCTTTTGCATTTGCGAAAGTACCGAATGGCTTGCCACTAAAGTGGTTGGGTGTGTTCTTCGTAGCAGGTTTGGCTTTCAGTACATTTACAGTTAATCCAGCTTCTTTAGTTGGTAATTTAATATCCTTAGATCGAGCAAATCTGGAATTTGTTGAATCATTGCCAATTTCAATGAGACATTATTTGCAAAGAAAGTTCTTATTGGGATATTTATTGCAATTAGTATTGAACATTCTGATGATTGTTATCATTGCGTTTGTAATTAAAGCGGGATTTTTGATGTCTGTATCGTTAGTATTAGGAACCATTTGGGGAACATATTTAGTTAGTTTGCACTACTTCCGTCGTGATTATCGTTTGCTAGTTACCAATTGGACCAACGTAACGGAATTATTTAATCGAGGTGGCGGAAATATTGGGATGATGGCCACGATGTTTGGAGCATTATTTGTTGGGGTTATTATTATTGTTGCTTACAGCATGATTATCATGTTGACGCCTTTTGCAGTGTTGATCAATTTGATTGCAGCGACCTTAATAATTGTTTTATCAGTGTTAATACTTAGACATTATCAAACTAAATTTTGGCAAAGATTCAATTAAAATAGGACTTAAACTTACTGATTACGGTAGGTTTAAGTCCTTTAATTTAAGCGTTTTGTTGGAATTTAATTCTAACAATTAATTTTCTCAATTCTTCGACTAAGAAAATTGGGATTGGTACGATAACTAGGAAAATCCAGTCTTTAACTTGTAATGGTGCAGTATTGAAGACGGATTGGATTCCTGGTGTGTAAACCAAAATCGCCAAGAGAGCAATTTCGAAAATAATTCCGGCCCAAATCCGATGGTTACTGAAGAGACCGAGTTTAAAGACTGATGTATATTTACTCCGACAATTCAATGCGGCAGCAATTTGACAGAAGATAATGGCTGCCAGTGTCATTGTTGTTGCTCGATTATACCCAATACCAGATGATAATAGCTTTTGTACAGGCCAACCATTTTGCATATTAACGAAGAAGTAAGCAAATGTTGAAACTGCTGAGGCAATGGCACCATACCAAGCAAAAGCAGTTAAAATCAAGTGTTTATCAAGCAAGTGAGAGTTACGTGAACGTGGAGCTTGATTCATGATACCTGGTTCAGGTTGTTCTGATCCTAAACCTAAGGCTGGTAACATATCAGTTCCTAAATCAACTACCAAAATTTGTAAAACAGTCAATGGTAGAGGAATTAAGCCACGGCTGAGTAGGAATAAGACTGATGGAATAGCTTCAGGAACGTTAGAATTGAAAATATATAATAGAAACTTTTGGATGTTGCTATAAACAGTCCGTCCTTCTTCAATTGCAGCAACGATTGAAGCAAAATTGTCATCGGTCAAAATCATATCGGCAGCATCTTTCGCAACGTCAGTTCCGGTGACACCCATAGCCACACCGATATTAGCTTTCTTTAAGGCTGGAGCATCGTTGACACCGTCACCAGTTGAGGCTACGATTTGACCCATTTTTTGTAATGTTGAAACGATTTTATACTTTTGTTCTGGGGCAACACGGGCAAAGATAATTTCACCTTTTAATGCTTCAGTTAGTGCTTGTGAGTTCATTTCATCTAATTCAGTACCGGTGACAACTCGAGCTTTATCACTAGTGATGCCGATTTTAACAGCAATTGATTTAGCTGTGATTTCACTGTCACCCGTAACCATAATAATTTTAATTTTAGCGTTGTGACATTTCTTGACGGCATCGTAAATTTCAGGACGTGGGGGATCAGCCATAACAGTTAAGCCAACAAAGGTTAAGTTCTGTTCAGTGTTTTCAATGGTCATTTTATCAAGCTGTTCTGGACCAGTGTAAGGGATAGTTTGATAGGCAAAAGACAATGACCGTAATCCCTTAGTTGCATACATTCGGTTAGCTTGACTGATAGCTTTTTTATCATCAGCAGTTATTTGACGAACATTGCCATGATCTTGAATTGTAGTACATTGTTTTAATAAATCACTCAAAGAACCCTTAACGGCAACTAAAAGTTGGTTACCTTGTTGATGAATAGTCGTCATACGTTTACGGTCTGAATCAAAAGGCAATTCCTTTAAACGGGGACTATTCTTTAAGGATTCTTCAATTGGAAAACCAGCTTTTTGTGCCAAAATAATTAGAGCTGCTTCGGTTGGTGTACCTAGAATTTTTGGCTTATTAGTATCTTTAGCATATTCAACCGAAGTATCATTATTGAAACCAGCAATCGTTAAAAGTTGTTTTAAATCTGGATCGGTTTGATAGTCGATATCTTGCTGATGCTTTTGGATTTTTCCATTGTTGACGTAACCTTGACCAGAAACTGTGTAAATACCAGAAGGTAGCCAAATATGGTTAACGGTCATTTGATTTTGTGTTAAAGTACCAGTTTTATCTGAACAAATGACGGTCGTTTCACCCAAAGTTTCGACACTATTCAAATCTTTGACTAGGGCGTGTTTCTTAGCCATCCGTTGGACACCTTGTGCCAATGACAAAGTGACAGTTGGTAATAGTCCTTCGGGAATAAAGGCAACAATCATGCCGAGAGCAAAGATAAATGATTGAGCAACGGGATGATGAACAACAAGAATAGCAGCCACAAAGAAGGCCAGACCAATTCCCATTGCAATCAAGGATATCTGTTTAGTTAAACGATTTAATTCATTTTGGAGAGGACTGACTTCCTTATTTTGTTTCTGTGTCAAAGAAGCAATTTTACCAAACTCAGTCTTCATACCAGTAGCAATGGTAACAGCTTTGCCGTCACCAGCACCAACAGTGGTACCAGCATAGACTAAATTTGATTCGGAAAATTTTCCTTCACCAGATAAAAATTTAACATTTTTTGATTCAGGAACTGTTTCACCTGTTAAAGCTGATTGGTCAACTTGAACAGAAGTTGCTTCAAGTAGTCTGGCATCAACGGGGACTGAATTACCAGCTTGTAGTTCAAAGACATCCCCAGGAACTAATTCAGTGGCATTCAGTTGCTCAATTTTGCCATCACGATAGACTCGTGTGTATGTTGGTAACATAGCCATTAAAGAATCAGTGGCTTTAGCAGCTTTGTGTTCTTGCCAAAAACTGAAGATACCGTTAATGATATTAACGAGCCAAATAGCGATACCTAATTCCATTGACCCGGTTAACATTGCAATTAGACCACTTGCCCAAAGTAGAATAGCCATGAGACTAATAAAATTTTTCAGAAAAGCCTTAATTTGAGATTTCTGCTTACTATGGTTAATCGTATTTGGACCGTAGGTAGCTTGTCTCTTAGTGGCTTCAGTTTGTGTTAGTCCATTAGACGTTGTCCTTAGTTTGTTGAGTAATTGTTCAATCGGTTCAGTTGCATAATTTTCTTTTGTAGTTTGTGTATGAACTTCTTTCATATTTTTCACCATCTTTTTTGAAATTCTTCAATAGATCAATGAAAAGAGGTTTGAGTTAAGAAACTTTCATCACATTCATCAAAGTATATTATAGGTCTCATTAGTAATTATGAATAAGACAATTATAGTTATTTATTTTTAAATAATAATGTATGGTGCTAGTTAATTGTTTTGATGGGTAACAAATTGAAACGGAAATAAATAATCTTTAAGAAATACTTTTATCAAGCAGTTGGTACTGTTATTCATGTTAAAAAATCAGGTTATTATAGTGTTCAATTTTCTTAAAAAACAATTTTTATGATATTATGTAATAATGATTTTCAAGAGGATGTGGGTAATATGACTATTAAATTGGTTGCTTTTGACATGGATGGAACTTTTCTAAATGACAAGAACACATACAATCACCAACGTTTTGGTGAGATTTTACAAAAATTACGTGCTAGAGATATCCGCGTAGTTGCGGCCAGTGGTTCGCAATATCAGCGATTACTTGATCAATTTGCAGAATTTAATTCTGAAATGGATTTTGTTTCTCAAAATGGAGCTGCTGTTTATAGTAATGGTGAACCATTATTGATTCAAGCAATGCCAGAGGAAGCTGTTACAGCAACGCTGGATATTATTAATAATCAATTTCCGTCAACTGATATTGCGGAACATTTAGTTGTTGGTGTTAAGTCAGCTTATGTGGATCAGACAATTTCACAAGCTGCATTTGATTTAACATATCATTATTACAATCATTTACAACGTGTCGATAATTTACCAACTGTGACACCAAAGATTTTACAAGATCAAGTTACTAGTATTGGGGTGACATTTGCTAATCACGTTGACTTTAAATCCGTCATTACTAATTTGCGCCAAGCATTACCAGTTGGTTTGTCCAGTCAAACATCGGGCTACAATACTGAATTGATTAGTGAAAATTCAGTTAACAAGGCTGCAGGACTTCGTGAATTGCAAAATCGTTTTAATATTGCTGATGATGAAATTATGACTTTCGGTGACAATGAAAATGATTTGAGCATGTTGAAGTTGACTCCATATGGTTATGCCGTTGAAAATGCAACTGATAAAATCAAAAATTCAGTTAGTCACTATACTGAATCTAATAATGATGAAGGTGTACTCAACGTTTTGAGTCGCTTAGTCTAAAAAAGTGTGACAAAACATGGTTAGCTTTCGAGCATTAAGGCAAATAGCGCTAGTAATCCGATTTTGAATTGCTAGCGCTATTTGTTTTAAGCGGAAAAAGATATGTTTTGTTGCACGTTTATGCCGCATGTTTGGGGACAATAATAGTTTTGTCCCAAACTCGTTTTTTTAACCTCGTTGTGGTATAAATGCTGACAGACCCTGTCGTTTAACCGCAAATCCCAGTGAACTCCAGGCATTTTCAGTTATTTGAACGGGGAGTTGTTTAGCAACGCGGAACATTTGTTGTTGATAATAGCTTAATCCTACAAGTGAACCAACTTTTTTATCTAATCCTTTGAGACCAGTTGATAAGTGGTGTAATTGAATAGCAGTAAAGTTACCAACTTCAAATTGATTAGGTAAATCAGGAATCAGGACAATTGGTCGTGCTAAACCGATAAAATCAGCTTCGTTGTTTTCAATGGCTTTAGACATACCGTTGGCTGTACTGAATCCTCCGGTAACTGCCACGGGAGCTTTGACTGATTGTTTAACTTTTGCAGCGTAATCAATAAAGAAGGCACCTTTACCAATACCCTGAACAGTTGGTTTTTCATAATTTCCACCAGAAATTTCTATTAAATCTATTCCTAGTTGGTCCATCTTTTGAATTACTTTGAGTGAATCTTCTTCGGAAAAGCCCCCCGAACGTAAATCAGATGAGTTAATTTTTAGAGCAATCGGAAAGTCGGAGCCTAATTTTTCACGCATACCAGTGTAAATTTCGACTAAGAGACGCATGCGATTCTCAAGGCTACCACCGTACTCATCGACACGTTGGTTATCGTGAGGGGAGAGGAATTGACTCAATAAGTAGCCATGGGCGGCATGAATTTCAACTCCGGAGAAACCAGCTTCTTTTGCAACAACAGCAGCGTTAATGAATTTTTGAACGATTGTTTTGATCTCGTTGTTAGTCAATGCTCTAGGAGTATTAAAGGCAAAGCTGTTTGAGCCTTCCATAGGGACAGCACTAGCTGAAACAGGTTGTTTACTAATTGTCTTAGGTGATTGCTTACCAGGATGATTTAATTGCATAAAAATCTTAGCCCCGTTTTGAGTTCCAGCTTTAGCCCATTGTTTCAATAGTTCTATGTTTTGAGTGTCTTCAACAACGACATTGCCAAATTCTCCACGAGCGGTTTGATCAACCATTACATTACCGGTGATGATTAAACCAGTCCCACCATCAGCCCAGACTTTGTAAAGGTTAATTAGTTCTGCGGTGGGGCGATAGTTTTTGTCACCCATAGTTTCACTAGTTGCGGCTTTCATAAAACGGTTTTTGATGGTCGTTCCATTTGGTAGTTGTAGTTCTTCTAAAATGTTTGTCATAATTTATAATTCCTTCCGGTTGATAGGTTTAAACGCTTGAACATATGCTGCAAAAAATAATTTCATCTTAATTAGATGAAATGCTTTTTTCTAGTGCTGTGGTTAATTCTTTTAGTAATTGGACGGTGTCATCCAGTGCAACTTGATAAAAACGTTCTTTACCGACTTTATTGACGGTGATGACGTGTGCATCAAGCATCAGTTTTAGATGATGTGAAACAGCTGGACGGGAAAGTTCTAACTGATCTGTAATTTGATTTACAGTCATTTCCTTATGCTTGCACAGTAGTAGAATGATTTTTTGACGATTCTCATCTTGAAAGATTGAGAAAATCGGCATGCCACGTTTAAAGATTGCCATTACTTCTTCAGCCATAAATTTTCTCCAATGCGTTTAAAGGTTTAAACGTATTATATTTAGTTCTGGAATGAATGTCAATAATGAATTTAATTGAGGAATAAAAATCCCCCATTTAAGATATTTTATAGCTTAAGAAGTGCAAATTATCTATACTTACTATAGATTCGAAGGGAGATTACACCATGGGAGAAAATCTGGAAACGGAAACATTTCAAATAATTGATTCAATGTATAACCGCCTATATAAAGATAAAAAGGATCAACAAATATTGACCATATTATTAAAGGCAGCCGCCGCTTTAAATAAGAACGTTCCGCCACAGATTGTTGCTACTAAAACAGTCAATGGTTTTAGCTTATATATTTTGACACATATGGATGAAAATTTTGGACCAGAAGTTGACCAAGGTATTTCAGAGTTAACAAGAATTGCACGTTTAGCTGGGTATAAGTGGAACAGTATGGGCTTGGGAGATTTGCGAGTTCAATTTGAATAACATGAATTTGGAAGTAAAATAATACTTTAGATAAGTAAGAGAGTGATGACCAATATTTTGGTTTTCACTCTCTTTTAAATGTTAAGAAATTTGCATTTAACGATGGTATTATACAGAAATTAGATTGTGATTTAGATATTTTCTTAGTAAACACGACATATAGTTGTCATGTTTACTTTGATAGTCTAATCCAGTGAGGACGTTTATATGAAAATTGATAGATTAATTGGTATCCTTTCAATTCTTTTACAAAAAGATAAAGTAACTGCTCCAGAGTTGGCAGCTAAATTTGAAGTGTCAAAACGAACGATTAACCGTGACATTGATGTTTTGGAACATGCCGGGATTCCCTTATTTACTACTCGTGGAGCCGGTGGTGGCATCTCAATTATGCAAGGTTATCGGATGGAACGTACGTTGTTAACTTCAAAGGATATGCAAAGCGTGTTGGCGGGTCTTCGGAGTTTAGATAGTGTGAGCGGTAGTCACTATTATGAACAGCTGATGGAAAAGATTCAAATTGGATCGACAGAAGTCATGAAGGGTCGGGACTACATGTTGATTGATTTATCGTCTTGGTATTATAAGCGACTAACACCGCAGATTAAAACTATCCAAGATGCCATCGAACAACATCATTTACTTTCGTTTACGTATGTATCGCAATCACATGAAGGTCTAAGAAAAGTCGAACCGTATTTCTTAGTATTCAAATGGTCCAATTGGTATTTATGGGGTTGGAGTATTGATGACAATGATTGTCGGCTTTACAAATTACAGCGAATGACCGATATGCATATGTTAGCTCATACTTTTATACCACGTGATGTGCCGATGCCAATCATGAAACCGATGCAATCTCATCAAACTTCAGTACAATTTACGGCGTTGTTTGATCCGATAGTTAAGTGGAGGGTAGTGGATGAATTTAGTCCAAAACAACTTCAAGTAATGGACGATGGGCATTTGCTTTTGGAAGGTAATTATAGTGATATACCAAGTTTAGTCCAATGGCTGTTATCTTTTGGTAATCAGGCAGAATTATTAAAACCAAAAGAAGCACGTGAATCATTATTGTCAATTGCACAACAAATTGCTCAAAAGTATCAATTGTAATTTTATATAAACGCCTTTAATGCTTGGGATTAGAGGAGAATCAAGAATCATGAAACAAAATCAACACACTAATTTAGGACAGGATAATTTATTTCCTCTTGTTTTGAAACTGGCAATTCCGACTATGTTAGCCCAATTTGTTAATGTTTTGTATAGCGTAGTGGATCGCATGTTCATTGGTCATATTCCGGTAATTGGGACAGATGCTTTAGCTGGAGTAGGAATTTGTGGACCAATAATTGCGGTTTTATATGCCTTTTGTTATTTAGTCGGACAGGGTGGTACTCCAATTATGGCAATGGCATTAGGCGCTGGAAATTCCAAAAAAGCCGAAGCAGTTATTGCAAATTGCTTTCGGCTTTTAATTGGAATTGGGTTAGGGTTAACAATAATTTTTCTGTTGTTACGAGAAAAGTTACTGTGGTGGTTTGGTGCCAGTGCGGCAATTTACCCTTATGCAAAAACGTTTTTAACAATTTATTTATGCGGAACTGTTTTTGCACTTTTGTCTGGAGGAATGAATAGTTTCTTAATTGCTCAAGGCCATGCTGGATTAGGTGTTGGTACAGTATTAACAGGGACAGTACTGAATATTTTATTAGACCCCTTACTTATTTTTGGTTTGCACCTAGGTGTTGCAGGAGCGGCAATAGCAACAATTATTTCACAGGCTATTTCAGCAGGATTTGCGATGATATGTTTGAAAAAAATGCCTCTAGAGGCCAAACTGCATTGGGGTAAAATTGATTTAAATCTTTGTCGTAAAATACTCCGGTTAGGATTAGCACCTTTTTTAACTTATGCTTTAGATAGCGGGTTGTTAATTCTTCTGAATACGGTATTGCAACGGACTGGTGGACCAACAGAAGGAAATATGTTAGTTACTTGTGCAACTATTATTCAGAGTTATATGTTATTAATAACTTCGCCATTAAGCGGAATTACAATGGGATGTCAAGGTATTGTAAGTTTTAACTTAGGTGCCAAGCAATATGATCGTGTTAAAAAAGCCTTATGGTCAGTCTTCGCAGTCTGTTTTGCTTTTTGTTCATTGATGTTAATAGTGAGTTTGACAGCTACGCCATTATTTGTACGGCTGTTCACTCCGGATAAAGCTTTACTTGCAAGATCAATTCCGTATATAAAACTTTATTCAGCAGGAGTTTTGTTTATGGCTGTGCAGTGGACTGTGACAGATATGAGTATTGCAATGGAACAAACTAAGATAGCTTTAAGTTGTTCGCTCTTACGAAAGGGTTTATACGTGTTAGGAGTTTTATTGTTTCCAATCTTATTTCAGCCAGATATGGCATTTGCGGCTCAACCATTCTGCGATGTTATTGCTGCAATTGTTTCGGGAATCGTTTTTTTACGAGTTGTGCCAAAATACTTATATCAATAAAGAAGAATGCATAAATGAACTCTGAATTTGGATTAATTATCCGATTCGGAGTTCATTTTTTAGATACATCAATTATTGTTTAAATGCTGACGAATTGCAGTAGCAATTTTGACCATTGCTTGAGGTGATTCATTAGCACCTTGTTGAATCCAGTGTCGCAACATCGCAAACATTCCACCTAAAGCAAATTGTTGAAAATAGTCAGCGTCTGCCATGGAAATATTACTTAATTGACTGGAAACTAAATTATTACTCCAGGATTCTTCTAATAAGTAGAGTCGATCGTTATCAGCTAATTGGAGTAAAAAATTTTGATGTTGTTTCCAAAATAAAAAGAATATTTGAACAGTTTCCTCAAAAGATTGGCTGGGTGATTGGTTGTGATACTGATATAAATTTAAAGTTAATTCATCAATTTTTTGTTCTAAAACATCATCAAGCGTTGAAAAATGACGATAAAAGGTTCGTCTTGCATAGCCAGCACGCATAACAACATCTCCAACACTAATTTTGGTTAAAGGCTTATTGTTCATTAATTGAATAAGTGCAATAACTAAATCTTGTTTGGTTTGATTAGTTTGTGCGGTACGAATATGTTTTTTAACTGTCTCATTTTTATTCATATGTGCAGGTTATCCTCCTAAGTCTAGAGTTTGTCTAATATCTTGACTATAATTTGAATCAATAAATGTTTCAAGTGTGACAGTTATTTTAGGAGGAAAACATTATGATGATTTTTCGAAATTATTGGTTTCGTATCGGTGGAATTTTATTGGCACTGATTACTTTGGATTTGATTTTTAGGCAACCTCAATTGACAAAGGTACAGTGTTTACTAATTTTCAATTTTATGGCTTTGCTGGCTCATCAACTTGAAGAATACCAGTTACCGGGAGGAGCACCGCTAGTTATTAATCGAGTGATTTACGATGAACATGAGCTAACTGATCGTTATCCAGGCAATATGCAATCAATTATGATTGTAAATACAAGTGCTTGGATTATATATGTACTAGCAATTGCTTTTCCCGGGGTTTACTGGCTCGGATTGGGTGTTATTTTGTTCAGTCTATTTCAAGTTCTAGGTCATGTTTTTCAGATGAATCTGAAGTTACACACTTGGTATAATCCAGGAATGGCAACAACAATATGCTTATTTATACCCATTGGCGTTAACTATATTCGATTTGTGATGAAGAATAATTTAGTTACCGGATGGAATTGGGCAACAGCGGTTATTGTTCTGATGGCATGTATTTTGTTAACTATTGTTTTACCAGTACAAGCACTCAAAAATAAGCAAACTTCATATCGAATACCTAATTGGCAAATTAAAAGATTTCATGAAGTATGCCGGTTTGCACATGTAGGACGTTTGAAATAAAGTGAGGGAAAATATTATGGAAAGAATAGTTCGTCATTGGTATGAATTGGTAGTTTATATTGCTGGTGTATATGTTTTGATTTTAGGAATAGGAAAGTGGTCATTACAGCAAACGACATTGTTGTTAGGTTTGATTTTAATTCACCTGCACTTTTTTGAAGAATTTGGTTTTCCAGGCGGTTTCGCATGGGGTGGGATCAAAGTTGAGAAAGGCCGTGTTAGTGACGACGTTTCGGTTTGGCCATTAAATCAATTAAGTGCTTTGTGGGGCAATGAATGGTTTGCAATCTTGGTATATTTATTGCCATTATTTATTCCACAGTGGCATTGGTTAGCTTTGGCTGCAATTATTTTTGCATACGCTGAATTAATAATGCACTGGGTTATCTTTAACCTCGGATTACATAGTTGGTATAATCCAGGAAACTTTACGGCGTTATTATTGAGCGCTCTAGCAATTTGGTATTTGTGGCAAGCTGTTCCTATGAAAATATTCAATTGGGAGGATTTGATAATTGCTATTTTTTGGATTGCATTCAATTATTGGATGGCATTTAGATCATCAATTTTTAAATGGTTTAATTCACATACAAAATATACGTTTTCTTATGATGATGTAGCAAAAGCAACCCCCTATATGACCAAATTTGAGGTTCATATAAATGACTTTAAAAATTTGCATTAAATGTCATTTGCTAAATAATTCATTCACTTTTTTATAACAAACATGAATGATTGACAGTGGCAAAAAAGTTTCAACATTTGATATTGCTACAGCTTGAGTGGTTACTAAAGGAACAACCAATGGATAAAGAATTTTTAAATATGTTTTTTCTGTTTAAATCAAATAGGGCCATCCATCCAAAGAATTGGATCGATGGCTCTATTTGGTTCGTACGTTCTTATTCATCGATTATTGATGTCATTTTACGCATTAATTTGAGTAATTGTTCTAAATTATTATTACCCATGTCTTTAACAAACTCTGCGAAGGCCATGTCAAAAGCATCATTCGTCGCATTTAATTGGTGAGTACCTTCTTTAGTCAAAGTTAATGTTAAATTACGACGATTGTCAGGATCAATATCACGTGTGATTAAATTTTTCTTTTCCAACGAAGTAGTACCTTGAGAAACGGCAGCTTTTGTGAGACCTAATTCATTAGCAATTGTTACGGAATTTTTGCCGTCAACGATGCACTGCATAATCAGCAAGTCAGTTAAACTTAATACATCTTTTTTATTGTGTCCAAATTCAGTATTAATTACCTTTTTAAAATGGAAAATTGTTTTTAAATATTCTTCTTTTAGCTGGTTATTCATAGTTGCTCCTATTTGAGAATAGTTTCGTTATTAGAAATATTGGCGAGATCTAGGCTTTGTCGCCAAAGTTTATTTTGTGCGACTTTATTGTATGATGCTGGAGATGATTTGGTTTCTTTTCCACGATCAATATACTTGCCAGTAATACCTTGCCATTGGCTTCCAGTAACAGTTTCAGCTAGTTGTTTACCAGATGTTTCAGCACTTCCGTGACGACCAATTAAGTATGAAAAGGCGTTCATGGTTACTTTCATGATTCTGTTAGAGCCAGAATCGCCATTTAGATTAGTAGACGTCATCAGACCAGGATTGAATGCATTAACTGTGATATGCTTGTCAGTTTGTTCATTAATTTTTTCAGAAAAAATATAAGCGGCCATTAAATCGAGTAATTTAGATGTTGGATAACGAGACATGGAATTATCATCTTTTTGTGGATGTGCTAATTTATTGATATCAGTAAATTCTGGGGCAGGAAATGGGAAAATCTTTGGTGGATTATGTGTGTCACTAGAAACGAATACGATTCGTCCATTATCAACGACTGAGCTTAATAATAAGTTTGCCAGAAGGAAATGTCCTAGATAGTTTACTCAAAAAGTCGTTTCAAATCCTTCTTTAGTATAAGTTAAATTTGTAGGATTTAAACCTGCGTTACATATAAGCGCATATAGTGGTGGAAATTCGGAATTTTTGAACTCGTCAGCAAAATTACGAACTGAATTCCTTAGTTAAGTTATTTACAGTTTAGTACTTAACTATTTTTTTGTCAAGTAAAAAACTCTTTTTAATATAAACCCTTCTTGAAATAATTATGATTTCAAGAAGGGTTTTATATAAAGTTTAATTGTGGTGTTTATTCTAAATTACAAATTATTATTGAAAAAATCATTTAATTTGGCAAATGGAATTAAATCGGTTTTATCATATAAATCTACATGTCCAGCATTAGGCACTTTGTAAAGTTCTTTAGGTTCATTGGCAGCTTTATAAGCATCCTCACTAAACCCAAAGGAAATAGCTTTTTCACCAGCAATGAATAGTAATGGACGTGGTGAAACAGTTTCTAAGTCACTTAATGAGTAAAAGTTTAGCAATTTAGCAAAACTGGTTAATGTTGGGTGAGTAGTTGTTGCAGCGGCACCACGTTGTGTACGGTAGAAATCATAAAATTCTTTAGAGAAGGCATCAGAATTTTCATTGATTTCCTCTGGGGTTCCACTTGTATAAGCAATCGCTTGTCCAGCCATTTCTTGAGTACGTTGATTTGAAGCTTGGTCAACCATGGCAGTTTTACCCATAGCATCCCGTTGACCACGGGCAACTGCACCCATATCAGTTAAACTAACAGTAGCAATTGCTTTGAGTCGTGTATCAATTTTAGCCTCGTTTAAAGCAAAACTGCCAGAGGCACAAATACCAAGAACACCAATTTTGTCATTATCAACGTATTCTAATTTTGTGAAGTAATCTGCAGCGGCTGAGAAACTTTCCGAGTATAAGTCAGGGGCCATGGCATTTCGAGGAGAACCATCACTTTCACCCCAGAAAACTTGATCAAATGATAAAGTTACAAACCCATATTCAGCCATTTTAGTAGCGTACAGATTAGCTGATTGTTCTTTGACGGCACCATTTGGTGCACCGACCACGATCGCAGGGTGAGTTATCATTTTATTTAAATCTTTTGGTGTAAATAAATTGCCAGCAATTGACATGCCATAAAGATTCTTAAAAGTTACTGGAGTTTTGTCAAACTTGTCACTTGTATACCAATTATCAGCCCCATTACTTTGATCACCAGTAGGTAGGTCAGTATTTCTTGATTGAACATTTTTAATACCAGCAGGATATGTTGGTAAATCCTTTTCTTTATCCATAATATTCCTCTTTTGTTATTTGATAAATTCATTATAAAAAGGAAATCCTAAAATTACTAATACTTACAATCAATGGATTAGTATAACTACAAAACATACTCATTAAATTAATATAACGTAAAGTATCAATTAAGATCAGAAGTTATTTGTTTAAGAAATGCATCGGCAGCTAATGAAAGTCGAATGTCCTTTTGCCAAACTAAACTGGCTCCAGCTGTGTGTCGTGGTTCTAAGGGAATAAAATTTAAATCAGATTGATTGGTATTGATAATACCATCTAGGCAAAGTGCATATCCAACGCCAGCCGAAACTAGTAGAGAAGCGTTATACAGCAAGGTATAAGTTGCCACAATATTGAATTTGCGTTTACTTTCACCATACCAACTCTTTAATAAATTTAACATTCCTTTTTGACCGGAAATGATAATGTCATTGCCTTCGAGATCACTTAATGCTAAGTGGTCTTTTTTGGCAAGTGGTGAACTGTTAGGAACTAATAATCCCCAACGACTTTCACCTGGCAAACTTATAAAGTCATAATCACTTTTGTCAGCAGGTTCCATGACGACGCCAAAATCGTAAACTCCTGATTTCAATTGTGAACGGATTTCATCAGCATTAGTACTAACAATATTAGTCTGAATATGTGGATAGGATTTTCGTAAAGCGTGAATCGATTGAGCAACATTGATAAAACTACGAGCTTCAGCAGCACCGATAACGACTGAGCCAGTAATATCTTGATCTTCATGGATATTCTTCAGAGTTTTATCAGTTAATGATAAGATCTGATTCACTTGTGCTGAGAAGTATTCGCCACTGCTTGTCAATTCAATATTACGGCTACCACGTTCAAACAAAGTAACTCCTAATTCATCTTCTAAACTTTTCAGCTGACGAGATACGGCTGGTTGAGAAACGTGCAGTTGTTCAGCAGCACGGCTGATATTTCGTTCACGGACGACAGCTTGAAAGTATCTGAGTACACGTAATTCCATAATTACCTCCTATAACAAAAAAACATATATTTCAATTAAACCTAAGCATTAGACATGACACATGTCAAGCCTTAAGGTATTACTTGTGAACGACAGGGACTTAATGGAGGAATCAATTATGAAAGAAATCAAAACTTCAACTTTGAGTGATGAACAGATGGAACAATTTTCTCAGGCTGATGATTTAAGAATTTCACCATTTTACAGTGATGGAAAAACTTATGGAACACCAACATGGATCTGGTCAGTCGTCGTTGATAAAAAATTATATGTTCGAGCCTGGAATGGACAACAATCACGTTGGTATCGGTCAGCGGTGCAACAAAAAGCCGGTCGAATGCACTTAGCTGGTGGGAACTTTGAAATTAGTTTTAAACCAATTACTGATAGTCAGTTAATTAAGCAAATCGATCAAGCTTATAAGATTAAGTATGCGGACAGTGCCTATTTAGCACCCATGCTTCAGTCAGGACCACAAAGTTCAACTTTAAATATTGTACCTAGACAATAAAAAAGAAGGTTTTATTTTATGAAAAAAGTAATGATTGTTGGTGCTCATGGTGCCACAGCTCAAATTTTAACTAAGCGTCTTTTGAATGAAACAGATGATGAGTTGATTTTATTTTTGAGAAATGCGAAACGTTTAGATGAATATTCTGATAACAAACGTGTCACTTTGGTTGATGGGGATGTTTTGGAGACTACCGAATTAGCTAATGCTATGAAACCTGCTGACATTATATATTCAAATGTTGGCGGAACTAATTTAGCTGACCAAACAGAGAGTATTTTGGCAGCAATGAGACAAACGAATAAACAACGATTAATTTTTATCAGTGCCTTAGGTGCTCACCATGAATTATCTGGTAAATTTGGTCAATGGAATGAACAAGCGATTGCTGCATTTTTGCCAGGTTTTCGTAAATCGGCTCAATTATTGATTGATTCAGGAGTGATTTATACGGAAATTCGACCTTCATGGTTAACTAATAATGATGAAATTGATTATGAAGAAAAAAATTTAAATCAACCATTAACAGGGACAGAAGTATCACGAGCTAGTGTGGCTGATTTTGCTTTAAAGGTTATTAATAATCCTGAACAATATCAAAAAGCAAGTGTTGGTTTGAGTAAACCCAATACAAATGGTGATAAACCGAGTTGGATGTAGAAAGGAAGTTATTTAATGGGAACAATTAAGTTAAACAATGGTGTGGAAATGCCAGCTAAAGGTTATGGAGTATTTCAAATAACTGATTTAAAGCAATGTGAGACAAGTGTTATTGATGCATTAACAACTGGCTATCGCCTGTTAGATACCGCTGCAACGTATGGAAATGAAACTGCTGTTGGTAATGCGATTCAAAAGAGTGGCGTACCCCGTGATGAAATTTTTATTGCATCTAAAGTTTGGATTCAAGATGCTAGTTACGAGAAAACGAAGGTTTCCTTTGCCAAAACATTAGAAAATTTGCAAACAGATTATTTAGATTTATATCTAATTCATATGCCTTATGGTGATTATCATGGGGCTTGGCGTGCGATGGAAGAACTATATCAATCTGGAAAAATTAGAGCAATTGGTGTTTGCAATTTTGAAGCTAATCGTTTGGCAGATTTAATTTTGACACATGAAATAGTTCCAGCTATTAATCAAGTGGAAATGCATCCATTTTGGCAAGAAAAAGAATTACGTTCAGTTATGGATTGCTATGGAATTAGAACAATGGCTTGGGCACCTTTTGCAGAAGGTCGGCAAGGTATTTTCCATAATGAAATTTTTTCAACAATTGGAGCACAATATGGTAAAACACCAGCTCAAGTAGTTTTGCGTTGGTTATATCAGAGTCATATTATTGCGATTCCTAAGTCGGTTCATTTAGAACGGATTCAACAAAATTTTGATATTGATGATTTTGAATTATCGGACCAAGATATGATTCAAATCGAACATCTTGATCAAAAAAAGCCTTTGATTTTAAATATTCATGATTTGAATGAGGTTTATCGTTTACATGGAATTACATTTGAACAATAGGAGTGAATAAATTGGAAAAAGTTAAAGCTTTAGTAGCAGATCATTCAGCATTTGATTCATTTCATCATACAGTAATAACAAGACGTTCTTTACGACCAGATGATGTTGCGATTGATATAAAATATTGTGGTATTTGTCATTCGGATATTGCTCAAGTCGAAATGATAGATAATTTTCAACATCCAGTTGTGCCAGGACATGAAATTACAGGTATTGTGAGCGCTGTCGGTTCGGATGTTAAAGATCATAAAGTTGGCGACCGCGTTGGAGTAGGTTGTTTTGTAGATTCATGTGGTAAGTGTAAATATTGTAAAGCTGGTCAAGAACAATTTTGTGAAAAAGGTGTTGTTGCAGTATTCAATTCGCCTGATTATGAAGGTAACATCACTGCTGGAGGTTATTCACAATCGTTAGTTGTCAAAGATCACTTTGTTTTGGATATTCCGGATAAAATTGATTTAGCAGTTGCTAGTCCATTACTTTGTGCTGGTATTACAACCTATAATCCGTTAAAACGATATGGTGTTGGTAAAGGTTCTAAAGTAGCAATCGTTGGATTGGGTGGTTTAGGCCATATTGCAGTTCAGTTTGCCAGCAAGATGGGAGCAGAAGTTACCGTGCTGGGCCATTCAGAAAGCAAACGAAATGAGGCCAACCAATTTGGGGCAAACAGTTATGAGATTTTGAAAACTGATCATGATTTTGATCGGTTGGCTGGTAAATTTGATTTTATTTTGAATACTGTGGCAGTTAAATTGGATTTAGATAACTATCTCAAATTGTTGAATGTTAACGGTATCTTTTGTTTTGTTGGTTTAACAGCAGAGGAGCAGGAGTTTAATATTTTAAATATGTTTAATAAGCAAGCGACAATGACCGTTTCCAATGTCGGCGGAATTGCTATGACACAAGAAATGTTAAACTTTGCAGCTGAAAATGATGTTAAACCAATGATTGAAATGATTGGAATCAACGATGTTCCAGCCGCTTATCAACGGGTGATTGATAGTGACGTGCATTATCGGTTTGTGATTGATATGAGTACTTTGAATTAGAAAATAGGAACATGGTTAGTTTTAAAGCAAAAATCAGTAAGTTTCTTTCTCATACTTGGTTAGGGTATGATTGAAAAAAATAAGAGTGAATAAATCCTAGTAAAACTGGAATTTACTCACTCTTATTTGTCGTTCTTTTTAAAAGTAACTAAGTTTGAGAAAGAACCTCAGTAATCGAATGTAACACTATTCAATTGAAAATGTGTATACTTGTCTTAACTCATTTTCAATTTACGTAATATCTGTAGCACTAGCGTTTTTCGCGGTTTATTAAGTTTTGCTACTGGACAATCCAAGATTTTTGATTCAATAACCAGGCCAACGAAATTTGAACTGGAGAGGTATCATTTTATCTGCAATTTCTTGAATGAGATTAGTTAACTTTTGTGCTTTAATAATACCTTCACTTTAATACTTTAAAATGCGACTACGAAAGGTATTTTGTTTCTCTCTTGCTATAAATTAGGCTAGAAAGCCACCGTCTACTTTATAGTCCGCCGCTGTGACAAATTCGGCATCATCAGATGCTAAGAATGCTACGGCATTTGCAATATCAGCTGGTTGACCAAAGTGACCTAATAAGATATTTTTAGCAACACCATCGTGATGTGCTTTAGCTTCTTCAGGGGTTAGATCTGTTTTGTCATAAATTGGTGTTTCGATAGGTCCAACATTGACGGTGTTTACTCGAACATTATCGTGTGCCAATTCTTTAGCCCATGAAACGGTTAACGCCCGAACAGCAGCTTTACTTGCGGAATATACGGACATATTAGCCATTGGTCGATCAGCAACAGTCGAAGAAATATTGATGATGTTACTTTGGTTAACTTTTAATAACGGTAAAGCTGCCTGAGTCATGTAAATGATACCAAATACATTTATTTTGAAAGTTGTGGTGATCTCCTTATCTTTAACATCACTTAGGGGTGTGACGGGTGCGACACCAGCGTTATTGACAAGAATATCTAGATGACCGTAATTAGCTTTTATTTTGTCCATTAAAGCAGCCACGGATTCTTTAGAAGTGACATCTGTTACTTGGTAATTAATATTTGTATGTTGATTCGCTGAATCTTGTAAAGTTGCTTCAGTTCGTCCAATAATCGTAACTTGGGCACCTTCTTGGGCTAACTTTAACGCAATTTCTTTACCAATTCCTGAACCGCCACCGGTTACAACCGCAATTTTATTTTGTAATTTATTTGTAGTCATTATATGTTTCTCCTTAAATTTATGATTTGAAATATATCGTTTTGAACAAAGGTTATATTACTAGCAAATGCAAACTAATCGAAGCCCTCAAAAAGCTAAAGACTTATTAACCACTAGTTAATGCCATTCAGCAAAAATAATTTTTTGACAAAAAAGAGTGAAAATCGTAAACTGATTTTCACTCTTTTTTCGTGTGTGCCTTGTTAATTTAATTCATGACTAATAATGGAAACAAATCGTTTCATTTTATCAGACGGTTCCTTAGCGTAAATTAAGCCGTATGGTGATTCGTAGTCCCAATCAACTGGGATGGTCTTCATTAATGGATGCAGATTTTGCCAGATGTCACGTGTTAATAGTAGATTATTAGAATTTGCATATTCATTAAAGACATCTGTGTTATAAAAACGAGTTGTATTAATAATTGTGATTTTAGGGTGATTATTTTCTATATCCTGACAGATTTTTTCAATGATTGAGGCTTGGTCACGTGGTGGGAATACAATAGTTTCACCATCTAAATCGGCAAAAGTTAGTCGTTCTTTATCAGCCAATCGATGCGTTCGTGGGACGGCCAAACGGAATTTGTCCATACCTAATAGTAGAACACTGTAATTTTCTTGCCATTGTAAAGAATCAGATGGTCCGGCAACGCAGTCGATTTGAGTTCCAATCTCTGCTGATGGACTTTTCAAAGTAATATCATCATCGCTGATTGGAACCACTTGTAATTTATAGTCTTGTAGAGCGTCACTGTATTTACGCCAAATTTCAACTAGTGGCACACCTGGACGCATAATGGAAGCACCTACTTTAATAATTTCCTTTTCCTGTTGGCCCGCTGAACGAGCACTTTCAATGGCAGCATTAGCAGTAACGTTGATTTTAGTTACTGAATCAAAAAGACTCTGACCAGCTGCAGTCAGTGTGACTCCTTGGGTGGTTCTTTTGAAAAGTGGCACCTCTAACTGTATTTCTAGGTTGTTTATTTGTTTCATGACGGAAACTGGTGAAATAAATAATTGTTGGGATGCTTTTGAAAAACTACCACTTTGGGCAACTTGTAAAAAGGTCATATAAATTTGATTAATCATAGTACATTCTCCTAGCCATTAACTTAAAGTTAATGCAATTTAAACATTTTGGTCACTTCGCTGTCAATTAAATCGCTGATAAGATAGCTTTTGTTGAAACATTGATGTCGCATTTGATGCCAAGTAGTAATTAAATATATGACATGTTGACTCAATCTTTTAAGATACTTTATTTTTAGGAGGAAACAATAATGACAAATGTACCAATGGTAAAGTTAAATAACGGTATTGAAATGCCTCAAGAAGGATTAGGAGTTCTAGATGCAGGTAATTTCGATGAAGTTAAACAAGCCGTACTAGATGCTTTGGAAACGGGATATCGCATGATTGATACTGCCCAAGCCTATTACAACGAAGAGGCTGTAGGTGCTGTACTCAAAGAAAGTGGTATTGATCGTAGCGATGTGTTTGTTACTACCAAAGTTTGGATTAGTAATTATGGTTATGAAGCTGCAAAGGATTCTGTTGAGAAATCATTAAAGAAGTTACAAACGGATTACATTGATTTGGTCTTACTACATCAACCATATGGTGACTATTATGGTGCTTACCGAGCATTAGAAGATTTATATGAAGCGGGTAAGATTCGAGCAATCGGCGTTGCCAACTTTATGCCTGATCGATATGTTGATTTAGTCCAATTTAGTAAGGTTACACCCGCAATTAATCAAGTGGAAACGCATATATTTAATCAACAGTGGTCATTGCGTAAGTACTTAGATAAATACAATACCCAACTTGAATCCTGGGGACCATTTGCTGAAGGTAAAAATGATTTCTTTAAGAATGAAACTTTGAAAAACATTGGCTTGAAGTACGGTAAAACGGGGCCCCAAGTTGCATTAAGATATCTAACTCAAAACGGCGTCATTATTATTCCTAAGTCTGTTCATAAGGATAGAATGGCAGAAAATTTAAACATTTGTGACTTTGAATTGACCGATGAAGATTTAAAATCTGTTCGAGCTCTAGACAATGAGGAAACGTTATTTTTTAGTCCTCATAATCCTGAAACAGTGGAAATGTTTGCTAAATTTGTCAAAACTGGTGACTTTGATTTTCGGGAAGATGGTGAATAGAATGAGATTAGTTGTACTAGGAGCATATGGAAAATCTGGACAGGCAATTATTAATGCTGCCAGTGAACGTGGACATGAGGTTTTAGCGGTTGCTCACCGTCGGCACGATGATATTACACTGCCAACAAAGCATATTTTAATTAAGGATTTAATGGAACTAACGTTTGATGACATTGCCGGATATGATGCCGTCATTGATGCTGTCAGCGCTTGGACACCGTCAACATTTTCAGTACATACCGATGGTATTTCGCATTTGGCTAATTTGTTACGCACAACAAATACGCGTTATTTAAAAATTGGTGGTGCTGGAACGCTATATATTAACAAAATACATACTAAGCAACTTAAAGATCGTGAAAATTACCCAGCTGAAATGTTGCCATTAGCTGATGTTTTATGTGAAAGCTTGAATCGATTACGCTCGTATTCAGATTTAGCTTGGACCTATGTAACACCAGCATTCAATTATGATCCAGATGGTGTCGCTACTGGAAAATATCGTATTGATGGTGAAGAATTTCTAGATACTAGTGATGATGATAGTTATATCAGTTACATGGACTTCGCCACAGCATTGTTGGATATTATCGAATCAAAATCGTATATTCGTCAACGAATTACACTGGTGTCCTCAAGGTAGACAACAGGAGGTTTATTATCGGAATAGAAACGAATTGTTAATCGTATTCTGATTGTCGGTATTACATTATTGTATGAAATCTGGAATATTTTAAAATTATGGGTTGTTTGCTTAGGATGATGGGTTGTGATATAACTGTTTTTTTCTAAGCATGTAGCATAAACGTGGAACAAAACATAGCTTTTTCCGCTTAACTCAAATGGTTCCAGCAATTCAAAGTCGTGTTCTTTCTCAAACTTGGTTAGAATATGAATATCTTAAAAAACAAGAGTAAATAAATCCTCCGATTCCATAGGAACTTATTTACTCTTATTTTTTGTTCTTTTGTAAAAGTAACCAAATGTAAGAAAGAAATAAAATCAAATTACTGGAGCCGTTTGCCTTAATGCTCGAAAGCTGACCGTTTTTTGTCCCACTCTTAGGTTTTTTAATAGACTTTTGAGAGATTCGGAATCCCTTTTTTTACCTGTGCTTTACCCTGTAGTTAAAGCCCTCTTAGCATTTTGAGACCTTCGAAGGCATCAATTTAATTGTTAATATAGTTTTTGTAAAGTAATCGAGATAAGGAGGGTGATAATAACGTTAACTATTAAATTACAAAATAGACAAGAAGAATATCGCATTCAAATGGCCGCAAATATTCTTAGCCAGAGTTTTCTGAGACATTTACCAGAACAATTAGATTTATACGTAGGCGAGGATACACATTACTGGGGCTACTTGTCCAATAAATTAGAGTTTACACAAAGTCAACGATTGAAGGGTCTACCGGAACCTGGACTCTACTACGTGCCAAAGCTTCAGACTATAACCATTTATTATAGAAAAAGCCCTATTCCCGCACCTAACGATTTATATTTATTGGGAGAACCAGTGGATCAGTTAGAGGTATTAGCAACGCACGCCGATGAAGTGACTATTAGATGTAGTTTTAAAATTTAAGGAGGTTATCATTATGGCAAAAATTTTTGTTACGGGTTCAACTGATGGTTTAGGATTTTTAACAGCAAAACGTTTAATTAAAGAAGGTAATGAAGTTGTTTTACATGCACGAAATCAGCAGCGTGCTGAAGAGGTGAAACTTAAATTACCACAAGCTAAGAATGTTGTAATTGGTGATTTGAGCTCTCAAGTAGAGATTGAAAGCTTGGTAAAACAAATTAATGATTTGGGACCATTTGACACAATTATCCACAATGCTGGCGTATATACAGGAAATAAAAAGTTAACGTTTCAGGTGAATGTGTTAGCACCATATTTATTAACGGCTCTAGTTAAGAAACCTAAACGCTTAATTTACATTTCTTCTGGTATGCACTACGGTAGTTGCTTGGATTTAAAAAACTTATCTAACTTAGATTACTCGGGTTCGAAATTACAAATTTTGTTATTTGCAAAGTTGTTAGCACGTTTATGGTCAGATGTTACGACAACGGTTGTTGATCCGGGCTGGGTACCAACAAAAATGGGTGGCCCTGCTGCTAACGATGATTTAACGCTTGGATATACAACTCAAGTCTGGTTGGCGACACTTGATGATGCTGGTATCTCTGGGACATATTATCATCACATGAAACCAGATCGATATGATTCAAGAGTTGATAATCAGGCTACTCAAAATAAGTTTTTAATAGCTTTAGAGAAAATTACTGGAGTAAAACTACCACAATAATTTACGATTCATATTTATAAGAGGAGGGCATTATGCGGTTATTTTTTACGATTATGTTGTTATTGTTAGCTGTTATTCCGGCACAACTATTGTTTGATCGATTTAAACGAATACCATTGGCAGTCTATCAAATTTCATTGGGGTTTGGTCTATCATTCTTACCATTATTTTCTAACTTGAACATTGACCCAGAGGTGTTTTTACTAGTTATTATTTCAACGCTAATGTTCAGCGATAGTCGTAAATTAAACTTGGGTCGCTTTGCTTATTCTTTACGTTCCACACTATCGTTGGCTGTTAACCTAGTTTTTATGTCAATTTTAGTAGTGGGTACATTTGCACATGTTATTGTTCCAGAACTGACTTGGTTCGGTGGATTTATGATTGCAGCCATTTTATCGCCAACTGATGCCGTGGCTTATCAATCAATCACTGCAGGATTATCTTTACCTAACGAAGTAGATACCACACTTAAAAATGAGTCATTATTAAATGATGCAACGGGATTGGTAGCTTTCAATCTAACTGTATCAGCATTAATTACTGGTCATTTTTCTTTTTTTGGAGGATTGACCAGCTTCGGTTATGTATTTCTAGGTGGTATTATTCTGGGCTTACTACTGGGGTGGGGATTTATGACAATCCGTCGTTGGATGATTATGCATCATTCAGATACTAATATTGTGATTGTGCCATTTATTTTAGTAACTCCGTACATTGTTTATTTTATTGCAGAAGAATTGAATATGTCTGGAATTTTGGCGGTCGTTGCAGCTGGATTGTTACGAACCTGGGAACAAAGAAATTGGCAATTAAGTACAGCTCGGATTCAAAATAGTACTTATACTGTTGAAAATATGATTAGTTCTGTATTGAATGGTGTTGTCTTTATCATTTTAGGTATTAATTTGCTGACTATTTATCAATTAAGCACTACACTTCAAATAAATGTGATAATTATCGGTATTATCAGCATTAGTTTATATTTAGTACTTGCAATGGTTAGATTCACTTGGTTTTATATGAAGTCGAAAAATGATAATGATTGGCAAAAACGTTGTCAAAAAAGCTTACTTTCCAGCATTAATGGTGTCCATGGTACTGTTACATTAATGATGGCACTTTCAATTCCACAAGACCTACCAGGAGTATCAGTTTCTTTACGCTCAGCAATTGTATTAATCACAATTTTTGTGATTTTGTTAAGTATGATTGTTCCAATTATCTTTACTTCAAAAATAGTAAGAAATACTTCTATTTCGACCAAACCAAATAATAGGGATATCGAAATATGGAATGGATTGGTTGATAATACACTTCAAAATCTGAAATCTCAGAAATTACCAACAGTGATTTTTGATTTCTTGTATCCAATCATTGTTACTCAACGTCCAATGACTAAATTAAAGCAACGTGATTTAATGAATCTTTTTCAAGATACGCAAAATATTGAGCAGCAAGTCGTTAATACACTGATCAATCAAAAACTTGTGTCTACTAATATTGCTAAATATCATCAAAATATTATTGCTCGTGAAGTATTAAATCAGCAATTAACACCGTGGACATCTTTAATGTATTGGTTTCAAGTTATAAACCACCGTCAGTCTGTTTCAAATATAAAGTCAGAACAAAGTATTCTATATAAACAACGACAATTAATAGAATCGGTAAGCTATGAATTGATTATGGATTTTTTGAAGCAACAGGATACCAATTTACAATCTGTAACAGCTAATACATTAGCTAGAATTTATAGTACTCGTCATGATGAAACTTTGAATCTGGAAACTATCAATCAAGAACGTTTTTATATGTTGCAAATGTTTGCTAATGAAATTGAACAAGTTAGACAACTTTATTGGCAAAATGAGATTACATTAAGTGAAAGTCGAAAATTTATATATGATTTGAGTTTGCAGCAAACTATTTTTGTAGGTCGACATTTTGAATAGAAATGTCGATAAAAAATTTTTATATAAAGACTAGTGATTGTGAATTTTCAATAGGTGAAAATAGAAAAGAATTATCTTGATTTGATAGTTGGATACATATTTTGATATGTTTATACATGGTTTTATTTTAATTATTGGATTTCACAGTACCAAGGATTAGAGTGTGTTTGAACCTTTCAATTTTTAGTTAATTAATAAAATCACAGTGGTTGCGTTTACATCAATATTTCGCTAAGGTTAATAGGTAATCTTTAAAGGTGAGAGGGTTTTACTATGTATAAAATGATTGTGTGCGATCTTGATGAAACGTTAATGAATGATGATGGAAGTCTTTCTAAGAAAAATGCTGAAGCCATTCAAGCTTCCACAGCTAAAGGGGTTCACTTTGTAGTGAACTCCGGTCGCAGTTATACGTCATTTCAAAATGATTTAGAAACAATGCACTTACGTGACCAACCAAATGAATATTCAATTTCTTACAATGGTGGATTAGTTTTGGAAAATAAGAATAACAAACCATTGATTGTTAATGCGATGCCATTTGAAGTTGCTAAGGCTGTTTTCGAAGTCGGAGCAAGTAATCATGATGCTGCTACACATGTCTATACGCAAGATAAATTATATATTTACAATCCAGTTGCTGATGATTCGTCATACTTGAAGACGCGAGGTGTATCGTTTGAAATTATGGACACACCTGATTTTGATCAATTTAAGAATCAAAATATTATGAAAGTTATCATGGCTTTGCCAACAGTTGATGAACGTAAAGCAATGCGTGATGCGGTTTTAAATAAAGTTGACTCAAGTAAACTAGCGGTTACTTTTTCTTCCGGTCGTTATGTTGAATTTAATCCAGCGGGAATTGATAAAGGCAGTGCCTCAGTCCAATTAGGTAAATTACTCGGTATCAAACCAGATGAAATTATTGCTGCAGGTGATAATAGTAATGATTTGCCAATGTTAAAGGCTGTTGGATTACCTGTTAGTGTTGCTAATGGAATTGATACTGTAAAAGATGTTGCCAAATATGTGACGAAAGCTAATAACAATCAGGATGCTTTAGCTGAAGTTATTAATAAATTTGTTTTGTAAGAAATGAAAAAAATGAACTCTTATGCTGAATTTGCTTCAGTTAAGAGTTCATTTTTTTATTTAATTAAATTGTTTATTTGTTCAACTTCATCAGTCGAAAATTCAAGATTATCAAGTGCTTTGAGATTTTCATCCAAGTGCTCATTGCTAGTAGTACCAATAATAACACTAGCAACAACGGGATCACGAAGTAACCAAGCTAATGACATTTGACTGAGTGTTTGGTCACGGTCTTTAGCAATGTCATTCAATTTATTCAACTTAGCAACTAAGGCCTCTGGTCCATTGTCTAGTAAGCTGGCGTTAGTGTGATGAATACTAAAATCTTTAGAAATTCCGCCAAGATAACGGTCGGATAGAAGACCTTCACAAAGTGGCCCGTAAGCAATTGCACCTGCACCATTATCTCTTAGCACTTGAGCAACGCCACTTGTTTCAACGTGGTCGTTCAAGAGATTCATACTCATTTGATCTAAGACAAATGGTGTGCCAAGTTGCTTAAATAATGCGATAGCTTTCTTCAATTCAGGCACTTCATAGTTCGAAACGCCAACGTACAAAGCTTTACCTGAACGAACGATATCATCTAAGGCACGAACTGTTTCTTCAATCGGAGTCTTATCGTCATATCTGTGTGCATAATAGATATCAACGTAATCCAAGTTTAGTCTAGCTAATGAATCATTGATACCTTGAAGTAGTGACTTACGTGAAGTCCCAATACCATAAGGGCCGTCGTGAATTTCGTAACCAACTTTAGTTGAAATAACTAGTTCATCACGATAAGGTTTCAAATCATCTTTTAAAATTTGTCCGAGTAATTCCTCAGAACTACCGAAGCCAACGTTACCATCACCGTAGTGGTTAGCAACGTCGAAGTGAAAAACACCTTTGTCAAAAGCATGTAAAATCACGTCACGACGATCACTCAATGGATCGGCACTACCAAAGTGGCGCCAAAGTCCAAGTGAGATAGGTGGCAACATTAAGCCAGTTTTACCAGCGTGGCGAACGGTATTATTTTCATAACGATTATTTGCTGCAGTGTACATATATTCTTAACCTCCCAGTATTCTTACCATTTAATAGTATGACAATGCAAACGGTTACTCAAGAATATTGCCGTTTATCTTTATTTGGTCGAGGCAATCAATCGATAATAAATTATGTGTATTGCTGACAATAATAATGTGATTGTAAATGTCCAGCCGAAGATTCCTTGAGGACGATTATAGGCAAATATTGGTGTGACAGCTGATAGACCGTTTTTCTTTGCTACAAGTATGAAGAGAACAATTTGAATAATCCACACGAGTATTAAAATAATTCTTAATGTTTTGCGCATAATTTCTCCAATTCCAAATATTATATTATTTATTATAGCTCCAATTTAGTCACTAGACGTTACCAATCAATTATCAAAATAAAATACCCTTCCAGCAAATTGATTATTACTGGAAGGGTAGGCAGATACTATTTCCACCATTTAATATAATTTGTCTGATCTTTTCGAACTTGATAACCATTTTTCTCATAAAATTTACGAGCAGCTTTTCTTTCAAATCCGGTCACGAGTCGAATGCCATCAGCACCATTTTCTTTGGCCCATTGTTCACCTGCAGCTAACAGTTGTGAGCCTACACCCTGAGCTTGTTTAGAAGAATCAACGGCTAAAGTGACGATATTTTTTAAGCTCTTGTGATAAGTATTTTCATAATCAGATAATTGAATGTATCCGACAACCCCATCATTACTTTCAGCGATAAAAAGGACTGTCGTTGGTAAATTGATGATTTTTTGAATTTGTTCTTTAGTTTCTGCTAAAGGGAATTCATAACCTAAACTGTTGGTATTGATTTTTTGAATGGCTATATAGTCATTTAATTCAGCTTTTCGAATGATGATGATAATTACCTCCCATTAATTTTGAGCGATTTTTAATTAAATCATTATTCAAGTTCAACAAAACCGTAGCTGGATTCAATTTATTTTCAATCCCATTATAAATTTGAGTACCAATGATTTTTTCGAACAAAAGGGTGTTTATAGGTTTATTAGCATCCAACTTAGTCTTTCTTTTACCAGTCGAATAAAGCCTTGTTGAATAAGAAAGGAATGGAAATTGCTCATATATTTCTAATTCAAAGAATAAATCATTTGCCGGAACATCGCCACCCATTAGAGCAATTTCATGTTGAATTTGATATTGATATAGCCATTGAAGAAATAGTGTTGCTGCTTCGGTCTTATGAGAATTCTTACTAATACCGATTACGCCACCACCTAAAGCAGGCGTATTACCTGGTATCGGTGCAATCCCATAATTTGTTTGATTGATATTAGTAAGGTGATTTGTAAAGCCAATAATCAGAGCGGTCTTTTGGTTATTAAAGTCAGTAGTCTCAGAATCCCACCACGAAGTCTTAGTAATTCTACTTTGTTGTCTGACCTTTTTATACAGTTCAAAAGTTTTAATAAACGTTTCAGCATCAAATTCAAAGACATTGTCATCATAGGATATTTGACCACCAAGGGAATAGTAATACGGCAGAAACTCTGAAGCTATCAAAGTACCCGTATTATTGATGAGTGATATTGGCGAAAAATCATTTTTTTCAGGAATATTCAAATTCCCTAAGAACTCTGAAAAGTCAGCTAGTTCAGCGTAATTGGTAGGTGGTTGTAATGAACGATTATACTTTTCAATAAACTGTTTTTGCAATATAGAATTGTCAAAAATATCTTTTTGGTACAACATCATTTGGACACTTGGATCAAGTGGCAGTGCGTATGGAATTTGGTTTAAATTAATATATTTATTCCAATTAGATAATTTTTTAATAATTGTTTCCAAGCTTGGAAATTGCTTCAAGGATTGAAAAATATCTGGTCCATACCAGTTAAAATCACTAATATCGAGTCTAATTAAATCATAATCTTCTAATTTATTGGAGGAGAGAATTGTTCGCATTTCATTAAAGTTTTTAGTATGGATGTTTACTTTAATTTGATATTTGCTATAAAAATCGTCAATTAGTCCGGCTAAAATTTCTGAAAAAGGAGTGTCCAGCATTAAAATATTGATGGAGGAATGGACAGATTCATTAGTAAATAGTTTGTAATTGGTTTGATAAATGTTGATTTCATGCGTTTTATCAGTCGCCATGGAGCTGACAAAATCTAAAGCAGTTTTGTTAGCAGAGTAATGAAAGATATCTTTCTTCGGTGTTGGTTTAAAGGACACAATATTTTTAGAAGTTAATAAAATTATTTTAATTTCTTTATCAGACATATTATTCAAAATATTTTCGATACGGCTTGCTAGCTTGTCATCAAAGAGTATTATCGTGAAATTATTATGATCTTTTAAAAGACGATATATATCACGCATTGAGTTTTCGATAACTGGATGATTTGGAAAATATTTATAAAATCCTAATGACAATTCATCTTTGACAACAAAAATATTTTTGTTGTCTATTTTTTTTGTTATTTTAGTGAGATTAAATTGCAGTGATCCTGATGTAGATAAAATTGTCGGTTGAATAGAATTGTTCAACCATGTCTGCAAAGTTTTTTCACTTGCCAGTGGATTGATTACCAAAACGGCCTGATAATTTTGCTGATTAATTTGTTGGTAACATGCCTGTTCAGTGATTTCATTGGCATTAGTTTCGTATAGTTTCAATGATAAATTACGTCGTTTTAATTCATGATAAATATTTGTATACAGGGGATTTGTCTGATCATTTAGCTTAGGCATAACCAAAGCCACAACGGTTGAATCTTTTTGACGAATTGACAAAGCATCTTCATTTCGAAAGTAGTTCAATGATTTGGCTGCTTCTTCAACTCTGCGAATGGTATCGACCTTGACATTGCCTTTTTTATTTAAAACATTTGAAACTGTTCCGATGCTGACATGGGCTTTTTTGGCAATGTCACTGATAGTTGCGTTACTCATAATGGCCTCCAAAAGGTTAGTATAGTGGGCTTTTTGAAAAATTTACACAATCTTTACATTGATTTTGTTGAAGACTGTCGGAATTTCCATATAATGATTATATCATCTTGAATTAAAACGTTTCAATTTTTAAGATGAAAAATATTGAAACATTATAAGGGAGAACAGATTGTGAAGAACATTTTTAAAATATTCTTTATTTCGGTACTATTTTTAGGCGTTTTAACTGGTTGTGGAGCGAAGAAATCCAGCCAGAGCGCAAGTAAGGATGCAACTAAGAATGAAAAAATTGTTGTGTATTCTAATTCGGTTAGTAATGGCCGTGGCGATTTCTTAAAAGAAGAATCGCACAAGAAAGGCTTTAAGTTGGAAGTTGTTGATTTGGGTGGTAACGATTTATTCAATCGTCTGATAGCTGAAAAAGATGCACCAGTTGCTGATGTTACTTTTGGTATGAATCAGATGATGTTTACAACATTGAAACAAAAAGGGATGCTCTCAACTTATTCACCTAAGTGGCTTAGCAATGTTGATAAGAATTTAATTGATAAAGACAATAAATTTGCACCATTATCAGAACAACGAGTATTCATGATTTATAACTCAGAAAAAATCAAAAAAGATAAAGCAATCAAGTCTTGGAAAAATCTTTATACAACAAGTAATTTGAAACACAAATATATTGTACCAACAAATCTTGGTGGAGCGACCGCAAATGCTGTTGTCTATACACAATTAATGAACCATAAAGATAAGCATGGTAAATTGGGTATTTCTAATAAAGGTTGGAACGAGTTAGATAAATTCTTTAAGAATGGGGCAATTTTATCTGAGGGTCAAACCGAAGTCGCTGCTTTAGCTAACGGAGATGTGGATTATTCATATACTTTCTTGAGTAACATTCCAGTAGTTGAACAAAAGCTTGGCGTGAAGTTGGGCGTTGTAAATCCTCCGTATGGAGTGCCACAAACAGTTGAGCAAGTCGGTATTTTGAAGAAAAAACATGTTAGTGCTAGTGCTAAAAAGTTTGTTGATTGGTTGGGAACAGCTGAATTCCAAGGCAAATGGGCTAAGAAGTTTGGAACTGCTCCAGTAAATAAGGATGCACAATCATCAATGAATGAACGAGTTAGAGAAGTAATGAAGGAAACTACACCACAAAAGCTTGATTATGAATTCGTAAATGATCATACAGCTAAGTGGGCTGAAAACATTGAATTGAATATTTTGAAGTAGAGGAAAGAATGTCATGATTACGTTTAAGAATATTCAAATTAAGTATGACGATTTTGTAGCGATTCCTGATTTAACTTTTGACGTTAAGGAAGGTGAATTTTTTACCTTGTTGGGTCCCTCTGGTTGCGGAAAAACTACGACCTTACGAGCTTTAGCTGGTTTTTTAAAGACTAGTCATGGTGTAATCACGATTGATGATAAAGATATAACTGATGTTCCAGTTCATGAACGACAAGTTGGAATGGTTTTTCAAAGTTATGCCTTATTTCCAAGCATGTCGGCATATGAAAACATTGCTTTTGGATTAAAAGTCGAAAAACAATCGAAAGATTATATTAAAAAACGAGTTGCTGAATTGGCAGAAATGGTTGATTTGACTAAAGAACAATTAGCAAAAAATGTTTCAAATATGTCAGGTGGTCAACAACAACGTGTAGCAATTGCTCGTGCGCTAGCTAGGAAACCGAAAATCTTAGTTATGGATGAACCGTTGTCGAATTTGGATGCTAAATTGAGAAAGTCTTTACGGAAAGATATTCGTGACTTTCAAAAGAAGTATGGTATCACGATGGTTTACGTAACTCATGATCAAGAAGAAGCACTGATGTTATCTGATCGAATTGCCGTTTTTAGTAAAGGACAAATTGATCAAATTGGAACGCCAAACGAGATTTATAATCATTCGGCAACTGAATTCGTTTGTAAATTTATTGGGGATGCTAATTATTTCTCAAAAACTGATTTAGAAAAAATTGGTCTTAATCCGTCACACTTTGGACATGTCAATAAATTTTATATTCGTCCAGAAAAAGTATATTTATCAAAGGAAAAGCAAAGCTTGATTACTGGACGGATAATTTCCAAAGAATTTTATGGGATGTACGCTTATTACAAGATTGAAGTTAATGGTGTAAGTTTCTTGTCTTTCCAAAGTGAAAGTACTGCCGGTAAATTTGAAGTTGGTGATGAGGTATCAGTTTTCATTAATTTGGAGAACATTCTAAATTACGCTGATGAGGTTCAACTATGATGGCAAAATTAAAAAAAGTTAATTTTGGGATTGTGCTTTTTCTGGGAATATTCTTATGGTTTATTCTTGCTTTTGTCATTATTCCCAATTTCTCGATTATTAAATCAGTTTTCTTTACGGCTGATGGAGTTTCCACTGAAAGATTAAAAGCTATTGTTAGTTCGCAAAGAGCTGTCAGAGGAATTAAAAATTCGTTTCTCTTAGCAGTGACATTGCCGATAACGACGACTGTCATTGGTATCTTGGAAGTTTTATTTTTAGAATACTTTGAGATTAAAGGTCGTAAATTGATCAAAGTAGCTTATATGATTCCTTTGGTATTTGGGGGCGTGATGTTAGCCAATGGTTATATGTTTACGTATGGCTCCAGAGGTTTTATCACAACACTTTTATTGAATGTCTTTCCCCATATGAATCCAGCTTGGTTTCGTGGTTACGGTGCAGTTTTATTTTTGATGTCATTCGCTTGTACATCGACATATATGATTTTTTTTCGAAACGCTTTTACCAATATCGATTATCAAACAATAGAAGCTGCTAGAGGTCTGGGGGAGACGGATTTAAAAATCCTTTTAAAAGTTGTCTTTCCAACTTTAAAGCCAATTTTGTTAACGTGTACGATTTTGTTATTCCAAACGGGATTGATGGCTATGGCGGCACCTTTAATGATTGGGGGTCGCGAATTTGAAACGATTAGTCCGTTGATTTTGACATTCACACAACGACCATCTTCTCGAACTTTAGCAGCCGTTTTGTCATTCTTTTTAGGATTGATGCAATTAGTGTTGTTATATATAATTCAAAGAAATGAACGGAAAGGAAACTTTTTATCCATTTCTAAAGTCAAGACAACAATCAAGCGGGTAAAAATTCATAATAAATTATTGAATGCTTTGACACATGTCACAGCATACGTATTTGCTTTGATTAATACAATGCCGTTGTTGATTGTTTTATTATTTTCATTTACTGACTACCAAACAATCTCATCACGACATTTAACTTTTAAAAGTTTTAGTTTGGACAATTATCGGTTGATTTTGACTAGCGATACAGCTTATCGTCCGTTTGTAACTAGTGTGTTTTATGCAACTGCAGCTTCAATTATTGTTGTGTTGATGATGCTGGTGGTTACTAGATTTATTTTTAAAAATAGAACTAAATTTTCAACGATGCTGGAAATGTTAATCCATATACCGTGGGTCTTTCCAGGTTTAATGTTTGCCTTGGGATTGGTTATGACATACTCTCATCCACATGGTATTGTTTTCAATAACGTTTTGACTGGGTCCTTAGTAATTATGTTAATTGCTTACGTGGTTGTGTTAATGCCGAATACATTTAGATTTTTGAAAGCATCTTATTATGGAGTGGATCAATCCTTGGAAGATGCGGCTAAAATTTTGGGCGCTAAGCCATTGTATTCGTACATTAAAGTCGTGCTACCAATTATTTTGCCAACTGTTTTGGCTATGTTAGCAATTAATTTTAATGGAAAACTGAGTGATTATGATTTATCCGTCTTTTTGTATAACCCGATTGCTAAACCAGTTGGGGTAGTCATCAGAAGTAATTCCAGTTCAGAAGCGGGGATTGAAGGTATTGCGTTGAATTTTGTTTACTCGGTATTACTGATGGCAATTAATACATTAGTTTTCTTCTTCGTGTATGCTGACGGGAAAAATGTTCTAAGAAATCTATTTAAAAGTAGAAAGATGAAACATGAAAGTTAACAAAAATAAATTTTTAGAAAAATTACATCAAAATAAATTTTTAATTGTCGTTCATCGTGGTTCGCATGGTGGGAATGTTATTGAGAATACGAGTGATGCTGTTAAAGTATCCCAGTTGCAACATGCTGATATGATTGAGATTGATATTTCAATGTCGACTGATAATGACTTCTTTATTTTTCATGATGGCGGAGAAGAACGACTTTTGAACGAAACTCGTAATATTCAAGAACTTTCGACTGCTGAGATTAACTCTAAACATTTTAGAAATGCTTTAGGTGAAACCATCACTAAGTCTGTGGAGACATTTGATTATTTTTATGATCATATAAATCATGATGTGCTCTTAAATATTGACCGATCTTGGGATTATTGGGATACGTTTTTGCCAGAATTAGATAGATATGAAGCAATGCGAGAATATTTTATTTTGAAATCTCCAGTTAAACGTGAATATTTGGAAAAATTGAATAATCATTCAGTTCAATACTTGTATTTTCCGATTGTCACTAGTGTAGAGGATTTGGAAATTTTGGCTGATTATCCTAATTTGAATATTATTGGATTTGAAATTATTGAAAATAAGCCACAGTTTACGCTTATCAATGCACCAGAATTGGATAAATATCGAAACGGTGATTATATGTTCCTTGGGAACAGTATTAAATTGAATGATAAGACTGATTTGTTTGGTAAATTGGACGATAATTTAGCTTTACTGTCGGGAGTTGATTGGAGTTGGTCAAGAATCTTAAATTTTGGAATTAATACCATTCAAACTGATTGGCCAGATATTTTGAATGATTATCGAAATCGCTTGAATTAAAAAATGACTACCTACGTATTACTAAGATTCTTTCTCAACTTTGGTTATAGAACTGAATATAAAAATGGAGTGGATAAATTCAGATGGGTTCTTTCTCAAGTTTGGTTATAAGAAATTTAGACTGGATTAGTGATCCAGTTCGGATTAAATTTTTGAAGATTAAAATCATCTTGGCTAGCTGCAAATGCCAATAAACATTTTTCACGGAAGTTGACTATTCCACTTCTACCATATACAATTCTTTTGATTAGTTTGAGCTTATTGTTGTTGCCTTCAACAAAGCCAGAACTGATACTTAGAGATATCGCGCTTTTGACTGGGGCGATATCTTTTTTTATACGCTCACAAAAATTAGATATTATGAAATCATTATATTTTTCTAAAAAGTCGTCTAATTTATAAGGATTTTGTCCCATCAGGATTTTATGGAACTCTGAGAATATATGGGAAGCAACTTTAATTATTGGATAGGCATGTTCCATAACCGATAAGTTTAGAATCAAATCTTTATTTACATTGGCACTTTTATTTACAGACAACAGATATTTTATTAACCTATGTCTTTTGATGAGTATTATTGAAGTCTTCTTTGGAGAAGGTTCTACTCTACTCGATGGACGATTCGGAAAGTTATTTTCACTTATATATCTGATATATTCGTGCAGTTGTTTCTTGTTACCTATATATCCATGCGTAATGATGTAGGAGTAAATTACCGAATCAGTTAGTCCATCACACATCATTTTAAAAATAATATTCAAATAGTCATTCATAATAGATCTACGTTTTTTATAATTTTGTGGAGCGTTCAACTTTTGAATTTCTAAAGCAGACATTTTCATATACTTTTTAACAGTAATTTTACTTAGATCAAAATCCTCAGCTGCTTTTGCGATGGACTTTGATGTCAGTTTATAATTCAACTGGATGTATTTAATATTTTTTTGTTTTTTATGTCTCCTAGATGCTTGAGCCTTATATTGTTTTGAATTAAAATTATGTTTTTTATTATCAAATAATATCTTATTTTCTTTATTATCTGTTGGAGGAGTATTGTCATAATATAAATGGTCCAATAATTCTGGTGGACATAATCCTTGGCTATTTTTTCTCTGCAGTGGTTTCTCTATAACTTTTCCGTGCTGAATAAAAATGGTGGAAGGTAACTTCAATTTAAGAATGTCATTCAAACGACTTATTAAGTTCTGTAGGAGATGAAATCTGTCCGCCACTTGTACAGATTGAGGTAATTCTTGATTGATAGCAGTTGCATAGGCACTTTCACGATCTCTAGCTACAAGTCTTATTTTCTTATGACAGTTCAGCCAGTCCTTGACGGACTGAACTTCACGTCCTTTTAATAAAGTTATCATTTGATGATTATCTACTCTGTATATTGCCGTTGCATAATTATTTCCTTTTTTAATAGCAATGTCGTCAATCCCAATTGCCTTGATATTAGGATCATCATTAAATTTTAATTGATCATATAGCCTTTGAATTGAGTCATTGCTTACACTTACGCCAAGCATTTTAAGTATATGACTGGCACTCTCATTGCTTAATAGAATGGAACAACCGACTATAAATGTATTTAAGGCATGTGTTCTGACTTGATAAGAACCAGCAAATGGTAGTCTTTCTACAAAGACATTTTGAGAACAACTAGAGTTTAAACATCTGTACTTATAACAATCAATATCTAAGTAAGCTTGTTTATTATGGATGGGGGTATCTTGTAAAATACGATGATATGTGGCAGAAAATGTATGTGAGATAGTACCACACTTAGGACATGCACAACCATGTGGACGTGACTTTATATAAAAGTAAAGTTTTCTATTCAATTCTCTAAAATTGTAAAGAATATAATTTTTACCAAGTAAGAAATCACTAATATTCAAAGAAAGATATTTGCCCATAACAAAGCCACCTTTCATCATAAGCGTATACTCAAATATTAAAAATGTAAGAGAAAAGAAATAGAGTCATCATCAACTTGAATAATCAAATTGATGATGACTCTATTTCTTTATAACCAAACTTGAGAAAGAACCTCAGATGAGATTTATCTACTCTTTTTAATTTTATTCTAAGCTTACAATGACTTAGATTTCAGTTATGTCTAACCAAATTTAAGAAAGAAACATTATTGAATATAATTGCAATTATATTTTTGCAGTGATATTATTTTTTTTGAAAACTAAATAATGATTTCTTCGGGGCAGGGTGTAATTCCCGACCGACGGTAACAACTAAAAGTTGAAGTCCGTGACCCGCGTTTTGCGGTGGATCCAGTGTGAGTCTGGAACCGACAGTATAGTCTGGATGGGAGAAGAAAAATAAGATTTTTTCGTACTCAGTACGTTTATTTGAAATTGTCTTCGAAAGAAGTCTTATTTGGCTTATTAAAATAATGGGGCCCCGCATTTTTTGCGGGGCCTTTTTTTGTGGGGTGAATAAGATTGACAGATCAGCAGTATTTAGAAATAGCAATGGATCAGGCCCAAAATGGATTAGGTCAGACTTGGCAAAATCCTTTGGTGGGTGCGGTCATTGTTAAAAATGGTCAAATTTTAGCAAAAGGTTATCATCATCGTTTTGGGGATAAACACGCTGAAATTGATGCAATTAGTCATTTAAAAAATGAGAAAGCTGCAATTGGAGCAACACTTTATGTGACTCTAGAGCCTTGTAGGCATCAAGGAAAAACGCCGCCATGCGTAGACAAAATAATCGAACTTGGATTTAAGAGAGTGGTTGTTGGTCAAATTGATCCTAATCCATTAGTTGCTGGCAAAAGTGTTGAGCGCATGAAACAATGTGATATTCAAGTAACTAATTTGGATAATAGTAAATCAATGAATTTAGCATATAATTTTTATTACCAAAATAGCAGACCACTCATTACTTTGAAGTATGCCATGTCTTTAGATGGGAAAATTAATCAAAGAAATGGTGAACGAACTAGATTAACGGGAAATGATACTTTTCAAGATACTCAAAAATTGCGATTAATGAACCAAGCAATTTTAATCGGAGAGAATACCTTGAAAGTTGATAATCCGCAATTAACGGTGCGGTGTAACCCTACATTTCCACCTCTTAGAATTGTACTGATTCGTAATGCCCAAAAACTGGATTTACAACAGGCAATTTTTCAGTCAAAAGGTCCTATTTATATTTTGACTAGTTATGAGAATACCCAAGTTTTACCGGAAAATGTCCATGTCCTAGTTGATGAAGCTTGGACTCCAAAGAAAATTATCCATTTTTTAGCGCAACAAGGAATTCAATCTTTGTTGATTGAAGGTGGAAGTCATATCCACGCGAATTTTATTAAAAGTGGGTTAGTAGATAATTTGGTTGTCTATATTGCCCCAAAGTTGATTGGGGGAACCGGATTACCAAGTGTTTGGGGACAAGAAATTTTTGAGATGATGAACTTCAAAATTAAACAAATTGTTCAATTAGGAGCAGATGTAAAAATTTCAGCAAGGAGGGTATATTGATGTTTACAGGAATCGTCAAAGGACAAGGAAAGATTGTTCAACTACAAAAAAATCAGGGGACTAAGCAAATTAGGATTGCGTCACAATTAATTAATCCTGAAAGTTTTGCAGTTGGTGAAAGTATTGCCATTAATGGTGTATGTTTAACAATCACTAGATTTCAAAACAATGATTTTTGGGTTGACGCAATACCAGAGACATTAAATAGAACTACTTTCGATGAACTGCAATTAAATAGTTTAGTTAATTTGGAACCAGCCTTACAAGTAACTGAACGTTTGAATGGTCATTTTCTTTTGGGACACATTGATACGACGGCTATTGTGACCAATATTGAAGAATTATCTACTTCTAAGGTATTTACTTTTAAAATAATCTCCAGTCAAATGCCGTTTATTGTAGAAAAAGGATCAATTGGCATAGATGGCGTTAGTTTAACAGTGGTGGCTGTTGGACTTGACTGGTTCAAAGTAGCATTGATTCCTTATACATTGAAAGAAACAATATTAGGACAACTGAAAGTTGCAGAAAAAGTAAACATTGAGACGGATATTTTAGGTAAATATGTTGTGAAAATGAATGATGGAGTGATTGATCATGGGTAAAGATGGATATATCGAAAGGGTCGAATCAGCAATCAAATCTTTAAAACAAGGCAAGTTAGTTATCGTCGCTGATGCTGTTGATCGAGAAGGTGAAGGAGATATGGTCGGTTTAGCTGAATTTGCGACACCTTACACTGTTAATCAAATGATCACTCAGGCGAAGGGATTGCTGTGTGTACCTATGAGTCAGCAGGTTGCACAGAGATTATCTCTAGAACCAATGATCTCCCATGGAACAGATGCCTACGGAACTGCGTTTACAGTTAGCCTAGATGCTAAAACAACTACGACTGGAATATCGGCTTATGACCGTGCGGAGACAATTAAGACGTTAGCAAATCCGACGAGCAATTGGGATAAATTCTATCACCCAGGCCATATTTTTCCACTCATTGCTAAAGATGATGGAGTCAAAATTCGTGGTGGTCACACCGAAGCAGCAGTGGATTTGGCAAAACTCGCGGGAGCAACATCGGTGGCATATATTTGCGAGATAATTAAAAAAGATGGTCACATGGCTAGAACAAAAGATTTACAATTATTTGCCAAACAGAACAAAATGAATTTTTTGACAATTAACGATATTTTGAAATATCGGGAACATCAGGAAAATTCGCAGATTAGCCCGTATGCGGTTGTTGACTTGCCAACTATGTTTGGACATTTTCAATTACAGGCATTTGGTGATGGAAAAAAAGAGCCAAATCTACTAATATCTAAAGGTGATTTTAATAACAAGGAACCTTTATTGGTCCGTGTTCACAGTGAATGTCTAACTGGAGATGTTCTTGGTTCTCTTCGTTGTGATTGTGGCCCACAATTGCAGGAATCATTGCGTAAGATTGAACAAGCTGGCCGCGGTGCGGTGATTTATTTGCGACAAGAGGGTCGTGGGATTGGTTTAACTAACAAATTACGAGCATATCATTTACAGGATCAAGGTATGGACACAGTTGAAGCCAATCAAGCACTAGGATTTCCAGCTGATGCGCGTCACTATGGAATAGCTGCTGAAATACTTAAATCCAAAGGTGTTAAGCAGATAAAGTTAATGACCAATAATCCTGATAAGGTTAAGCAACTGCAAGAATCAGGAATTAAAGTCGTTCAAAGAATTCCCTTAGAAGTTGGCTTAACGAAAGAAAATCAAACTTATTTGAAAACGAAAAAGAAAAAATTCCATCATCTATTGAATGAGGTAAATTAAAATGAAGGAAATTACAACTAAACAAATTAATAGTTCTAAGAAAATTGGTATTGTGGTAGCGGATTTCAACAGTGTCGTTACTAATATGTTATTGCAGGGAGCGGTTCAAAAGCTCCAAGAAAGCTCTGTAACTTCCGAGCAAATTATGATTGTACATGTGCCTGGTGCATTAGAATTAGCTCGTGTTGTCAATAAATTATCAAAGAGTGGGTTGGTTGATGGAATCATCGCATTAGGGGCTGTTATTAAGGGCGAAACAAATCATTACGATTATGTCTGTAAAGAAACTGCAGCAGGGTTGAGTCAGGTATCTTTAAAGGGTGCAGTTCCCGTTATGTTTGGTGTTTTGACGACCGAATCTTTAGCTCAAGCGATTGATCGTGCTGGAGGTAAATCAGGCAATAAAGGTACCGAATGTGCTATGGGAATTGTACAGATGCTTAGTGTTGAAGATCAAATTGATAAGTTGGCGTGAGTAAACTACTCGATAGAACCATATTAATGACATAGCAAAAAGCACTTTTGAGGCAATTTCTCAAAAGTGCTTTTTATATAATTTGATCATTAGCGTGATTCAGTGTTTATTCAGTTAAAAGTTTGTTATAAACATTATTTGGCATGTCGTTTTTGAATACCTCTCGATAAGTAATAACATAGCCCCCTTTTGCTGTAACTTCTAAAAAGTGACCTTGTTTCAATTTGCCCATACCAGTGAATTTAATGGGATGTTTATTGCTATCCTTATCATAGCTGGTTAAAGTGTACTCATAATTGCCATAGCCGTCTTCATCTTTACTTTTAGAATTGTCAATTTTGACAAAGCGTGGTTCTTCTTTGACCAGAAAGTTGAATTGACCCATTGCCTGAGAAAATTCATCTGTCCGATCCTTTGTATAGGCGCAGGCACCGATGTAAACTATGCCGATAATTGTCATAGGTAGTATCAAAAACTTTAATAGTTGCTTCATTTGTCTGTACCTCCTGACAACTATATTAAAGAATAGGCTGATTTTTCTACATTTGATTTACTTACATCTTACTTACAGATATGTAAGTTTGGCAAAGAGTATCCTTAAGAGTTTGAAAAAATAAATTGTGCGATTTTACTATAATTTGGAGGAAATTTATTTTGAATGAATTGCGATTTGTAAGAGAACGTCAAAATGTGATTCTGGGAAGATATAATACCCATGGGAAAACTTATTCCTGGTATTTACCCTATGAGTTACAAAAAGTAATTCACGTTGGAGATATTGAAATAATCAATAGTGATGGAAACAAAGATAAGATCATCGTCGTTTCGTTTAAATATGAAAAAAACGCTAAATTGAAATATAAAAATTTTCCATACCGGAGGGGAATTGCTAGTTGGCAAGTTCAACATATTTGTAGATACTTAAAATCTTTGGGATATGATTATTCGCGTGAAAGACATTTCAAGGGATTGATGAACGAGAGGGGCCTACATCTTGGAATGGATATTGTTTTTTGTATAAATAAACGTATGTGTGTTATTGAGTATAATGGGGTGCATCATTATAATAATCAGGGCCCTAGATATAAGAACTTTAAAAAGAATATGGACATAAAAAGAAATTGGTGTCGTCAAAATGATATGCCTCTTTTAGAAATACCTTTTTGGTGGCAAAATGATTTGGATTCCATTCTTAATTTATTTATAACCAGTGTTCTGAGTGACAAGGGTTAAAACTCTATTAATAAGCGCTTTCAGTGTATTGAAAGGGTACTGAATTCAAAAAAATCTCACTAACTTAAATAGGTTAGCGAGATTTTTGAATTATTTTTTTACTTGTTTATTTTTTCATTTCTTAATTAATTGAGATTATCCAAAGTACTTAGTAGCAATAGTTTTATAAATATCAATATACTTCAAGTAATCATCTTCAAAAACAAACTCATTAATTTGGTGAGCTGATTCATTACCAGGTCCAGCAACGACAACATCTAAGTTTTGATTGGCTTGGATAAATTGAGAAGCGTCTGTACCACCGGGAGCACCGACTGTTAAAATGTTGACGCCTAAGACATCTTTATAACTTGCACGAACAAGCTTCATGAAGTCAGAGTCAATGTCAGTCTTAACTGGCCAGTTACTGCTTGATAGTTGGAATTCCAGATTCATTCTTGGGTCAGCTTGGTTCATCTTGTCGATAATATCTTTTAATTCAGCAATGATTTTATCGTTGTTATATTCCGGAATAGTTCTGATTTTAACCGTCATTTCAGCATAATCAGGGATAGTGTTTTCTTGTTTACCACCGTTCATAATTGTTACCGATGGTTTAGTTGTGCCAAGTACATCATCTTCAGCTTTAACTAGTTCTTGGAAATAAGTAGCTTGTTTGTTGTAATAAGCAACTAAATTGTCCAAAGCGTTGATACCGACTTCTGGCATTGAACTGTGAGCAGCACGCCCATGAGAAATAACTTTGTAAGTTACTGAACCCTTATGAGCACAAAAGGCAGCGATTCTTGATTCTGGCTTTTGACCATTAGTTTCAATCAAACCAGATCCAATTAGTTTTTCCATAACTAAGCGTGATGAAGAGTTACTTGGTTCACCAACAACTAAAGCGTCAACGTCATCGACATAGCCTTCTTTAGCTAATTTAGCAGAACCGATTTCACCGATTTCTTCACCAACGGTAGCGATGAATTTGATATTACCTTTGAAGTTTGCGTCTTCATTCAATTCAATTAAAGCAATAGCAAGTCCAGCTAAACCGCCCTTCATATCAGATGAACCACGACCGAAAATCTTGCCATCAATATGCTTAGGGTTGAAAGAACCATAATTCCATTTACTGTCATCAACAGTAGGGACGACATCTTCATGTCCAGTGAATCCTAAAAAGTTACCGTCACCCTTTTTGATAGTAGCAATTAGGTTGTAACGGTTATCATCGTATTTATTGAGTTCTGTTTTGATACCGTTTTGTTCAAATAAATCCCTTAGGTAATTAGCAACAATTTCCTCGTTACCATTGACTGTTTCCAACTTGATTAAATCATCTAAAACACTGAGTCTTTGTGCTTTATCCATTTTTAGCCCTCCAAGATAATGTATAATGTTAGTAATAAACTTATCACTCTTTATTTTAGTATTTTTTGGTTAAAATTAATAATAAAAGGACGTGCAAAATGAATTTATTGATGAAACTTGACCGTTGGTTGGGTATTTTACTATTAGTTGTGGCTCTTTTAGGTTTTATTTTTAAATGGTTTAGCAATTCACAGCTACTTTCGGCCGCGGTTGCTGGGGGAGTTCTATTGTTGATTTCGGCAACAGCTGATATTGATCGACCAAGTAAATAAGAAACAAAAAGGAATTATGACTTAACCATTTTTTCTTAAATATGCAGCATAAACGTGGAACAAAACATAGCTTTTTCCGCTTAAAACAAATAACGCTAGCAATCCAAAATCGGATTACTAGCGCTATTTGCCTTAATGCTCGAAAGCTGACCATGTTTTGTTCCACTCTCGTTGTTTTAGTTTACTTTTTTACGCCCATCAGGGGTATATTTATTGTTTTGATGTCTTCGATAGAGATAATAGATACCACCGATGATTGCTAGGATAACAATCAATGGCAATATTATGTGAATGAAGAATGAGAATAGTAGTAGGGCAATAAAGAAGCCCAAAACGTATTTCCAAATGTTATTCATTTAGTTCTCCTTTTCTAATTGTGTCTTAAATTTTATTCGAAATCCTTATAAAGTCAAGTGAAAGTGCTTTTGATTGACTTTAATTTCAAAAGCAAGTAGTATAACAATCAGTCGCTACCCTTTGATACGGAACATAAAGGAGATGTGAATAATGAAATACAGAATTTTATTAGATCTTAAGGATCAATTATTCACCGCAGTTGATGTTAACGATAGCAATAACTTTGGCAACGGTACAACCATTGAAAAAGCTATTAACAATTTAAAAAACAACAATAAAGCTGCATAAGGTATAAATTTAATTCGTCAATGACTTTGGTCATTGGCGTTTTTTTATTCTGGATTATCAACTGCAAAGTCACCAAATGTAGCGTTAACGGATTTAGCTAAAGCGTGTGGTTCAATTAAAATTGATTGACCAACTTTACCAGCCGAAACGATAATCTTTTCAGAACGTTCAGCTTCATTATCGAAGAAAATTGGATAATTGTGTAGTGAGTGGATACCAACGGGACTATTAGCGCCATGTTCGAAACCACTTGTCTTAATAAGATCCTTTAATGGAACCATACCAACTTTTTTATTACCGGAGAGTTTGGCTAGCATCTTATAGCTGAGATGTTTGTCTAATGGCAACATTCCCACTAAAGGACCAGTTTTATTACCAGTCAGAACTAAAGTTTTGTAAATTTTATAACCATCACGAGTACTCTTATCGGTAACTAACTCTTGAGTATCACCGTCGGATTCTGTTTCGAAAGTCATTGGAATGTAATCAACTTTTTCTTTATCGAGAATTTTCTCAACTAATGTTTTTTGTATTTTTTTCTTTTTACTCATTTTTTCTTTTCAACCCCTAAAACTTAAAGCTTACTTAGTATATAATAACAAAGCTACTAATTTTTAAAAGTGAAGTGACCTTGTAATAGGGGAAATTTAATTTTATTTTTCAGGTTCATTTTCATGCGATTGTTATATAATTATTAGCGTTACAACAGGATAAGGAGCGATTATCATGAGTTTTTTCAAAAAACATCAAGAAGATCCTGCCAAGAATGATTTTAGTAAAATTTCTCAAGAAATTAAGAATAGTCCTAAAAAATTATCTGAGGCTCAAAAATTATTTAAGAATGATGAATCTTTAAGAAAAAAAGTTGTCGATGGTCCTAATAAGGTATCTCAAGACGATGATAAGTAATAAAGGCGAATTGGAAGTTATTAAGTATGTAGCATAAACGTACAACTAAACATAACATTTTCCGCTTAAATACAAATAGGGCAAGTAATCCAAAAATCGGATTGCTTGTCCTATTTTTTATATGATTGAAAGCTGACCATGTTTTGTTCCACTCGCTGTGAAATAAAAATCAGGTCACTTGAAACTATTTTCAATATTAATTAAATCGGTTGTTAGTTGCGCATTTATCAGCTAGTATTTTGATTAATATTAGAATATTAAATAAAAGTTTGGGGTGGAATTTCGATGAATGCAGACAAATTAATTGTGATTGATATTGGCGGTACTTCTATAAAATATGGACTGTGGAATCAACGAGAAATGGCTATTTCAAATAAAAATAATGTTAAAACCCCTGATACTTTAGAAGAGTTTTATGGAATTATTAAATATATTGCTGATAAATTTAAAGGGGATGACGTTCAAGGAATCGGGTTAAGCATTCCAGGAGCTGTCAATCAAGCAAGCGGAATTATTAATGGTGTCAGTGCATTGCCATATATTCATGGATTCCCAATTTTGAAGGAATTAGAATCGCTAACTGGTTACAAGATGACGATGGAAAATGATGCAAGTTGTTCGGCTTTAGCGGAGCTCTCGACAGGAGCTGCTCGTGATTTCGATAATATTGTCTTTTTAGTTATAGGTACAGGTGTTGGTGGAGCGATTGTGATTGACGATCACATCGTTTACGGAAGCCATCTTTACGGTGGTGAATTTGGGATGATGTTAGTCCAAAATGGTCAAACTCTGAGTTCACTTGGTACAGCAGTGCATTTGGCTGAAAGATATAATCAAAGATATCAGACTAATTTTTCTGGAGAGCATATTCTTAAACTAGCTGATGCTGGTGATCGAGGTGCCATAAAAGAGGCTCAAGTTATGTATGATAGTTTGGCGCAGGCTATTTATAACTTGCAGTTTGTTACTGATCCAGAGGCTATCATAATCGGTGGTGGCGTTTCCGCAAATAATAACTTTTTAGCTAATCTAAAAGCTACTGTTTCAAAATTAATGAGTGCCTGGGGAGATACTCCGGTATTGCCACAAATAAAACCAGCTAAGTATCGTAATGATGCCAATTTAATTGGAGCTGCTTATAATTTTTATAATCAAATTAATTGATGAATATTATTTATAAAATGAAAAGATACCTTTGCATAAAGGTATCTTTTTTTGTAAAAAATTTCAGAGATAAATGCTGATAAGTAAATAGTTTCTAAATATACAGAAAGCGTTTACTATTTATTGACTATAAATTATTATCAAAGTATCAAAACAAAGGGGATGAAAGAATGGCTAAAAAATTAGTTGCAGTAACAGCGTGTGCTGCAGGAATTGCACATACTTATATGGCGGCCGAAGCAATCGAAAAAGCTGCTAAAGAGCTTGGATACGAGGTTAAGGTTGAAACTGACGGTGCTATTGGGGCCGAAAATAAATTAACCGATGAAGATATCGAGAATGCAGATTTAGTAGTTGTGGCAGCCGATATCAAAATTGATCCAATTAGATTTACTGGCAAGCGACTCTTTGTCACTGATTCGAACGATGCAATCAATGATGGAAAAGCAGTTATTGAAAAGGCTGAGAAAGAAGCAACTGTTTTTGGTAAAAAAGGTGGCAAGGTCGGTAAGATTCAGATTGGTAGTAATAAAGAGAAAACTACTTTCTTTACTCATGTCATGAGCGGTATTTCATACATGTTACCAATGGTTATTGCTGCAGGACTTATTTTAACTATTGCCAATTTATATGCATTCCAAAAAGATGATTTAGGTCGAATCGTTAAATGGGGATTTGATACAAGTACTCCAATGGGAATGCTAATGTCCAATTTATTTCAAGTAGGTCAAGTTGGTTTTAAATTGATGATTCCACTATTTGCTGGATTTGTTGCTAATTCAATTGCTGACAAACCTGCGATTGCACCAGCTATGATTGGTGCTTATATTTCAAATGATCCTGAACTATTACATGCTAAAGCCGGTGGTGGTTTTATCGCTGCCATGTTAGTTGCTTTTATTGTTGGTTACTTTGTACTACTTCTAAAGAAAATTAAATGGCCTAAAATTTTACAACCGATTGTTCCAATTATGATTATTCCATTTATTGCGACCTTGTTCATATCGTTAATGGTCTTTTATGTTATCGGTAAACCGATTGCTGGTGGTATGGATGGACTTTATTCATGGCTAAATTGGATTAATGCTAATTCAGCTAGTGCTCCAATTATCTTGGGTGCAGTTATTGGTGCCATGATTGGTTTTGACTTAGGTGGACCTGTTAATAAGACAGCTTTGATTTTTGGGACAGCTATTTTTACAGATACGATGACAAAATACGGTATTCAACATGCTAACTTTGTTCCCGGAACAGCAGCTCAAGCAGCTATTTCAGTTGCTCCGTTAGGTGTGTGGTTGGCTTCAATTATTTGGAAAAATAAATTTTCTAAAGATGAAAAAGCAGCAGCTAGTGCGGCTCTCGGAATGGGATTAGTTGGTGTTACTGAGGGAGCTATTCCATTTGTGGCGTCTGATCCACTTCGAATGATTATTGCAAATGTTTCAGGTTCAGCTGTTGCTGGTGGGTTAGTTGCTGCAACAGGATGTAAATTTTATGGTGGTATTGGATCTCCATTAGGAACTTTTATCGGATATATTGAACAACCAATTCCGTTTGTTACATGGATATTATGTGTTAGTGCTGGTATTTGTGTAACAGCTTTAATAATTGGTATGACGCGTAGTACAGCAGTTATTGAAGCTGCAAAGAGTGTTGATGAATAAAATAATGTAGGTGAAAACATGGAAAAAGAAATTTTCAATCAAACTAATATTTTTTTTGATAATGAAAGTCAAACACAGGATGAAGCTTTTCAAAGTATTGCAAAATTTGTAAGTTATAACGGATATAGCACATCAGAAAATGATTTTTATGAAGGACTGAAGAATCGCGAAAAAGAATCTACAACTGGATTTAAAGATGGGATAGCCATTCCACATAGTAATGATGATAGTGTCGTTAAGCCAGGCTTGTTCTTAGTGAAATTTTCAAATGCAATTGAATGGGATTCCTTAGATAAAAAGCCAATCACAGTTGCCTTTGTCCTAAGTATTCCCAAGAATGGCTCAACTGAACATTTAAAACTGTTGAGTAAAATAGCACGGAAATTAATGGATGAAAATTTCCGTCAAACTATTTTAGAAAATGAAGACAAAGTAGTTTTGGCAACAACAGTTGATGAAATTTAAATTATAAAAAGCCTCTCTTTTGAAAGGAATTGATATGAAAAAAGTACACGTAATTCAACATACGCACTGGGATTTCGAGTGGTATTTCACTAGAAATGAAGCCATCGTGCAATTTGTATATCATATGGACGAGGTTTTTAAGGCATTAGAAAAACAACAAGTTGATTATTATTTATTAGACGGTCAAATGAGTATTCTTGAGGATTACTTAGATGCATATCCAGAAAAGAAGTTTGAGTTGACTAAGTGGGTTCAAACGGGTCGATTGTTTATTGGACCTTGGTATACACAAACTGATGAGTTGATTGTTACAGGTGAATCCATTATTCGTAATTTGAGTTTAGGGATGAACTTGGCAAAAAAATTAGGCGGTAGTCAAAAAATCGGTTATTTACCAGATTCGTTTGGGCAAGGGGCTGATATGCCTAAAATATACAATGGGATGGATATCCATGATGCCGTGTTTTGGCGTGGACTGTCAGCTGACAAAACCAAATCCAGGGAGTTCAACTGGAAATCTGAAGACGATTCAGAAGTTACAGTGGCAAACATTAAGGATGGTTATTTTGTTGGCGTAGGTTTAATTTACGATGATAATGCAACAGAAGTTATAGAAACAGTTGTGGATGGTGCCACGATTGATGATATCGTTTTGCCAGTAGGTGGAGATCAGCGTTATGTTGATTATGATTTAAAGGAACGAATTTCTTTCTATAATCAACAGTTAATGGATAAAGATACATACTTATTTGAAAGCAACTATCCCAAACTGTTTGAAGACATTGAACAGTATAAAAATACGCTCGATAATGTTTCAGGCGAATTCATTAGTGGCTCAGTTTCAAAAATACATCGATCCATTTATTCTTCAAGATATGATCAAAAGTATTTAAACGATAAAGTTGAAAGAAGGATGATTTATCAGTTAGAACCTCTAATGGCTATGGCTGATCGAGTTGGTATTCCGTATAAAAAATCTTTGCTTGATAAGATTTGGAAATTGATTGTTAGAAATCAAGCACATGATAGTGCTGGTGGTTGTAATAGTGATAAAACGAATCAGATAATTTTAGAGCGACTTCGTGAAGCAGATCAATTATCATATTCAGCAGTTGATTATTTAACACGTAAAATTTCAGAATCTGAAAAAAATAAGCAGTCTAATGACCTAACTTTTTTCAACACGTTGCCTTTTCCAATTCAAAAGGATATTGAATTTAAAGTTTCCTTGAAAGAAAAGAATTTTGAGCTTTTTTATGAAAACTCCAAAATTCCTGTAGATATCTGGAATGTTACTAAGAAGTATCATGGTCAGATTAAGCGAGATGAATCTCAATATCTTGATGATGATTATTACTATGTTTATGATTGTTCGGCTCAAATTACAATACCTGCTTTGCAATGGATTACATTGAATATTAAGCCGATTACGGATAAAACTATTGAAATAGTTCCCGCAAAAGACTGTGACCAAATTCAAGATTCTCATTATCAAATTAAATTTCATGATGGACAACTGGCATTATTAAATCTTCAGACTGGCAAGACAATCGATAATTTCTTATCAATTGTAGATGACGGTGATGAAGGTGATACCTATGACTATTCACCAGCATACGATAACCAAGTTTTAGATTTAAACTTTTCAGACAGTCAGGTAAGTTGTGAGTGTGGCAATTTACGTCAACAGTTAAAAATTAAGGGTATTTGGGATTTACCCAAGAATTTAAGTGAACGAAGTTTAAATCAAAAGACAGTCCAAATTAATTATGAATTGCAGCTAGTATTGGATGACAGCGGCTTAGTTAAAACACATCTGCTCATTGACAATCAAGCAGAAGATCATCGGATGCGAGTTGTGATTAAGTCTAATACTCAGTTAAATAATTATTCATATTCAGATACACAATTTGGTTATATTAAACGACCAGTCGTTGATCCACACTTGCATGATTGGCAAGAAATTGGTTGGAATGAAGAACCAACTGCAATTTTCCCAATGATTCATTATGCTAATTTGCATGCAGACGGAGGCAGTACAACTGTTTATTCAAAGGGAATAAAAGAGTATCAGATTGATGGACAACAATTCGATCGTATTGCCCTGACGTTGTTCAGATCGGTCGGTTTCTTGGGACGACCAGATTTAATTAGACGTCCGGGTGTTGCTTCTGGAAATCAATTTACTTATATTCCCACACCAGATAGTCAGTTGAAAGAACAACTTCATTTTAAATTTGCGATTGGTTTCGATGAAAAATTCAATCCAGTACAGGCAATGGAGACTTTTCAAACCTACGCAACAAGTAACCCGTACTATCAAGTACAAACCTTGAATCAGTTTACGAATACATTGAAGTATTTTGTTATGCATGAGTTAGACGACCAGATTGAAAGTCACCCCTTCTTTGAAATTATGACTGATAATTTGATTTTTAGTAGCTTAACAGAAAGTGAAGATAAATCTGGCTGGCTAGTTCGAATTTATAACCCTAATAAATTTATTTGTGATGGAAATAACGTTTTAATTCTAAACAAGCCTTGTATTACGAGTTTGACGGACTTTACTGGTAAAATCGTTAAGAACCTGGGTGAACAAAGAAAAGTTTCAATGGAATCCTTTAAACCTGGAGAAATTAAGACGATTAAAATTAACAAGTAAAGAGGACAATTATGGCCAATGAAGTTAATGATTTATTTTTATTAATAGAATCTAAGCGTAACGATTTTACTTCAGTGGAACAGGTTATTGCAGATTACTTTATTGCAAAACGAAAAATTTTAAGTATTAGTAATTTGGCGAAAGAAATCGTTGTTTCAGCACCGTCAATTACCAGATTTTGTAAGAAGTTGGGTTTAAATAACTACAAAGAATTAATTTTTCTTTATAGTTTGTCATTACGGGATCAAACGGTAGATGCCAGTATGATTTCAACGCCAGTGACTGCTAGTTATCATGCATTAGCAACTCGAAGTGATGCCTCATATCGTAGTCAGGCTGTAACAAATTTTTGTGATTTGATTCACTCGACCCAAATTATTTTATTTTGGGGACTGGGATTTAATTCTTTTGCAGGACAAGACTTTACGTTTAAGTTTTCTCGATTTGGAAAGTTTATTCAGGTTTATAGTGATCAACATTCAATTTTATTATCAGCAGCATCAGCTGGAAAAGATAATTTGATTTTGATTTCTTCTTTGAGCGCAAAAGATTCCAATATTTTAAAGGCGATTCAATTGGGTAAGGAAAATGGAGCGCAATTTCTTTTAATAACCGCAAATGAGGATTCACCTTTTATTGATTACTGTGAAGAAACGATTTACGCAGCTAGTTTCTCACCCGATGAAGCTTTGGGCAGCGTTTCACCGCAAGTGCCAATTTTGATACAACTAGATATTATTTATTCAAAATATGTTAATTTGCACAAAAACAGTGTCGATAAATGGCTACTCTCAGAAAATATTTTAAAAAATTGAGGATTGATTGATGATAAAATTTCCAAATGATTTTTTATGGGGTGCTGCCGCATCAGCTCCACAGACGGAGGGACACAGTTCACGTAACGGAAAGTCGGCGACAACTTGGGATAAATGGTTTGAATTGGCTCCTGAAAAATTTAATGATAATCAGGGTCCTGAAAATACATCTAATACATATGAAATGTTTGTGGAAGACGTCGTTAATATGCGTAAAATCGGAATGAATTCTTACCGAACTTCGATATCATGGGCTAGGTTGCTTCCGGACGGACAAAACTTGAATGATGAAGCGGTTAATTTTTATCGGACATATTTTCAAACGATGATTGATAATGGCATCGAACCAATTATTAATCTATTTCACTTTGATATGCCTTGGTGGTTAATGGAAAAAGGTGGCTGGGAGAATCGTGAATCAGTCGATGATTTTGCTTACTATGCACAAGTAGCATTTGAACAGTTTGGTGATTTAGTTCACCGCTGGACAACTTTTAATGAGCCGACAGTACATATTGAATGTGGTTATTTGTATGGCTATCATTATCCAGCAGTAGTTGATTTAAGGCGTGCTATTCAAGTTGGTTATCATACTCTGATGGCACATGTTATGGCAGTACAAAAATTTCATCAAGTTAATGTGGATGGTCAAATTGGAATCATTTTGAACGTTTTACCGGCATACAGTCGCAGTGATGATGCTAAAGATTTAGGAGCAAAAGCAATTTCTGATTTATTGAGTAGTCGTAGTTTTCTAGATCCAGTTGTTTTAGGGCATGTTCCCAATGAATTGGTAAAATTGCTGAAGAGGAATGAACTATTGCCTGAAATTAACGATAACGATAAACAGTTAATTATTGATAATACTGTTGATTTCGTGGGAATTAATTACTATCAGCCACGTCGAGTTCAAGCACCGAAAAATCCGAATTTCCCTGCTAAAATGCCAAGTGATTGGTTTGAATCGTACGATTGGCCAGATAAACGAGTTAATCCTTATCGTGGTTGGGAAATTTATCCGCCAGCACTTTATGACATTGCCATTATGATGCGCGATGAATATGGGAATATTCCATGGTACGTGAGTGAAAATGGAATGGGTGTAGCTGACGAAGAAAGATTTATAGACGATACTGGGATGATTAATGATCAGTATCGAATTGATTTTATGAAGGAACATTTAGAACAATTACATAGGGGAATTGAAGCAGGTAGCAATTGTTTTGGTTATCATATGTGGACGTTCGTTGATTGTTGGTCTTGGCTTAATGGTTATCGGAATCGCTATGGATTTTATAGATTGGATTTGAATAATAACTATAAGCGAACTGTGAAAAAGAGTGGTTTGTGGTTTCAACAAATAACACAAAATAATGGATTTTAAATTGTAAAAAAGAAAACGTTTTATCTTTGTTAAGAATGTTTAACTAAGATAAGGCGTTTTTTCGATTTGACATCTAAACTGTGGCCAATTACGATAATCCAATAATAGTTAGCGCTTTCTTAAAATGGGAGGAATTAGTTAATGAGTAAAGTAATTGCAGGTAAGACTTATCGTTTTACGGTTATTACCGATAATTTATTGAGAATTGAAGAAGATACTACTGGTAAATTTGAAGACAGACCAACCTAAACGGTTGTTGATCGAGAATTTGGTAAACCTGATGTTCAAGTTCTATATGATAATAATGGTCACAAAGTAGAGATTGAAACGAAGGGATTTCATAAAAGTCGCTAGATAAGGAAACCCAGTAATTTATTGCTGGGAGGAATTATCGTTTTAAGCAACACCTTTCTTAATATTTTTTTGTATATTTTCTGCTTCTATTTACAGCTTAATTTTCTTTGATTTGTTATACTGCGCCTGTCTTAAAGAAAGGGCTGGGTCAGATGAATATAGCTATGTCAGAACTACCATTCCACTATGGTTTGAAAATGAAATGTTACCCATCATTCAAACAAAAACAGACGATTGAACATAATATCAATGCTTCTCGGTTTGCTTACAATGAGATGGTTGCTATTGATAAAGAGTTGTATATGCTATCTAAATGTAAATTGTCCATCAAGGAAGTTCTGGATCGTATTGCCTACTTGAAAAAGCGTAAGTCTACCAAGTATATCTTTGGACTTCACTCATGGTTAGACAGTTATAAAATCGGTACAGATGTGGTTAGTATGTCCAAACGTACTTATCAAGCTGCTTGGAATTTATTCCGTAAGGTACATACTCACGGAACACCTAATTTTCATAAGAAGACTGGATATGGCAATTTCCAATTGCCCAACCGATATTCTAGTAAAGTAAGTCCTAATTTATTTAACGGTAATATCAAGTTTTTGGATAACAGTCATGTAAAGGCTGCTCCTTTAGGTACTATTCGTGTTTCCGGTTCACAGAAACGGTTACTTCAACGAAACCAAGATATTAGAATTGGAACAGTCACCGTTTTAAAAGATTCAATTGGTGATTATTATATTTCTATGCAACTCGGTTCTGATACCCCATTCATTGATAATCAACCTAAGACTGGCAAACAACTTGGTATTGATCTTAATATCGATAACTTTCTAACTGATTCCGAAAATAACATTATCGGTAATCCAAGATATTATCGTAGAATCAAAGGTAAATTAGCTAAAGCACAACGTAAGCTGTCACGTAGACAATTGAGAGCAAAGAAGGAACATCGTTCACTTCGTAACTCTTCTAATTATCAAAAGCAACGTTTGCTGGTAGCTAAGATACATAAATCAGTCATGAATCAACGTTCAAACTTTCTAAGTATTCTTTCAACTGCACTTATCAAGAACCACGATTTGGTAGTTGCGGAGGACTTAGCAAGTAAGAATATGTTGAAGAATCATGCTTTAGCTATGAGTATTTCAGATGTTGGTTGGAGAACGTTTCTACAACAACTAGAATACAAAGCTGAAATGTATGATAGGACATTTATTAAAGTTAATCCTAGGAATACAACTCAAATGTGTTCCGATTGTGGCTATCTGATGAAAGGTGAAGAACACCTAACACTTTCAGATAGGGAATGGACGTGTCCAAACTGTAATAAATATCACATTCGAGATCATAATGCTGCTAAGAATATTCTTGCAAAAGGATTGAAGAAAATAGTTTAGTACATACAGTCCGTTGGGCAACTTGTGGACTATAAAGACCTTGGTAATTGCTATGTAAGTCCTGGAATACTTAGGTATATCTAGGCGACGGTGTATCTAGGTAAATTGTGATGTACATTACCTTAGGGTAATGTACTCTCACAAGCTCGGTACTTTAGTGCCGAGTAGTTGACCTTTACTATGATGGCGGAAAGCTTTCTGCAGAATCACTCTACATTGATATTAAAAAAGCGTATTCGACTTATCAAAATCGGTGGTATTTTGGAGCTGATAATGATGATCATAATCAAAATTTACGCGGAACGGTTCGAACGCTTGACCGTGCTAATGGCGCAATTCCATTAGATAAGGGGATCATGTCACGTGATGGTTACAGCTATTTGGATGATTCTCAGTCGTTTGTCTATTTAAAAAATTCAGATTCATTTGTTGCTCGGGGAAACCAGGTTGTTGATGGTTATTTGTTCTGTTATGGGCGTGATTATCAGAAGACATTACGTGATTTTTATCAATTAACAGGACCAACACCGCTATTACCCCGGTATGCATTAGGCAATTGGTGGAGTCGTTATTATCGTTATACTCAAGCGGAGTATCAGGCATTGATGGAAAAATTTGATCAAAAGAAGGTTCCTATTAATGTTTCCGTCTTAGATATGGATTGGCATAAAGTACAAATACCGCAAAAATATGGTTCTGGCTGGACTGGTTATTCTTGGAATAAAGAGTTGTTTCCTAATCATCAAAAATTACTTCAATGGCTTCATGATGATGGCAAAAAGGTGACTGTCAATGTTCATCCAGCGGCCGGAATTAGGGCCTATGAAGACAGTTATCCAACCGTTGCAAAAGACTTGGACTTAAATACAACAGCTGAGGAGCCAGCAGCTTTTGATTTAGAAAATAAAAAATTCCGTCAAGCATATTTTAACGATGTTCACCATCGACTAGAAGCTGAAGGTATTGATTTCTGGTGGTTAGATTGGCAACAAGGTTTAGCTAAGTCGGCACAAAAAATGGATCCACTTTGGCTATTGAATTATTATCACTATACTGATAATGATCGACGAACTAATGGTAATGGATTGATTTTAAGCCGTTATGCGGGTCCGGGTTCACATCGTTATCCATTGGGCTTTTCGGGTGATTCGGTCATCTCGTGGGAATCCTTAGCTTTTCAGCCATACTTTACAGCTACGGCAGCTAATATTGGTTATACCTGGTGGAGTCATGATATTGGGGGACATATGCGTGGTAGTTTTGATGGAGAATTGGCAACACGTTGGTTACAGTTTGGAGTCTTTAGTCCAATCAATCGGCTACATTCTTCCAACAATACTTTTGCTGGAAAAGAACCATGGAATTATCGCTTGGATTTGGAGCAATCACAAGAAAAGTTTCTACGTTTAAGGGCAAAATTGATTCCATACATTGATACTGCCAATTATCAAACACACGAACATAGTGTGCCAATTGTAAAGCCACTTTATTACGATTATCCAAATCAAGTTGAGGCATATAGCTTTAAAAATGAATATTTCTTTGGTTCTGAAATGTTGGTTGCGCCAATTACACAACCTCATGATGAACAAACGCAAACAGCATACAGTACTACATGGTTACCAGAGGGCAAATGGGTTGATTACTTCAGTCACCTTAAGTACAACGGTAATTCTGTGATAAAAACTTATCGTGATACTGATAAAATACCGGCTTTTGTACGCCAAGGAAGTTTAATTGTGACAAATCCGCAATATATGGAAAATATTTCTCATTTACCAACTAGGTTAGAAGTAGAAATTTTTAATGGACAAGATGGACAATTTGAAATGGTGGAACATCTGGGGGATAAATTAGCAAGAACTTTATTTGTTTGGGATGATAAACAACAGTCATTGACATGGCAAGTTAATGATCCAAATCATATAATTCCAAGCACACGTCAAATTGCGCAACACTTAATTCAATCAAATTATTCAGATGTACTGAATGAATTTCAAGCTAGATTGCAAAGAGCATATATTAGTTTTGATTTGAAACAACAGCTATATAATGCCTTTGTGGCAGACGATTATAGTTATCCTGCATTTAATAATCTATTGAATACATTAACAGATAGTAATTTGAGAAGTAGTTTAAGTGAAATGACGTACATTAGGGAATCATATTAAAAAAATTCGATGGTCCTTTTTGGGGATTATCGGATTTTTTTATCCATGAAATAAATATATTTTTGTTTTAATAGACTAGGAATCAATCTATCATTGACTTCTTATGATGATATTAATTTAAACTAATGCTTTCCATAATTATATTCATATGATATTATATTAAAAAGAAATGAGGTGTAGGACTATGACAGTACAAACAAGTCGATATCGTATATTAGAAACAAATGTGCTCTTAGAAAGATTTGTCACTTATAACGAGGTGTTCACAGAATATTTTAAGACGATGAAAATTATCGAACGGGGGGAAGCGTTGAGATATGAAACATACTCACGTTTGGCCGATAATTATATTTCAAATATCCATCGTTTTATGAAACTGTGTATTTCCTACCTTGAGAAATACAATCTTCAAAACAGTGTACTTGCTGAAAAATTAAATAACTATTTTGTTGATTTGATTGATGCATTGAATTGTATGGATACTAATAAAAATTTAATTAACCATTTAGGTTTAGAAGAAGCTCGTTCCAAAATTAAAGCCAGCCAAGCTGAATTCCTCAATTCGCTTAATATTTTCATTAAATAAAGACGGTAACGTCTTTTTTTTATGGCCTTTTTCTAGTAATCTAATAAATAACTAGGGTGCCGCCTCCGGTTGCGAGAAATTGAGGTTGCTGTGGGGACCGACTGGAGCCAAGGTCTCCAGTCTCGATTTTGAGCTTCGCAAAGTACGCGAATCTCAAAACTCGTCCCGTAGTGTAAGGGCTAACGCTACCTGCACTGCTACCTCAATTTCTCGCGCCCTCCGGTTATTACATTAATTGTGACCATTGTCACTGATAGAAATAATTAATGAAAATAAAAAAACTAGTCGGAAAATTTGAAAAATATTCTCTGGAGACGGCATCATCATAGATACAAGTGGAGGAACAATATAAATGCTTTGGAAAAAAATATCGGTTGCTATTCCTAATGACTTCGATCCTGAAATCGTTTCGGACGTCTTCATGCGAGTTGGTGCTAATGGTACTGAAATGGTTGACGATGAAAATGATGCCGTTAAAACAAAAATCAATTCTTATTTTGATGAAAATAGTTTTGATGAGAAAATTGTCAATAATTTACAAATGGAAATTAATAAATTACCTGAATTTGGTTTTAATATTAAAGGTGTTGAAATTTCAGTTAGTGAGTTGGACGATAGTAGTTGGGAAAATGAATGGAAACAATATTATCATCCAGTTAAAATCAGTCGTTATTTGACGGTCGTTCCTAATTGGGTCGACTATCAACCTAAGTACGCTGATGAACATATCATCGTAATGGATCCAGGTAAATCTTTTGGTACTGGGACTCATCCAACGACATATTCATGTATGCAAGCGTTAGAATTAATTTTGGGTGATGCTGATTCACTTTATGATGTTGGTACTGGCTCAGGGATTCTTTCAATTCAAGCACGTTTACTTGGCGTTAAGGATATCAAGGCTTATGACCTTGATCCTGAAGCTGTTCGGGCCGCTAAGGAAAATATTCAATTGAATCCGGGCTGTGAAGACATTGAAGTGTTTGAGAACTCATTACTAGATGGTGTTGAAGGTAAGGTTGATGTGATTGTTGCCAATATGTTAGCCGATGTCATTCAACAATTTATTCCAGATATTAATAATCATTTGAATGATAATGGTTTTGTTGTATTATCAGGTATTATTAATGAGAAAGAACAACTAATTACTGATCAAATGGCTGAGCAAGGTTTCATTGTTTTGGAATCTTTCCATTTAAAAGGTTGGTCAACATTGATTTGTAGAAGAAAAGAAGAGTTTGAGGCAGAAGATGGAGCAATACTTCGTTAAAGAAATTATAAATAGTAATAAATTTACGATTGATGAGACAGAAACTTTTAAGCATGTAGCAAAAGTGATGCGACATAAGGCAGGTGATGTCGTCTATCTTGTTGACCCTAGTGAGAAGTTATACGCGGCAACGATTGAAAAAATTGATTTGGACAACAACAATATTTTGACTAAAGTGTCGTTAGTTGACCGTCCTAGCACTGAAATGCCAGTTAAAGTGACGATTGCTTGTTCACTATCTAAAAAAGATAAAATCGAATGGATTACGCAAAAGTCGACGGAATTAGGTGCTACAACGATTATTTTCTTTGACTCTAAGTATTCTATTATGAAATGGAAACAAAATGTTGTTGCTAAAAAGTTGGACCGTTTGCAAGAAATTGCTAAGAATGCGGCTCAACAATCGAAACGACGGATCATTCCACAAGTTATTTACGTCAATAAATTACAAGATTTGTTAAACTATAAGGTAGAAGCCAACTTGGTTGCTTATGAAGAATCAGCAAAACAAGGTGAGATCAGTCTCTTAGCACAAACATTGAATCAAGATCCTAAGTCAGTTTTATGTGCATTCGGGCCTGAAGGTGGCTTTGCGCCAGATGAAATTGATTTTCTTAATCAAGCTGATTTTGCATCAGTCGGATTAGGACCACGAATTATGCGAGCAGAAACAGCACCCATGTACTTCTTATCAGTGCTATCATATAAATACGAACTAACAGTAAAATGAGGAACAAATCGTGAAAAACATTTGGAAAAAAGTTGAAAAATCAAAAACAACTTACATTGCTTTAATCTCAATCATTTTGGTATTTATTATGCCAATCTTGTTTAATCTCTTTCATTTAGGAAGAACCAACCGAATTATTTGGTTATTCTTTATTATCAATATTTTATTTGCTAGTTTTATTGGCTGGTTTTCGAAAAAATATGGCTTGTCATTTTATAACTTAGTTATTTTTCCAGTTATATTTGTGATAAGTGTTTTCGTTAAATATGGTCGTTATGGGTACTTTTTAGCCGGGATTTACTTAGTTTTAAGTATTTTGATTTATTTCTTGTTTGATAAAGAAAATTAATTGATATTTAGCATTAAAGCAATCATAATAATATGTAAACTTAAAAGCACTCGCTGAGTGCTTTTTATTGTAACGGGGTGAATATTTCCATGAAAAAAATAAAAGATTATACACCAGAAGAAGTTTTAGATATTTGTCGTAGTTATATGAATGATGAACACGTTGAGTTTGTCAATAAGTCTTATCAGTTTGCTGCTTACGTTCACAAGGAACAAAAGCGTGCTACTGGTGAGCCATACATTATTCACCCAACTCAAGTAGCAGAAATTCTAGCTTCATTGCACATGGACCCTTATACGGTAGCTGCTGGCTATTTGCATGATGTTGTTGAAGATACTAATGTGACATTAGGGGATGTCAGAGAATTATTTGGTGAGCAAGTTGAGACCATTGTTGATGGCGTTACCAAAATTAGTAAATATAAATATCACTCCCACCAAGAATTATTAGCTGAAAATCACCGCAAGATGTTGTTAGCAACAGCTAAAGATTTACGTGTCATTATGGTTAAGTTGGCTGATCGTTTGCACAATATGAGAACGTTGAAAGCTTTGCGCCCTGATAAACAACGTCGAATTGCAAATGAAACTTTGGAAATTTACGCTCCATTAGCTGATCGTTTAGGTATTAGTAAGATTAAATGGGAACTAGAGGATTTGTCCTTGCATTACATTAATCCTCAACAGTACTACCGAATTGTTCATTTAATGAATAGTAAACGTGATCAACGAGAGGCTTATATTGCTGAAGCCATTGACTATATCAAGACTAATGTTGACGCCCTAGGCATCAAATACGATATTTACGGTCGCCCTAAGCATATTTATTCCATCTATAAAAAGATGCGTGATAAGCACAAGCAATTTTCTGAACTATACGATTTGTTAGCTATCCGAATTGTCGTTGATTCAGTTAAAGATTGTTATGCTGTCCTAGGTTCAATTCACTCCAAGTGGAAGCCAATCCCTGGTCGTTTTAAGGATTATATTGCGGTTCCAAAAGCCAATGGTTATCAATCGTTACACACAACAATTATCGGACCCGGTGGCCAACCACTTGAGGTTCAAATTAGAACTTTTGAAATGCATCAAGTTGCTGAATATGGTGTTGCTGCTCACTGGGCTTATAAGGAAGGTAACTTTGAGGGTGTTAACTTAGACGATAACGAACAAAAAATCGATGTCTTCCGTGAAATTCTTGAATTACAGGAAAACTCTGACAACGCATCTGATTTTATGAAGTCAGTTAAGGGTGAAATTTTTAACGATCGTGTCTATGTTTTCACACCAGAAGGCGAAGTTATTGAATTGCCAAAGGGCGCTGTCACGTTGGATTTTGCCTATCAAGTTCATACCGAAGTTGGTAATCATTCCATCGGTGCCAAAATCAGTGGCAGAATGGTGCCATTAAATTATCAATTGAAGAATGGTGACATTGTTGAAATGTTGACGAACTCCAATTCTTCACCAAGTCGAGACTGGGTCAATGTCGTGTACACATCTCGGGCTCGGAACAAGATCAAACGTTATTTCAGAACCAAAGACCGTGAGGAAAATATTGTTCTTGGCCGGGAATCAATTGAAAACGAATTAAAGAATCGTTCTTTATCAAGTAAGAAGTATCTTGATAAAAAACATTTGGAAATTGCAATGAAAATTTTCAATTATACTGAGCCGGATGAACTCTTCAATGCGGTTGGTTATGGTGAACTTTCTCCAATTAACGTTGTTCACAAACTCGTTAGTGAAGATCCTGATCGGAAAAAAGAAGCTGAGAAAAAAGAGCTTGAAGAACAGGTCATCACTAATACTGATGATAAAGTTACGCAACCACAGACTGATAGTCCCAAACTCCAGAAGGAACGTAATAATGCCAATACTAGTATTTCTGTCCAAGGAATCGATAATTTATTGATTCGTTTGGCTAAATGTTGTAATCCAATTCCTGGGGATGAAATTGTTGGTTATATTACTAAAGGCCGTGGGTTGACGATTCATCGCGCTGACTGTCCAAATGTTCAGAGCGAGGAAGCTAAGAAACGCTTTATTGATGTCAGTTGGGATAATGTGACGAAAGAGAAGCGTTATACAGCCGAATTGGATGTTTATGCGTTCAATCGGAATGGTTTGATCAACGAAGTTTTACAAGTAATCAATTCCAATACTAATACCTTGAATAATGTGATTGGTCGTTTGGACAAAGAAAAAATGGCAATTATTCACGTAAGTATCGGTGTTAATAATAAGGAACATTTGGATAATATTATTTCGAAATTGAAGAATATCCCAAATGTCTATGAAATCAAGAGGACGGTAGCTTAATGAAAGTTGTAATTCAACGAGTATCTCAGGCAAAAGTAACTGTTGATGACAAAATCCTTGGTCAAATTGATCAAGGATTTTGTTTGTTAGTTGCCTTTGCTGATGAGGATACAGAAGAAACACTCGAATATATGGCACGAAAAGTAGCAAATATGCGTGTCTTTTCGGATGCTGATGATAAAATGAACTTAGCAATTAATGATGTCGATGGAAAAATTTTATCCATTTCCCAATTTACACTCTATGCGGATACGAAACATGGTAATCGCCCTAGTTTCACTGGGGCGGGGAATTTTGAAGCGTCAACGAAGAAATATGACCGCTTTAATGATTTATTGAGGGGATACGGTTTAACTGTTGAAACTGGTGAATTTGGGGCCGACATGCAAGTGTCACTAACTAATGATGGACCAGTAACTATTTTAATGGAGAGATAAATATGAAAAGCATTGTTTGGGACTTTGATGATACTATTGCCAATAGTTATCCCGGGATTGTCTCAGCGACACAAAAATCTCTGCGCGAAAACTTTGGTATTAGTCTATCGAAAGATACAATTTTTAAAGAAGCCAAGAAGAATTCCGTTCGCAAGTTTGTAACGGAACTATTGCAGGATCAAGATGACGTTGAACAAGCTGTGAAAGTCTTTTATGTCAGTTATTTTAGATATGAGAAAGATTATCATGATAAAATCACCTTGATTCCTCATATCAAAAATATTTTAAAATACTGTGATGAGAAACATTACATTCAGTTTATCGTTACACATCGTGACCAATCGATTTTTCCACTAGCTAAATCACTTGGAATTGAACATTACTTCAAAGAGATTATTAGTGTAGCTGACGGTTTCAAGCGTAAACCGAACCCAGATATGTTAAATTACTTGATTAACAAGTATGACTTGAAGAAGGAAGATCTTTGGGTCGTTGGTGATCGCCAAATTGACGTTGACTTCGGTAAAAATGCTGGTGCTAATACAATTTTATTGAACGCTGATAAAGTTGACTTTGATCGTGATTATCAAGTGAGCGACTTGCTTGAAATCGAAAAAATAATTTAATGGATGTAACTATGGAAAACAAACTTGAAAAATTAACTTACGACCAAATTGTAGCGATACATTTGGCAATTGAAGATAGTGAAGAAATCACCTTCAGTGAGAAACGACTTCAAAGTAACATCGAGTTTTTAAATCAATTTGATAATTTGAATGTTTATTTGACGCATTTATTCTGTACAATCATTTGTGATGATATTTTTGAAAAATACAATACACAAACAGCGATTGCCGCCATGGACTTCTTCTTACGTCGCAATGGTTACAGTTTGAATTTAGCTGATGAGTCTGAAAAAGAAACGATTATGGGATTAGTTCAAACAATTAAGGATACACGTGAATTGAAGAAGACTGAATTGAACTATATTCAATCTCGTTTGGCTGATTGTATTCATCCTTATAGTGAGTAATAAGAATGCCACCTCCAGGAACAAGAAAATTAGGTCGCTATGGGGACCGATTTGAGCCGAAGAGCGGTCTCAAATCTCGATTTTGAACCTCGCAAAATACGCGAGTTTCAAAACTCGTCCCGTGGTGTAAGGACTAAAGTCCTAACGCCACCTGCACAGCGACCTAATTTCTTGTTCCTTCCGGCTAGTTTATTCGTTACCTTTTTATGAGTTTAACGTTCAGCTTTAATCTAAATACGACAAAAACACCTATTTTATAGGTGCTTTTTAGTTTATCGGAGGAACCGAGCAATATGACGTACCGTTTAGTTAAGCAAGTCCGTGACAATGAAGTTTTACGACAAAGTTTTATTGAATTAGCAATTGAAACCTTCGATTTATCATTTGAGCAGTGGTTCCAAGATGGTTATTGGTCTGATAATTATATCCCATACTGTTTTGTTGCCGATGAAAGGGTAATTGCCAATGCTTCAGTTAATATTATGGATGTTAATTTTGCTGATGAAAAACGTCGTTATATTCAAATCGGAACAGTAATGACGGCTGAAAATTATCGCCATCAAGGTTTGTCACAACAATTAATTAATGAGATTTTACAAGATTATCAAGATGCTAGTGCTGTTTACTTGTTTGCTAATGAAACCGTTTTGGATTTTTATCCTAAATTTGGTTTTACGGCAATGTCTGAGTATCAAACGAGCCTGTCAATAGAACCGGTGGCGGGAGATTTTCAGAAGTTACCGATGGATCAAGCAAAAAATCGGCAACTCTTAAAGCAGCTATATCAAGTTTCTAATCCGTTTTCAAAGTTAAGCGTAACTGACAATTATGGATTATTGATGTTTTACTGTGGCAACTTTATGGAAGATTGCGTTTATTATTCCGCCAAACGTAATTTAGCCGTCGTTGCGATTCAAAGTTCGACTAACTTAGAATGTTTAGATATTTTTGGTGAAACCGAATTAACGTTAACGGAAGTTTTAAGTGAAGTTGCTAGTGAGACAACAGAGATGGTGCACTTAGGATTCACTCCGCCAAAGACTGTTGGGATGAGTTTGAAAAAAATTAATAGTGATGAACAATTATTTGTTTATTCTGCTAAAGAAAACATCTTTATTAATAATCAATTGATGTTTCCATTATTGTCACATGCCTAAAAAAGTCAGGTAATTCTGAATAATTGCAATGAATCCTAAATAGGGATGCAGTTATCAGAGTACCTGACTTTTTTATTAGTAAACTTTTTAGCTACGTTTGTATTTAGCAAATAATCGTTCGTTATATGCATCTCCACCATCGATATTGCTGCTACGAAAGACAGGAACATCTTGGCCAGTTTGAACTTCATTTTCGACAAAATCACTAACGATTAATTGCGCAATGAAACAACTCATAATCGTTGATGTGGGACCAGTTTTGATTTCCTTAGAATGGCTAATGCTAGCATCACCGTAAACTGAACGGTTATCTAAAACAACATCAGCAATTTCAAACAATCTTAGACCACTTTCGTGGCGACTAGTACTGTCTTTCGATGCTTCTAAAGCAGTGATTCCAATGATATGAACACCAATTTTTTTCAAGCGTAATCCAAGTTCGATTAATAGGGCATTACGACCGGAGTTAGAAGTCATTACGATAACATCATCTTTTTGGAAAGTATAAAGTCCCATCAAGACATCCGCATAAGCAGTAGTCCGCTCAATCAAAGTACTCTTGAACGCATGGTTCATACCTAATTCGTTTTCCAAAATAGGAATAAAGTCAGCGTAACCACCGGCACGGGCAAATACTTCTTGTCCGACGATGTAAGAATGACCAGTTCCAAAGAAATAGACTTTGTGACCGTGATGGATACTGTTACTAATCATTTGTGATGCTTGTTGGATAGCTGTTTTCTCTTTTGTAATGACATGGTTCATATCGTTATTGATTGTTTGATAATAGGATTCCATTAAATTTTTCATGATAATTCCTTCCATCCTTAAGATTGTATATACAATATTTATACATTGATTGTACTATATTTTTCGATTTATACAATAATCATGGACAAATTAATATATAATTGTCTTATCAAATGGTTAGGAAGTGTCTTAATTTGAATGCAAAACTCTCAACTAAACAAATTACACAGCTTTTACATGATGAAATTACTCAACTCAAGAATGCTGATAATAAAAAATTTGCGACTGAAAAGGAAATTAAGGAACGCTTTAACATTAGTCGCATGAGTGCACGTCAAGTTCTAGATAATTTGGTCGGTGATGGGTTGCTTTATCGTGAAAAGGACAAGGGTGTCTTTATTAACAAACGGATTCTACAACGAAGTCAGTACATTCACAGTTTTACTGAACTGATGAATGAGCGGGGATTACGACCAAGTAGTCAAGTATTGGACTTTCAAAAAATTCTACCTCCAGAAATTGTTCGATTGACATTAGGGATGGCTGAAGAAACTGAGTGTTACTGCATTACACGTTTACGTTTAGCTGATGAGCAGCCATTTGCAGTTGAAAAAATTTATACACCAGTTAAGTTGTTTCCTAATCTGGAACAATATGATTTTGCTAAGGATTCATTTTATCGGATTTTAGAACAAGAATATCAGCAAAATTTTTCTTACGACAAAGAGGTAGTTAGTGCCACTAAAGTTGACGGTGATATAGCTGAAAAACTATATGGTAAGAAGTCAGGTGTGGCGTTAAAAGTTATTGATACGCTATATGATACTGATCAAAATCCACTTGAGTACACTGAGTCTTGGTATCATGCCGAACGGTATTCTTATGTGTCAATTACTCAGAAACGATAGCAAAAAAAGGGGGGCTGTGGTATAACTGCTTTATTTCTAAACATGCAGCATAAACGTGCAACAAAACATAGCTTTTTCCGCTTAAAACAAATAGCGCTAGCAATCCAAAATCGGATTACTAGCGCTATTTGCCTTAATGCTCGAAAGCTAACCATGTTTTGTCACACTCTGCATTTTATATAGTTTTCGATAGTGCGTCCATTCATTACGTTCCATAAGAAAAGTTTCACCGGTCTGCATGTTTCTGACTTTGTAAACAGTTGAGAAGAAATACAGATCCATAAGTGAAGCAATTAAAAGTAAAACACCAATGCCTCGGAAAAAGAGAGTTGCTAAGCCAATCAACAATTCAATAAATTGCCGACGGTTATAAGTTCGAAAGAGTTTTGGTAATCGTTGTTGTTGGTCATAGAGCTGACGTGTATTTTTAGTTGGTAAAGATTTTTCGAAATTTTTGATAATGATTCCCCCAATCGAGCTAAAACTATATTAATAATCTAATTCATAAATACCGCAGTATGGAATTTGTGTCCGCATATCTAGTCCCATCATTCGACGAATAACTTGACCGTGAGTAACACAACCGATGCAATCATAATCATTTTTATATTTGTCCAAAACTGACTTAACACGAGTAACAATTTGTTCAGCAGTTTCATAATCCATACCTGAATTATGTGTATTGTGTAAATAATCATTGTAGGCAGCCTTAACTTGCGGATAACCAGTTAATTTTCGACCAGTTAAGTCAGGGCGCCATTCATGGAGCATCAATTCAACTTGTGTTGGTAATTCGGGATGTTGCTTGGTGATTTCCAAAGCGGTTTGCATGGTTCGTGTGTATGGTGAAATTAAGAGTAACTGCATTTGGTTAAAAATGGGATTTAAGGCCGTTTTTTGGGCCACTTTGATTCCGTATGGTGTTAAACGAGTTAAATCACGTCCGTATCCGACGTAACCGGCTTGGTCAACTTGCTTGAAATCTGGTTGAGAATGACGAATCAAATATACTTTCATTAGCTGAACCTCCGTTGGTTGGTCTAACTATAACAAAAAAGAGCTACCATTTAATAATTAAATAGTAGTTCTTTTGATTTACTTAAAGTATTCTTTTAAGCCATTAGCTACATCTTTAGCAACTTCAGCTTTATAGTTAGCAGAATTGATGTATTTATAATCTGACTTGGAATTAATGTATCCAAGTTCAATTAAGACTGATGGTTGACTGTTGTAATGTAAAACGTAAAGATCTTTTTGAGCAGTGCCACGATTACCAATTGAGAGATTCTTGAGTTGACTATTCAAATCGTCAGCTAAGGAACCATCTTTATCTTTATTGTAGTAGTAAGTTGTCACACCAGATCCAGCATTATCCTCGGCACTAGAGTCGAAGTGAAGACTGATAAAGGCATCAGCTTGAATTTTACTTGATAAGCGTGCACGTTCACCAAGTGACTTACTGTCATCACCAGAACGAGTTAATACTACTCTTGCACCAGTTTTCTCAAGTTCTTGTTTGATAGCTTTTGCATAGGCAAGGGTGAAGTTCTTTTCATAAGTGCTCTTCTTTGACTCAGCACCAGAATCATTTCCACCGTGACCAGGATCAATTACAATGGTAGCTTCAGAAATATTTGTGGCTGCTGATTTAACGGCACTCTTTGTTCCAGAAATAGTTACGACCCAGCTAGCAACGTAGCCGACAGATCCGTCAGAATCACGCACTTTGTACCATTTACCATCTTTACTCAAGTAGTCAAATTGTTTACCAACTTTGGCGGTTTTAACAACACGACCATTTTGATCAGGTTCAATTCGTAGTTTGGTATTTGGTTGCGTAACAGTGACCTTTTTGATGTCATTGTCAGAGGTATTTGAAGAATTGGATGAACCGGATGTTTCTTGAGTTCCTTGAATGAAACTTGATTTGACCCAACCGGCAGTGCCGTTATAAAGAATTTGAGTCCAATCTTGTTCCTGATACATGATTGTAACTTTTTGAGACTGTTCAATAGTTCCTAAAACATTACTGCCGGCATCAGCATTTTTGAATACCGTTGTGTTAGGTACTTTAACGATTCCAACTTTATTGGTTGCCGAACTAACATCAGTGTTATCGATCAACCAGCTGGCGACCCAGCCAATTTTATCTCCGGATAATCTGACTTGATACCATTTGTTTTTTTCGTCGAGGATGGCAAGTTTGTCACCTTTTTTAACTTGACCCATATTGGCATAGGATAAGCCAGGACCAATACGGACATTAACAGAGTCAGACTGAACAACAACGGCATTGGCACTTGCTAAAGCCACTGTGGACCAACTCGAAAGGGCGAGTAATAACAAAATAGCAACAAGAATCCGGTTTTTAATAAAAAATCGTATTGTCTTCTTCATTTAATTGATTCCTTTATTGTCAAATAAATGACATATAGTTAGTGAAAGTTAATTAAATATTGTCGCTTAAGGTCCCATAGTATGTGAAATTACTTGGGACCTCCGGTTAAGGTTTTTATTTTATAGTTTGATAAAATTTAACTCGAACTAATTGTTTTATAAATAGAAAATACGAAAACTTAACTATTAATTAATCTTACTTTAGCAACAATTAGAGTAGTTTTACAACTTTCAACTTTTAGGCACACATTCTATATGTATATCTTACTTAATATAGTAACAAGTTAAAAGAATAGATTGTAAATTTCCTAATAAAATTTGACATTTTAGAACTTTTGTTCGTATAAAATTGGCTAATTTAGAATATTTTGCTGTTTTGTTGATAGAAAAGGGGTTCTTATCTTTAAATATACTGTTTCTAGAACTTCAAAATATTCTCTGTTTGTATAAAAACAAAAGTTTCCATACTATTAGCACGATGATTTTATAACTAGTTATTGTTTTTTACGACTTATTTTTGATATTTAAGCTATTAGTGTGACTATTTAAAGAGATTTTTATACTCAAAAAAGAATCAGTATATATCAGTTAGTTTAGTCGGTCCTCACAGCAGACTTTGTCACGTGTATCCGGAGACGGCATTTTTTAAATAATTAAGCAGTTGAAACCGATAACATAACGAAACTGGCTTGACAACTTATTGGATTTTGGATAGTTTATAAGTATATTCGTAATCAAATAAATCGTTTTACAGAGAATCTGGTGGCTGAGAGCAGATAACGATTGGTTGTGTGACTTTTTATCGTCTGGCAGGCGTTAACTGCAGCAAAAAAACTAGGTGGTACCGTGCAGAATGCACCCTTGTCTTATTTGGACAAGGGTGTTTTTTATTTAAGGAGGATTTTTATGCGCTATCAAAAACCAAAAGGGACCATGGACATTTTGCCCGGAGAATCCCAAAAGTGGCAATATGTTGAATCAATTGCTCAAGATACCTTTAATAAATACCGTTTTTCCGAAATAAGAACCCCAATCTTTGAATCATACGAGGTCTTTGAAAGATCTTCAGGTGATACATCTGATATTGTTTCAAAGGAAATGTATGATTTTAAAGACAAGGGTGATAGACATTTAGCCTTGAGACCAGAAGGAACAGCCGGTGTTGTTCGTGCATATGTTGAAAATAAACTTTATGGACCAGAACACATCAAGCCTTACAAGGTTTGGTACAAGGGACCAATGTTTAGATATGAACGTCCTCAATCAGGTCGTCAACGTCAATTCCACCAAATCGGTGTTGAAGCGTTTGGTTCTGATTCTCCTGAATTAGATGCTGAAATCATTTCCGTTGGTTTGGAATTCTTAAACCGCTTAGGAATTAAAAATTTGAAAGTTGCTTTGAATACTTTAGGCGATCCTGAATCACGTGCCGCTTATCACAAGGCTTTGGTTGATTACTTTACACCATTTAAAGATCAATTGAGTGATGATTCGAAGATTCGTCTAGATAAGAATCCATTACGTATTCTTGATAGTAAAGATGTCAATGATAAGAAAATCGTTGCTAATGCACCATCAATTTTGGATTACTTGAATGATGCTTCAGCTCAACGTTTTGAATATCTTAAAGGCTTGTTGGATGACCTTGATATTAATTATGAAGTAGATTCAACAATGGTTCGTGGTCTTGATTACTATAACCACACAATTTTTGAATTTATGGTAACTGATCCAGCTTTCGGTAATAAAGAAATTACTGTTTTGGCTGGTGGCCGTTACAACGGTTTAGTTGAAGAACTTGGTGGACCAGAAACACCTGGTATTGGTTTTGGACTTGGTGTGGAACGTTTGATGTTGTTATTGAAGGATGAAGATCTTCCAAGTGCGAATGATCTTGATGTTTACTTAGTAACAATTGGTGAAAAAGCTGAACGTGCTTCAGTGAAAATTCTTTCCAACTTGCGTAGAGCTGGATTCTGTGCAGATAAAGACTATCTACAAAGAAAAATCAAAGCTCAATTCAAGACAGCTAATAATCTAAATGCTAAGTACACTGTAACAATCGGTGATACTGAATTAGAAAATGATACAGCCAACGTCAAAGATATGGCTACTGGGGAACAAGTCAGTGTGTCATTGGAAAACTTAGCTGCAGAATTGAAAAAAATCGAGGGATAAACATGGAAGAAAGAACAGATTATTGTGGCAACATTACTGAAGAGTATGTTGGTAAAAAAGTTTCTTTAGATGGATGGGTTCAACGACGTCGTGACTTAGGTGGTTTGATTTTCGTTGACCTTAGAGATTACAAGGGTATCGTGCAATTGGTATTTAATACTGATAACCAAACTGCACTTGATGCTGCTGAAAATCTTAGATCAGAATACGTAATTAACGTTATCGGTACTGTTAGACTTCGTGGCGAAGGTGCTACTAATGACGACATGAAGACTGGTAAAGTGGAAGTTGTTGTTGAAAAGGTTGAGATTCTTAACAAGTCATTGACACCACCATTCGAAATTAAAGATGGCATCGATTCATCAGAAGAAACTAAATTAAAGTATCGTTACCTTGATTTACGTAGACCTGAAATGCAAAAAGCAATCAGAACTCGTGCTCAAATTAAGCATTCAGTTAACGAATATCTTTATGAGAACGGCTTTATTGACATTGAAACACCTAACTTGACACCATCAACACCAGAAGGTGCTCGTGATTACCTTGTTCCTTCACGTGTTTACCCAGGTCGTTTCTTTGCTCTTCCACAATCACCACAATTGTTCAAGCAGTTATTGATGGTTGGTGGATTTGACCGTTACTTCCAACTAGCACACTGTTTCCGTGATGAAGACCTTCGTGGTGATCGTCAACCAGAATTTACACAAATCGATATCGAAACAAGTTTCATGAGCAAGGAAGAAATCCAAACAGCTACTGAAGGACTTATTGCTCGTGTTATGAAGGATGAAAAGGGTATCGAGGTTAAGACACCATTCCCAAGAATTGACTGGGATGACGCCATGGCTCGCTATGGTTCAGATAAGCCTGATGTACGTTTCGGTATGGAACTACAAGATTTGAACGATGTTTTCCAAGATACTGAATTTAAAGTGTTCAAGGGTACCATTGATAACGGCGGTCAAGTTAAAGCTATCGTTGTCAAGGGTGGCGCTGACAAGTATTCACGTAAGAATATTGAAGCTTATCAAGAATACATCAAACGTTTCGGTGCTAAAGGTTTAGCATGGACGAAATTTAATGACAACGAATTAGCTGGTGGTGTTGCTAAATTTATCAAGCCTCAAGAAGCTGCTTTGGTAGAACGTCTTGGCCTTGAAAATGATGACCTATTACTATTTGTTGCTGACAAGAAAAAGGTTGTTGCAGACGCTTTAGGATACTTGAGAAAAGCTATTGCTAAGGAACAACACTTGTATGATCCTAATGAATTTGCCTTTATCTGGGTTGTTAACTGGCCATTGTTCGAATATGACGAAGGTATCCAACGCTGGACTGCTGCTCACCATCCATTCACAATGCCTAATGAAGAAGATGTTCACTATCTAAACGATGGCGAAGATCCTCACAAGGCATATGCACAAAGTTATGATATCGTTCTAAACGGTTATGAACTTGGTGGTGGCTCAATTCGTATCCATGATTACAAGATTCAAGAAAAGATGTTGAAGGCTTTGGACTTCACTAAAGAAAAAGCTTACGAACAATTTGGTTTCCTATTGGATGCTTTACAATACGGTTGTCCTCCACACGGTGGTTTGGCAATTGGTTTGGATCGTTTCGCAATGTTGCTTTCTGGTAAAGACAATATTCGTGACGTGATCGCATTCCCTAAGAACTCAAATGCTACAGAACCAATGACACATGCTCCACTTGAAGTTGCAAAACAACAATTGGACGATTTGGGAATTGAAGTAAGCAAGAAGGACTAGGGTTTCCGCCTCCAGTTGTGCGGGATTATATCTGCTGTGGGACCGGTCTGAGCCAAGGTCTCAGACCTCGATTTTGAGCTTCGCAAAGAACGCAAATCTCAAAATACGTCCGTTTTGTAAGAACAACTGCGTTGTCCTAACAAAACTATCACTGCTGATAAATCCCGCACAACTTCCGGCTAATTCATTCACTAGTTGAGAATTTATTTAATACTCTAATTAAAATTAAATGATTATGAAAAAAGACTATTTTGGGATTTTACATTCCAGAAATGGTCTTTTTTTGATTTATCTCTAAAATACCAGATTAATAGAATAGTAGAGTACGAATTGTATTTTAGAAAACTTATGATTTGTGACGCGGTGGGTATATTTTTGAATATTTAAAATTATTATAAATACTTTTGTAACAATGCTTATAGACGTCTGTTAGTTGTATGAATAGCACAAATATTTCAGTAGTCTTGTAATCAATTGCATTACATTGTAAGTAAGCAAATAGCTAGAATTAATTGGGTGAAAGCATATACTATTTTGTATATAGAGAAGGAGTGATTTGATGTCAGAGGAGTACAAAAAAGACTTAACTGGTCTTACTGATGAGGAATATCAAGTAACTCAACATGCTGCCACGGAACGTCCTTTTAGTGGAAAATATGATGATTTTTACAAAAAGGGTATTTATGTTGATGTTGCTAGTGGCGAACCGCTGTTTTCATCAGCTAAAAAATATGACGCTGGTTGTGGTTGGCCGTCATTTACAGAACCAATCGCCAAGTTGAAAGAACATCGTGATAGTTCCTTCGGTATGGAGCGGACGGAAGTTACTAGTAAAGCTGCTGGATCACATTTGGGTCATGTTTTTACGGATGGCCCTTTAGCTCAAGGTGGGTTACGTTATTGTATCAATTCAGCATCTTTGAAATTTATTCCCTATGAAGAAATGACTGAAAAAGGTTATGCTGATTACATAAAATATGTTGAAGATGGGGATGCTGAATAAATGAAGAAAGAAACTGCAATTTTTGCTGGAGGTTGTTTCTGGTGTATGGTTCAACCTTTTGACGAACAACCAGGAATTATTTCAGTAGTATCAGGTTACTGTGGTGGACATGTTGCTAATCCAACATACGAACAAGTCTGTACAGAAACAACTGGTCACGCTGAATCAGTTGAGATAACTTACGATGCTGATATCGTGTCATATCAAGATTTAGTTGAATTGTATTGGCAAATTGCTGATCCAACTGATGCTATGGGTCAGTTTCAGGACCGTGGCGATAGCTATCGACCAGTTATTTTTTACCAAAATGAATCACAAAAAGAAATTGCTGAAGCTTCTAAAAAAGTTTTGAGTGAATCGGGAGAATTTAGTGATCCAATCGTTACGAAAATCCAACCAGCAACAACTTTTTATCCAGCTGAAGACTATCATCAAGACTTTTATAAGAAGAATCCTGAGCGCTTTGAACTTGAAGAGAGTGCCGGTCGAGCTGATTTCATGAAAAAACATCGGAAATAGGCTGAAAATACTGCTATTTGTGCTAATATGTTTAGGTAACTTATGACGACTAGGAGAATTTTTTAGTATGGGTGAATTAGATAAGCTGATTGAAAGACATCAGAACTTATCCAAAATTTCAATAGCATTTTTATATTCAATTGCTGTTTCGATTGCGGTTAATATGTTCTGGACACCGGGCGGTATTTATGGTTCTGGTGTAACTGGTGCTGCGCAATTGATTTCAACGATTTCGCATCGCTGGCTGCCATTTAATTTATCGACTGCTGTGATGTATTTTGCATTAAACGCACCATTATTCGTTTTGTCTTGGCGAAAGATTGATCACAAATTTACGATTTTTACCATAATTGCGGTTGCTCTAGCCAGTATGATGATGCATTTATTACCACCAGTTAAAATTACGGCTGATCCGTTGGTCTGTGCCATTTTTGGTGCGGTTGCCAATGGGTTTGGTACCGGGATGGCTCTGAGAAACGGGATATCTACTGGTGGTATCGATATTTTGGGAATTATTTTACGTAAGAAGACTGGTAAAAGTGTTGGAACAATTAACATTATGTTCAATATTTTTATCGTTGCTTGTGCAGGTTTTCTGTTCGGCTGGGTCCATGCGCTTTATAGTGCGGTCAGTATCTTCATCAATGGTCAAGTTATTGATATGATTTATAACAAGGATCAAAAACTTCAAGTTATGATTGTTACTTCTAAACCTAAAAACGTTATTACACAAATTCAAAATGAAATGCGCCGTGGTATTACGATTGTTCATGATGCTGAAGGTGCTTATAAGCACGAAGAAAAAACAATTCTATTTACCGTTATCTCACGTTCAGAACTACATGATTTGGAAAATGCGATGGCATTGTCTGATCAACATGCGTTCGTAAGTGTTACGGATACGATTACAATCATGGGAAGGTTTTATCAAGCACACATATATTAATTACAAAAGTGAAATCAATTTGGTTTCACTTTTTTTGTTGCCGTTTTTTGGTATGCTAGCGCGTGGTGCTAGTTAAATATGCCACCTCCAGGAACAAGAAATTTAGGTCGCTATGGGGACCGAGTCGAGCCAAGGTCTCGCCTCTCGATTTTGAACCTCGCAAAATACGCGAGTTTCAAAACTCGTCCCGTGGTGTAAGCACTAAAGTGCTAACGCCACCTTCACAGCGACCTAAATTCTTGTTCCTTCCGGCTAGTTATTCGTTGTTTTTTATTTTGAAGTGTAGAATAACATTTTTTATAGATTATTTCTCGATTCTGGAGACGGTATAACTAGCACAACGCGTTATGCTATAATTTTGGTAGTTAAATTCAGGGAGGTTTTTTGATGATAATTGGATCACATGTTGCAATGAAAGCACCCAAAATGTTAGTTGGTTCAGCTGAAGAAGCACACAGCTATGGAGCTAACGCAATGATGATTTTTACTGGTGCACCTCAAAACACACGTCGTAAGGACGTTTCTGAAATGAAAATTCCAGAAGGTCAAAAACTTTTAAAAGAGTATGGCATTGATCACATAATTGGTCACGCACCATATATCGTTAACCTTGGTAATACTGTTAAACCTGACAAATTACCATTTGGTATTTCCTTTATGCACGATGAATTTATGCGCGCTGATGCTTTAGGTATCGAAGCAATTAGTTTTCATCCTGGTGCCCATTTGAAGGCTGGTCCCGAAGTTGCTTTAAAACAAATTGGTCAAGCGTTGAATGAAGCTATCATGCCAGATCAAAAAGTTAGTGTTGCGATTGAAACGATGGCTGGTAAGGGAACTGAAGTCGGAATAACTTTTGAACAAATTGCTGAAATTTTTGATAACTGCCAACAAAATGATAAATTATCAGTCACGATGGACACTTGTCATATGAGCGATGCTGGTTACGATGTAAAAAATGATTTCGATGGTGTTTTGAATGAATTTGATCATATTATCGGTTTAGACAAATTATCAGTAATTCATTTGAATGATTCCAAGAATGAAATGGGATCTCATAAAGATCGTCACACCAATATCGGTTTCGGTACAATTGGATTTGATGCTTTGAGTTATGTAGCTAATCACCCACAGTTGGAAAATATCCCTAAGATTATGGAAACACCCTATGTTAAGAAAGATGAGAATGACAAAAAGGGGGTTGCTCCATATAAGGCTGAAATTGAAATGCTAAGAAATAATAAGTTTGATCCAGAAATGAGGGAGAATTTGTTGGCTGGCAAGTATTAAACAGGTTTTACTGTCTCCAGAATCGAGAAATATTTGCTAGATGTGCAGACTAGTTTTTGGAATTTTAACAAAAAAGATTCAGACAATTGTAAAAAAATGTCTGAATCTTTTTAATTTTGATTAGTTATGTCTCAACTAGCTATTTTGATAGCCATTAAAGTGGAGCTTTTCCATAATAATGGCAGCTGTCTCTTCAATTGAACGGTCAGCTACGTTGATTACAGGGCAACCGAGTTCGTTATAAATTTCGTTTGAATAGTCTAATTCTTTTTTGATTTCGTCACTGTCAGAATAAGTTGTATCTGGATCTAATCCGTAAGCAATCATTCTTTGACGGCGAATTTTAAGTAAAACGTTCGTATCATTTGTCAAGCCGATGATTTTTTTCTTGTCAACGCTCCATAATTGCTCTGGGAGGTTTGTTGTAGGGCCAAGTGGTAGATTAGCTACCTTAATGTTTTTATTGGCTAGATAGAGCGAGAGGGGTGTTTTAGAAGTTCTAGAGATTCCAAGTAAGACTAAATCTGCTTCTAGGAGACCCTTTGGATTTTGACCATCGTCATTAGTGATTGTAAATTCCATGGCTGAGATCATATCAAAGTAATTTTTATCAAGTTCGTGTAACAAACCTTTTTTACGTAAAGGTGTTTGGTGAGTCATCTGGGAGAAAGTTCCGATAATGGGGTTTAAAATATCGTAATAAACGATTCCATTATCTTGGCAAAATTCATTGATCTTTTCACAGATTTCTTTTGAGACAATTGTATGCAAAACCACTGCATGCTTGTCTTTTGCCATCGCTAGGATGTTATCTAGCTGAATATCTTTTTTTATAAATGGATATTTTGTAAATGTGGTATCCATCTCGGGAAATTGGATAAATGCTGCTCTAGCAACTCTCAAAGCAGTTTCTCCGACACCGTCAGAGAGAACAAAAACGTCTAATTTCTGTTTCATAATAAATTCCTCCAAAAAAATGTAAAAAAATATTTGAACATTAGCTTCTTTTTGTTATAATAACATATGAACTGCTAGAGCAATAGTACAGTTACGTTAAAAATCGGAAGGAGGGATTATCATATGGCAAAAACCGTCGTTCGTGAAAACGAGTCGCTTGATGATGCTCTTCGTCGATTCAAACGTTCCGTTTCAAAGAGTGGTACTCTTCAAGAATATAGAAAACGTGAGTTTTACGAAAAGCCAAGTGTCAAGAGAAAGCTTAAGTCAGAGGCTGCTCGTAAGCGCAATAAGAAACGTCGTTAAATCGATAGTTAAACTTAAAAAGTCCAAACAAGCAATTTGCTTGCTGGGCTTTTTTTATGTTTAAATTCAATTTTATATGAAAAATGATGATAATGAAATAAAGAAAGCAAATTTCGGTAGTTTTAAAATCAATTTTTTTGCTCCCAATAAATTAATAAAACTCATTTGAATTAATTGGCTTTAATGAGTTGGAAATTGCTTATCTGAAAGGTTGTTTGACTGGCTCAGTTATATTTCACTAGCATAATTAGAGTGGTAAAATAATAATAATCGGGATAAAGCTTTTGTAGGTATATTGAAAGCTATGAGTGGGGCGTTAATTTATTTTTTAGTAAATTACTATTTTGAGCCCATTCAACAGTTGTAATAACATAGATATGCTATCATTCATAGTAATACACGGGAGGGTCGAACTTTATTGACAGAAAACGTTGAACAAATTAAAAAGAGCATTCAAATCAAAAATCCTCAAAATGCGGTTAACCTCTTTGGCGTTAATGACAGTAACTTGCATTTGATCGAGGAAGGTTTAGATGTCCAGATTCACGCATTTGGCGATCAACTAGATGTAACTGGCGTTGAGGCTAATGTCAACAGCGCTACAGCATTACTTAGAAAATTAATGGAATTAGTTCAAACTGGAGTAAGTCTCGGTGCAGCTGATGTTGTCAGTGGCTTAAAGATGGTTGAACGTGGTACCTTAGATTACTTTGGCGATCTTTATAAAGATGAGCTGATTAAAGATTTTAGTGGTAAACCTGTTCGAGTAAGAAACTTTGGACAAAGACAGTATGTTAATGCTATCAATCATAATGATATTACTTTCGGAATTGGACCTGCTGGTACAGGTAAAACTTATTTAGCTGTCGTTATGGCAGTTGCCGCTTTGAAACAAGGTACTGTTCAAAGAATTATTTTGACTCGTCCAGCTGTTGAAGCAGGTGAAAGCTTAGGTTTCCTACCGGGTGACTTGAAAGAAAAAGTTGATCCATACATGAGACCAATTTACGATGCTTTGTATGCTATTATGGGTTCAGACCATACAAGCCGTCTACTTGAACGTGGCGTGATCGAAGTTGCTCCTCTAGCTTATATGAGAGGTCGGACTTTGGATGAAGCCTTTGTCATTTTGGATGAGGCTCAAAACACGACTCGTGAACAAATGAAGATGTTTTTGACACGTTTAGGCTTTGGTTCAAAAATGATTGTTAACGGTGATATTTCACAAATTGATTTGCCTGGACACACTCGTAGTGGGTTAGTTCAAGCACAACACATTTTGACGAATTTACCACATGTTGAATTTGTTAACTTTAGTTCAGCTGATGTTGTTAGACATCCAGTTGTTGCTGAAATTATCGATGCTTATGAAGATTCAGACAAAATTGAAAAATAATTACTGGGGATTATTATGGACTTAGAAATTTATAATGATGATAATTTAATTGATCAAACACGTGAAAATTGGGTTAAGGATATTGTCCAATTCACATTCAATAAATTAGATTTAAAAGACAATACACAATTGTCGATTCACTTTGTAACAAAAGACAAGATTCACGAAATCAACAAGGAATATCGTGATACTGACCGCGCAACCGATGTAATCAGTTTTGCTATCAACGATGGTGAAGATTCATTGGATTACTTGGAAGCACAAATTCCTGATTTGCCAGTTGATTTAGGTGATTTGTTTATCAGCGTCGAAATAGTTGATGAACATGCTAAGGATTACGAGCATTCATTTGATCGCGAACTAGGTTACACAATCGTTCATGGTATTTTACACTTGAATGGCTATGACCACATTAAACCTGAAGAAGAGAAGGTTATGATTGGTTTGCAAGAAAAAATTCTAAGTGCTTATGGTTTAGAAAAATAAATCGAACAGAGGGGATTGTGATCCCTAGTTCAAAAAGAAATCCGTAAAACTGGGTTTCTTTTTTTATGCCTCATTAATTGGAGTGTTGTTTTTTTACTAAAATTGAATTTCAATACGAGTAGTTGGTAGAGAGGAAAACTAATGAAAATTCTAAACGTAATTGACCATATCTTGGACAAGGATTCTGGCAACGTGGTGTTGTCGCAAAAGAAGATTTCTCAGAGCAATCTTGAAGTTTCTAAGTATGTTGAAAAAGTAATCGATAAATTTGAAAATAGTGAATATGTGGAGCTAGATTTATCACGAGTTCCGATGCTTGAGCAGTTTTGGAATGGCCGTGAAGAATTTCAACAACTAACGGAAAAGTTTGCCTTGGATTACTTTGAAGCTATTAAGGCAAATGAAAAAATTCCTGGCGGCGACTTATTATTCTTTAATGTTGAACTTGATGATTTGGGCCCAGTGATTGGGATTGCCAAGTTGGACTATACTAAGCGTTATATTCATAACGTTGAGTATGACGAGGATGTTTTGGTGAATAACATCATTCAAAACAACAGTATTTTGCCCTCGCCTGGACAAGGCGTCAAAAATATGATTTTGATTGACGCCAAAAAAGTAAAAATTCGTGAGCAACAATATACTGGTGAAAGCGGTAAATGGTTGATGTCAAGGGATTTTCTTGAAGTTAAAGCAATACCAAGTAAGGTATCAACCAATGTTAAACAGATTAAGAAATCAATTCAAAAAATTTCTGAAAAATATGATGACGCAGATGACTTTGTGATTACTTCTAAAACGCAGCAGGCAATCCATGATAGTCTCGAGACAGATGGTGTGATTGACAATGATTACATTGCTGATGTGGTGTTTGAGCAAAAAGAAGACGCTAAAGCAGAGTTCAAGGATCAACTGTCCAAGAAAGCTATTGATCCAGTTGTGACAGTGCCAAATATCAATTATTTTGAAAAAAAATATGAGCGACAAAAGATTAAGCTAGACAATGGTATCGAAATCAATATACCAATAAGTTTATTGAAAAATAGGGATGCAATTGAATTTGAAACGAATCCGGATGGCAGTAACTCAGTTGTGATTAAGAATGTGGGAAGTTTGAAGAACAATTTTTAGAGATTTTACTGGAGAAGTTGATTCGTCAGTGCATGTTTCTGAGTTTTATTTCAAATTCTTTTTTTTAAACAATCATCTGTATTATAATTATTAACTGAGATACACAAAAAAGGAGACTGATCTAGTGGAAATTACTGAAAAGCAATTATTTGATGTCGCAAGCCAAGCTATGGAAAATGCCTATGCCCCTTATTCACATTACACGGTTGGAGCAGCCGTTCTCTGTGACGATGGAAAGATTTATTCTGGTGTTAACGTTGAAAATGCCTCATATGGATTAACGAACTGTGCTGAACGAACGGCTATTTTTAAGGCTGTTTCTGAAGGTGCTAAGCACGTTTCAAAGATTGTGATAACTAATGGGACTCAAGAACTATCAAAGCCCTGTGGCGCTTGTCGTCAAGTTATGAGCGAATTTATGGATTCAGACGATATCGTCTTTTTAGCAAACAAAACAAATGATTTCAAAGAATATACTTTTAAAGAAATTTTGCCACTAGCATTCAGTGATAAGGACATGGATTAATTATGGATAATAAAAATTACAAATCAGGTTTCGTTGCCATTATTGGACGCCCCAATGTTGGTAAATCAACTTTTATGAACCGGATTATTAAAGAACAAATTGCCATCACATCACCAAAGGCACAAACAACTAGAAATAAGATTCAAGGAATTTATACTGACAATGAACGTCAAATTATTTTCTTGGATACACCTGGTATTCACAAACCTCACAATGATTTGGATCAATATATGGATAAAGCTGCCATTTCAGCTCTAAAAGAAGTTGATGCAGTTCTATTTATGACTGAAGCCGGTGAACAAGCAGGACCTGGTGATAAATTCATCATTGAAGAATTAAAGAAAGTTAAAGCACCAGTCTTTCTAGTTCTAAACAAAATTGATTTGATCAACCCAGATGAAATGGCTCCACAAATTGATGAATACAAAGATTTGATGGATTTTGCCGAAATTATTCCTATTTCGGCAACAAACGGTAATAATATTGATGATTTGATCGATACTTTGACAAAACATTTACCAGTTGGACCACAATATTATGCTGATGACCAAATTACTGATCACCCCGAATACTTTATCGTCGGAGAATTGATCCGTGAAAAGATATTGGAAGATACTCGTGATGAAATTCCTCACTCAATTGCGGTCGTTGTTGAATCAATGAATCAACGTAGCGAGGCTGGAAAACTTCAAATTGAGGCTAATATTTACGTTGAACGTGAGAGCCAAAAGCCAATCGTTATTGGTCGTGGTGGAGCAATGTTGAAGAATATTGGTATTGGCTCACGTATTAAGATTGAACATTTGCTTGGTGAAAAAATCAACTTGAAACTTTGGGTTCGTGTTAAGAAGAATTGGCGTGATGACAAGGCCTTCTTGGCAAGTGCAGGATATTCAATGAAAGACATTAAAGATTAATGGCAAACACGCCAACTAATTTTTTTGGTATTGTCGTACGTCGTCAACGCTATAAGGAACGGGATGCACTGGTAACTATTTTGACACGAGAGTATGGCTTTAAAACATTTCTTGTTCGCAGTACGCAAACGGCTAAGTCAAAAATATCAGGCTCCGTTATTACGTTCTCGTATGGTGAATATTCCGGAATTGTTAAAAATGACGGTTTATCGTATTTAAATTCTGCAAGTAACATCAAACAGTTCAATGAAATCATGCAAGACATCGAATTAAATGCTTATGCGACATTTTTATTCGATTTGTATCACGAAGCATTTGTCGATGATCCAGTTCCAGATCGATGGTATCGGCAGTTGTTTAAGGCTTTGTTGTATATCGAAAATGGTTATGATGCTCAAATTATTGTCAATATTATGCAAATGAAATTGCTCGAAGCATTTGGGGTTGAACCAAACATGGACGCTTGTGTTGTCGGTGGGGAAACAGAAGGCAATTTTGACTTCTCAGTTCTTCTAGGTGGTTTGTTGTGTTCAAAACATTTTGATAGTGATATTCATCGACTACATATACCCAAACGAATCGTTTATTTTTTACGACTATTCAGTAAAATCGGCTTAGATCAAGTTGGTAAGATTGAAATCAAAGAAAATAATAAAGACCTAATTCAGCATGCAATCGATGCAATTTATTTAGGAACAGTCGGATATTATCCTAAAAGTAAAACGTTCATAGATAAAATGAAACGCTGGCACTTGTAATTGACAATCGTTACAAAAATGGTTATATTGATGTATGTTGAAACAGCGACGGAGAATAGTGAAAGCTTCGATTAGATTTATGGCGTACAATTAAATCGAATATAAAAGTGCAGGACTTCGGTCCTGAATTAGGGTGGAACCGCGAATACTCGTCCCTTGCAGAAAGTGCCTAAGTGTACACTGCAAGGGATTTTTTTGTGTTCTGCCTGAAGGGAGAAAAAATGGTAAAGAAGTTAAATGTTCAAAATATGATTCTCACACTTCAAAAATTTTGGGGTGATAAAGGTTGTATGTTGATGCAAGCATACGATACAGAAAAAGGTGCCGGAACAATGAGTCCTTACACATTTTTACGTGCAATCGGACCAGAACCTTGGAATGCAGCTTACGTTGAACCTTCAAGACGTCCTGCTGATGGTCGTTATGGTGAAAACCCTAATCGTTTGTATCAACACCACCAATTCCAAGTTGTTATGAAGCCAGCTCCAGAAAATATCCAAGAATATTACCTAGATTCATTACGTGCTTTAGGTATTGAACCTTTGGAACATGATATTCGTTTCGTTGAAGATAACTGGGAGAACCCATCAATGGGTTGTGCCGGTGTTGGTTGGGAAGTTTGGCTAGATGGTATGGAAGTTTCTCAATTTACATACTTCCAACAAGTTGGTGGACTACAATGTCACCCAACAACTAGTGAAATTACTTATGGTGTTGAACGTTTGGCTTCATACATCCAAGACGTAAACTCAGTTTATGATTTGGAATGGGGTGATGGTGTTCTTTATGGAGATATCTTCAAAGAACCTGAATACGAACACTCAAAATACTCATTTGAAGAAAGTAATCAAGATATGTTATTCACATTCTTTGATGCTTATGAAAAAGAAGCAAATCGCTTGATGGATCTAGGTTTGGTTCACCCAGCTTACGATTACATCTTGAAATGTTCACATACATTTAACTTACTTGACGCTCGTGGAGCTGTTTCAGTTACTGAACGTGCTGCATTCTTGTCACGTATTAGAAAGATGGCTCACAAGGTAGCTAAAGCCTTCGTTGAAGAAAGAAAGAAACGTGGCTTCCCACTTTTGGCAAATAGCGAAGCAGCAAAGGAGATCAAAAATGACTAAAAATTACTTACTAGAAATCGGTTTGGAAGAAATGCCAGCCCATGTTGTCACAAAGAGTGTTAATCAATTTGCTCAAAGAGCTGAAAAATTTCTCAAGGAAAACCGTATTTCATTTGACTCCGTTGAAAAGTTCTCAACTCCAAGACGTTTAACAATTTTGGTTAAGGGTATTGCTGAAAAGCAAACTGATATTGATGTTAAGGCTAAAGGCCCTTCAAAGAAAATTGCTCAAGATGCTGATGGTAACTGGACTAAGGCTGCCCAAGGATTTGCCCGTGGACAGGGAATGACACCAGATGATATCTTCTTTGAAGAATTAAAGGGCGTTGAATATGCTTATATTCAAAAACACGAAGACGGTCAAAAAGTTGAAACTGTTTTAAGCCATATGGATGAAGTTATCAAGGCTATCACTTTCCCAACTAGAATGCGCTGGGGTTCATATGATTTCGAATATATTCGTCCAATTCACTGGTTAGTTTCACTACTTGGTACTGAAGAAGTTCCTGTTAAAATTCTTGATATCACATCAGGCCGCATGACACGTGGACACAGATTCCTTGGTGAGGACGTTGAAATTGACGATGCTGATAATTATGTCGCAAAACTTAAGTCACAATTTGTAATTGTTGATGCTAAAGAACGTAAACAAATTATTTCTGACCAAATTGCTAAAATCGCAGCAGATCATGATTGGGATATCGATGTAGATCCTGATTTGCTTGAAGAAGTTAACAATCTAGTTGAGTTCCCAACAACTTTTGCCGGTTCATTTGATAAGAAGTATTTGGAAATCCCCGAAGAAGTTCTAATTACTTCAATGAAGGATAACCAAAGATACTTCTACGTTCGTGATCAAGCTGGCAAACTTGCACCATACTTTATTGGTGTAAGAAATGGTAATACTGAACATATCGAAAATGTTATTCGTGGTAACGAAAAAGTGCTTGTGGCTCGTCTTGAAGATGCTGATTTCTTCTTTAAAGAAGACCAAAAGAAGACGATTGCTGATTATGTTGAAAAGCTTAAGTCAGTTAACTTCCACGTTAAGATCGGTACTATGTATGAAAAAATGGCTCGTGTTCACCAAATTGCAGAACATTTAGCTAAATTATTCAAACTTGATGCAACTGAAACAAAAGATTTACTACGTGCCAGTGATATTTACAAGTTTGATCTTGTTACAAGTATGGTTGAAGAATTCCCTGAACTACAAGGTGTTATGGGTGAGAAGTATGCCGAAATCATGGGTGAAACTAAGGCAGTTGCCCAAGCCGTTCGTGAACACTACATGCCAATCTCAGCTGAGGGAGCATTACCTGCAAGTAAAGTTGGTGCTGCTTTAGCCATTGCTGATAAGATTGATTCATTAGTAACATTTTATGCAGTTGACCTAATTCCTAGTGGTTCAAATGATCCATATGCTTTGCGTCGTCAAGCTTATGGTATTGTTAGAATTCTTGATAATTATCAATGGTCAATGAATCTTGAAGACTTACAAGACTTCTTGAAGGCCAACTTAACAGTTCCTGCTAAACTAGATCTTGGCAAGAATGAAAAAGCAATCAACGAATTCATGATTGATCGTGTTCGTCAATTGTTGAACCAAAAAGATATTCGAAATGACATCGTTGACGCCGTAGCTTCAGGTTCAAATGTTGATCCAATCGCGATGATCGATGTTGCTGAAGTACTACAAAACCACGTTAAAGATGATGACTTCAAGGTTGTCATGGAAGCACTTGGTAGAATCGTTAACTTATCTAAGAAAGCTACGTTTGGTTACTCAGATGATTTAACAGTTGATGATAGCCTGTTCGAAAATCCTTCAGAATCACAATTGAAAGAAAAAGTAGCCAAAGTCAACGACGATAATGCTGAAGACTTATTCAAACAATTGGCAGCTTTACGTCCAGTTATCGATTCATACTTCGATGAAAATATGATCATGGCTAAAGATGAAAAAGTTAAGAACAACCGTTTGACACAATTAGTTATTGCTAACCATTTGATTGCTAACTTGGGTGATTTGTCTAAGATTGTTACCAAATAATTTAGATAATTGTGGTAATGACGGGTTCATCATCATGCTGCGAACCCATGATTTAAAAATGCTAATTTAATTTATAGGTTTTTATATGATTACCGAAAAAAGAACCATCACAGAAATTAAAAATTTCTTGTGATGGTTCTTTTTGTCTAAGACTTTGCTCAAGATTACCTAAAGCTATTTATGTTTGAGTGTTAAATTTATTTCAGTTAAGTTTAGTTCCATCTCTGAATTCAAAAAGCTTAAATCCAAAGGATAAAGGTTTAAATACTCGTTGATGTGAACCGTTAACCATGACAGTAGAGAATAGTAGCAATCAGAGTTTTCTACTATTTTTAAGCAGCACAACAATGTACCAATGCTACTTCTCCCCAGACCATGATTAAAATCGTCGTGAGATTCCTTTATAATATTGGGATATAATAATTTTGAATATCTGAGACCAAATTTATTACTTTTTTGATTGTACACACGATCACCATGTGATGCATGATTTCTGTAAAAAAGTGCTAATGATAGTAAATCTCCAAATGCTTGTCTGACGTGAAAATCATTATCTATAACTGGTATTAATTGATAATCTAGTGAAAATATTTTTGAGACTACCTTATCTCTAACATTTTGTTTACTTAATTTGTATAAAAAAATACTTTGTCCAAAGGACAGGCCTTTAACAGTAATCCAAGGTGGAACATTTCCATGTTCTTCCCGATAATGTTTATAAGGTTCGTACTCATTATATTTGATAATAAAATTTAATTTCCAAAGTAAACGGTCTCTGTCTGTTTCTGAACCGCCATTTCTCTTTCTATGTGCTTCGCCCACATCATAATGTGAAATTTGAGTATACTTAGAATCGTTATCAGAATATTCTTCAGAGATAGCGTAGGCCAGAGCTTGTTTGAATGATAGCTCGAAATCCTCTAGAGAATTTTTAATATCTCCACGGATGTTTTTGTCTAATTTGTATAGAGCATATATATGTTCAAAAGTAGTGTTTGGCAAGAATCCCTCATTATCATTAGAACTATTGACGAGAAATTTGTCTTTATAACCATTGATTATTTCGTAATACCCATACCGAAACAACATGGATTTTGCTGTGTCCTCATTTTCGAAAACAAGATTTCTGGATTTAAGTAGTGATATCTGTTCTTCAATCGTTTTAAATGGTTTATCGTTACTCAATATTATTCTCCAAAAATAAAAGGACGAACATAGAGATTAGTCTATATTCGTCCAGTGGCGTACTAGGTACGCGTTCATTTGTATGACAATATTATAGCAGATAAATAGTCTAGAGCAAAATCATTAACATCAAAAAATTCTAAAATTAATGTACTAACTGAGGAACAAAGTGAAAAAGTCATGTGTACAGAGAAGGGCTCATTGTAAATATTAGGTAAACATTTAGCTAGACTTTTACATACAACCGAGTATAATTAATATTTGACAAGCGGCTAGTGGTCCCAGTTTGCACTTTTTGTGGGAGCACTTTTTTATTTCTACGTCGCTGGTGGAATGATGCAACATGTTTGTTTTCCCAAAATGAATGTGTTAGATTATGTTTCTCTGTATTGATAAACATATGAGGAGGTGACGGCCATGGCAACGAGAATTCCGCAGGAATTCATTGATGAGGTTACCTCGAAGACGAATATTGTCGATGTTATTAGTAAGTATGTACAATTAAAGAAGTCAGGTAAGAATTTGTTTGGACTTTGCCCGTTTCATGAAGAACGAACTCCATCGTTTTCAGTCGCAGAGGACAAGCAAATTTTTCATTGCTTTAGTTGTGGTCGTGGTGGCAATGTTTATAAGTTCATCATGGAAATGGAGAACAAAACTTTCCCCGAAGCAGTAATTGAAGTAGCGCAGATGGGAAATATCTCTGTTCCTGATCAATACGAAGCTAGCAACACGCAATATCAGAATTCTGACAGTCAAACATTGTTAAAGATGTACGCCGATGCGGCTAAGCTTTACAGTCACATTTTGACTAAGACTGAAAATGGTACTCCAGCAATGAAGTATCTCAAGAATCGTGAGCTTTCGGATGACTTGATTCAAACCTTTGGTATCGGCTATGCACCGAATAACAATAACTTGCTTTTACAGTTCTTCAAAGACCGGGATATTAATGAAGATATCTTGAGAAAATCAGGACTCTTTGCTGAAAATCAGGAGGGTGAATTGTTCGACCGTTTTCGTGATCGAGTGATGATTCCAATAACTGATGAATCCGGTAATATCATTGCTTTTTCAGGACGTATTTTAGACAAGGCGGCTTCGACAGCCAAGTACATGAATAGTCCGGAAACGGAAATCTTTAATAAGGGTAAAACATTGTTCAATTTGAATAATGCCAAAAAAGAAATCCGTGAAAAGGGTAATGTGATTTTGTTTGAAGGCTTTATGGATGTTATTAGTGCGTATAAAGCCGGTGTTACCAATGGTGTTGCATCAATGGGTACTAGTTTAACGGATCAGCAGCTTTACGTGTTGAGTCGTTTAACTGATAAGATCAATGTTTGTTACGATGGCGATGATCCCGGTGTTGAGGCTACTTATCGGGCTTTGACCCAGTTGACTGATGAACGGTTCACATATGGTGTCATTAGTATCCCTGATAAAAAGGATCCTGATGAATATATCAGAAGTGAGGGTTTTGAGAAGTTTCAAAATTTAGCTAATAATGGTGTGCAGACACCGATTGCCTTTATTTTGAATTACTTTAAGCGTAACTATAACCTGAATAATGAGCATGATCAGTTAGAGTTTCTGAATCAATCGTTACACGAAATAGTAAAATTACAATCACCTGTTGAAATCGATATGTATGTTGGCAAGGTCGCTGACGAAATGCACGTGTCTAAGGAAGCTATCAACAAAGAATTAGATGCTTTGCGACGTCAGATCAAGATTCAAGAGCTGGCTAATAATTATAAAGATGTTCAGCAAAAAGCTGTCGCAGCGGTAACTTCAACCGTTAAGCCAAAATATAATCGTTTGGAAAAATCTGAACGCTACTTATTGTATTGGGCAATTAATTTCCCCGAAGTTAGGATTAACTTGAAAGGTGAAGGATTCAAGTTTGTTCATCAAAATTACCAACGGATTTTTGATGCGTTATTGTCATATGTGGAACAAGATGACATTGATGACGATGAAATCAATGTTTCCGATTTCATGAACGTTTTGGATAATGATGATAAAAATCTTTTAGCGGAATTAGAAATGATGAATATGCCTGATGAATATAATGATCAAGAAATTGATGATTATATTAATAACATCAAGAATTCTGACTTGGAAACACAGTTGGCGGAAATCAATGAGCAACTCAAAAAGGCGGCGATGGTTGGTGACAACAAATTGCAGATGGAGTTAGTGAAGCAATTGGTTGATGTAAGAAGAATCCTTAGCAATTAAGCATACTGGAGGAATAAATATATATGGCTACTACTAAAAAACCAGCAGTATCGAAAGAATTAAAAGCAGCAACAAAGAAACTTATCAAAGACCTTAAGAAAACTGGTAAGATCACGGAAGATGACCTTCAAGAAAAGATTATCAAGCCTTACAAGCTTAAGGGCGAAGCTTTAACAAACTTCGTTAGTGAACTTGAAGATGTTGGTATCGGTGTTGTTGATGAAAAGGGCAATCCTAGTAAGTTAGCACTTCTTAAAGAAAAGAAGGAAGCTAGCAAGAGTAAAAAAGAAGCAACAGCTGCCGCTACTGATATTAAAGTTAACGATCCTGTTCGTATGTATCTAAAGGAAATTGGTCGTGTTCCTTTGCTTAATGCTCAACAAGAAGTTGATTTAGCTTTGAAGATTGAACAAGGTGATGAAGAAGCTAAACAAGCATTAGCTGAAGCTAACTTACGTTTGGTTGTTTCAATTGCTAAACGTTATGTTGGACGTGGGATGCAATTCTTGGATTTGATTCAAGAAGGTAACATGGGTCTAATGAAGGCCGTTGAAAAGTTTGATTACCGTCTAGGTTTCAAGTTCTCAACTTATGCAACCTGGTGGATCAGACAGGCCATTACTCGTGCTATTGCTGACCAAGCTAGAACAATCCGTATTCCTGTTCACATGGTTGAAACTATCAACAAGTTGATCAGAATCCAACGTCAATTACTTCAAGATTTAGGTCGTGAACCACTTCCTGAAGAAATTGGTGCTGAAATGGATATGCCTACTGGTAAAGTTCGTGATATCTTGAAGATTGCTCAAGAACCAGTTTCATTGGAAACACCTATTGGTGAAGAGGATGATTCACACCTTGGTGACTTCATTGAAGATTCAGACGCAACAAGTCCAGAAGATCACGCTTCATATGAACTTTTGAAGGAACAATTGGAAAATGTCCTTGATACTTTAACAGACCGTGAAGAAAACGTCTTACGTCTTCGTTTCGGTTTGGATGACGGTCGGACAAGAACACTTGAAGAAGTAGGTAAAGTCTTCGGTGTTACTCGTGAAAGAATTCGTCAAATTGAAGCCAAAGCATTAAGAAAATTACGTCACCCTTCAAGATCAAAACAATTGAAGGATTTCTTGGAATAATAAGCAACTAAAGACTGCCAAAAGGCGGTCTTTTTTTATGCCGCCTTCAGGAACAAAAAAATTAGGTCGCTATGGGGACCTAATTTCTTGTTCCTTCTAGGTGAATATTTAAAATTTCCTTTTCCAGAATGTAGTCTAATGATGTCTCCGCTCTGGAGATGGCAAATATAAATAACATGTTAGATAAAAGACACTTAAAAAAAGGACACTTTGAGATTTGTTTCTGAAAAATAAACTTTTATGTTTATATTTTTTCATAATTTGATTTACAATTAATATATCTATTTTTTTGGAGGATGTTATGTTAGATAAAAAGATTTACGACGAAATATTTTCACGTTCATTTACTATTCCTATTAAGGTTGTCTTTTGGGATGGTAAAGAGAAACTTTATGGACCAGAGGGAAAATCTGATATAACTATCAAGTTTAATGAAAAAGTTCCAATTTCGGAAGTTGTTAAACATGCTACTTTGACATTAGGTGAAGCCTACATGGATAAGAAGATTGAGATTGACGGTTCAATTCAAAAATTGATTACCTCCGCCTATACGCAATCAGATAGTTTCATGTCCAGTTTGAAATTAAAGAAATACATTCCTAAGTTCAGTCACACTGAAGAGGGAAATAAAAAAGAAATTCAAGAACACTATGATATCGGTAATGATTTCTACAAGTTATGGCTTGATGATACAATGACTTACTCATGTGCTTATTTCAGAACACCAGAAGATACTTTGGAACAAGCCCAAATGAACAAAGTACACCACATTTTGAATAAATTGAATACTAAGCCTGGTGAAACAATTCTTGATATTGGCTGTGGTTGGGGAACAATGATGTTTACTGCTGCTAAAGAATATGGTTTGAAGGCCAAGGGTGTTACGCTTAGTCAAGAACAATATGATTTTGTTAACCAAAAGATTCAAGATGAAAATCTTGGTGACCAAATGGAAGTTATGCTCGAAGATTACCGTGAAGTTAACGAAAAATTTGATCACGTTGTTTCTGTTGGTATGTTCGAACACGTTGGTAAGGAAAACTTGCCTGGTTACTTTGAAATGGTTAAGAAGCTTTTGAAGCCAGATGGAAATGCCTTGATTCATGGTATTACTGGTCAACATTACGGTGTTGGTGTCGATGCTTGGTTAGTTAAGTATATCTTCCCAGGTGGCTACATTCCTGATGTCAAGGAAAATGTTGGTCATATTTTAGATGCTGGTCTACAAATTGATGACCTTGAACCATTACGTCGTCATTACCAAAAGACAGTTGAAATTTGGGACCGCAATTTTGATAAAGTTAAAGATCAAGTTAATGAAATGTATGGTGAAAGATTTGTAAGAATGTGGGACTTGTATCTTCAAGCCTGTGCTGCTTCATTTGAAAGTGGTAATATTGATGTTATCCAATTCTTATTAACAAATGGACCTAGTGGAACTGCTATGCCAATGACACGTGAATACATGACAGACTTAGACAAAAAGACTGCAGAATAGAGGTTAAAGTGACTTTACTTTCAAAGAGATTACAAGCCGTTTATCAAATGGTTGACGCAAATACAAGAGTGGCTGATATTGGATCAGATCACGCCTATTTACCAGTAGAATTAATTGAAGAAAAAGTGGCAAATTATGCCATTGCTGGTGAGGTTGCCAAGGGACCAATGTCACGTTCAAAAGAGGACGTTGACAAGTTTGGTCTTAGTGACAAAATCGACGTACGTTTAGGTGACGGATTAGCCGTTATCAAAGCAGATGATTTAATCGATACCGTAGTAATTGCTGGTATGGGTGGAATATTGATTCAAAATATTCTTACTAATGCGACTGCAGAGCAATTATCACACGTAAAAACTTTAGTATTACAACCTAACATTGGTGAACCGCTGGTACGTCGCTGGTTAGTAGAAAATGGTTTCAAAATCGTTGATGAAGATATCGTTGAAGAAGATCGTCACGTTTATGAAATCATTAAAGCTGAAAAAGTCACTGAACCTATTACCCTGACCGATGCCGAGTTATTAATGGGACCTGTTTTGATGCAAAAGAAGACACCAACTTTTGTTGCTAAGTGGGAACACAAGTTGAATGGCTATCACAAAGCAGTTGCAAATATGGGCTATGCTAAGAAAATTGATCAAGCAAAAATTGATGTTATGAACCAAAATATTCAATATATTGAGGGGATACTATAAATGGTTAAAGTTCAAGATATTATTAATCGCATAGAAGAATTTGCTCCATTATCAATTAAAATGGACGGTGATCCAACTGGTTTTCAAATGGGTGACCGTCAACAAACAGTAAATCGTGTAATGACAACACTCGATGTTCGTCCAAACGTTGTTGCTGAAGCAATTGACAAGAAAGTTGACCTAATCGTGGCTCATCATCCAGTGATGTTTCATGCAGCTCACAATCTTGATTTAGCTTCACCACAAAATAAGATGTATCGTGATTTGTTGACACATAACATTTCTGTTTATGCTAGTCATACTAACTTAGATAAGGCTCATAATGGTATGAATGACTGGTTGATGGAAGAGCTTGGCTTACAAAATGTTCGTTTCTTAGACGAAAACGATGACTATTCAATAGGCCGAATGGGTGAAACAAAAGAACCAATGGATCTAGTTGATTTTGCCAAAATGGTGCGTGATGCTTATCATTTATCAAATTTGCGTTATGTAAAATCTGATTTAGGTCAAAAAGTACACAAAGTTGCAATTATCGGTGGAGACGCTGGTAAATTCTATCCTGAGGTTTTAAAAGCTGGTGCCGATACCTTTATTACGGGTGATGTTTATTATCATACAGCCCACGATATGATGGCTAATGGCTTAAATGTTGTCGATCCTGGACATCACGTTGAAGCTGTCTTTATAAAAGAAATGGCAAATATCCTAAATGATTGGAAAAGGTCTAATAAATTAGATTTAGATATAGTACAATCAGAGGTAGATACAGAACCATATAATTTTTTATAGGGAGCGTATAAAAATGGCAATAAAATATGAAAAATTGATTCCACGTTTTTTGGAATATGCAAAACAGAATACTCGTTCAGATGAGAATTCCACAACAATTCCTTCAACTGAGAGACAAACAGAGTTTCTCAAGAAGTTGGCTGAAGAATTGATGGAAATCGGTTTGAGTGATGTTAAGATTCGCAAAGTTGATTCATATTTGACCGCTGAATTGCCTTCAAATCTTGATTATGATGTTCCAGTCTTGGGATTACTTTCTCACGTTGATACTGCTGATTTTAATTCAGAGGATATTAAGCCAAAAATCGTTGAAAATTACGATGGCAAGAGTGTTATCAAGCTTGATGAGGCAGGTAAGTATACACTCGATCCAGCAGTCTTTGCTTCATTGAAGAACTATGCTGGTCAAACACTTATCACTACTAGTGGTGACACATTATTAGGCTCAGATGATAAATCAGGTGTATCTGAAATTATCACAGCAATGGAATATTTGATCAATCATCCTGAAATCAAACATGGTAAGATCAAGATTGGTTTTGGACCCGATGAGGAAATTGGTACTGGGGCAACACACTTTGATGTTAAAGATTTCGGTGCAGACTTTGCTTATACTGTTGACGGAGGACCACTTGGTCAACTTGAATACGAAACATTTAGCGCTGCTGGTTTGAAAGTTCACATTACTGGTAAAGATGTTCACCCTTCAGGTGCTAAGGGAATCATGGTCAACTCAATGTTGATTGCTAATGAATTCCAAAGCATGCTGCCAGCTGATGAAGTGCCGGAAAAGACTGAAGGTCGCGAAGGTTTCTTCTTGTTGACAGATGAAACAGGAACAATCGATCACACCGATATGGCTTATATTATCCGTGACTTTGAACGCGACGGTCTTGAAGCTCGTAAGAACAAGATTACTGAGATCGTTAAAGCCTTGAATGATAAGTATGGGGCTGATACAGTTAAGATTGATATGAAAGATCAATACTACAACATGTATGAGATCATGAAGGATCACATGGAAGTTGTTAAGATTGCTGAAGAGGCAATGAAGAACTTGAACATTGAATCAGATGAAGCACCAGTTCGTGGTGGGACAGATGGTTCAACAATTTCTTTCATGGGTTTACCAACACCAAACTTATTTGCTGGTGGCGAGAACATGCATGGACGCTTTGAATATGTTTCTGAAGAAGCAATGGAAAAAGCCGTTGATGTAGTACTTGAAATTATTAAATTAAATAGTCAAAAGAAATAATAAATAATTTACGAAAGAGAAGTTGATAATCACCAAATTATCAACTCCTCTTTTTTTGTGCAATTTACTACATAAAAAAAATCTTATGTAACCTTAAACGAATTCATAACTATACTAATTAAAATATATGTTTTACGAAAACATATAAATAAGAAAAAAAACAGCATACCAAGACCGATGAGTAAAAGTACAAAATTAAGCACCTTTTTATTACAAAACGATTTATACTATCTGTATAAACATTATTTATAAGGGGGATGCTTCTTTATGAAAAAGTTAATTACTCTTGTATTTGTGAGCGGTGCGGCGGGATTATTAATATCTAGTACGCTAATGAATGTTCCCATTCAAGCAGCAACTACTGTTGAGGAACCAAGTAGTAGTGTTAGTGGTGAAGATGATATTGATTCATGGATGCCAGACAAAAATTTACAAACCGTTGTATCTTATGAGGTAAATTCTTGGTATGGCTTACCTTTGACTAAACACAATGTGGGATTATTACATGATGATGATACTGGACGTTTTCAGGGACAGTTTTCTCTGAACTATTTAATAGAATCGAATGCTCCGGGATCAATAAAATCCATTGAAGGAATTCAGTATGCTACAAATTTATCTAAGTTAACATTTAGCGGAAATAAAGCTTATTCGAATCTAATTCTAAAAAAAGATAGTGATGGTATTGTTGACATTTCACCTATTAAAAATTTAAAAAATTTGACTAGTTTAGATTTTACTTCTAATTCCATTAAGGATATTTCTCCCATTCAAAATCTTATTAATTTAGAGGAGTTATCTTTAGGAACAAACAGTATTACAAATTTCGATGTTTTAACTAAATTACCAAAAATAAAATACTTGAACATTGGCTACCAAAGTTTAGTTGAACCAACTAAAAGTATAACTGACCAATCATTTTCAATTGATCCAAAGTCGTACATCGGGACATCTGGTAATGAAACTATTTCGAATGTTAAAGGAACAGTTACAAATAATACGGCTGATGTAAAGGTTGAAAACAATGTAGTGAAAGTATCTAATGCTAAGTCCGCTGACACATTAGTAATTACATATGACGGTATAGTAACTTATAATGGTAAGACTTATACCGCCGACACAACAATTACTCAACCATATACGCTAACTGCAATCAAAACAAAAAATGTTTCATTAACAGTTGGAGACAAGTGGGATAACTCACAAGGATTAGTTTCTGTGACTAATAATAAGGGAAATCCCGGAACAATTGACGATGTAGATATCAGTGGTGATACAGTAGATACTTCAAAGCCTGGGGTTTACAAGGTGACATATACTTCTAAAGAAAATAAAGATATAAGTGAAACAGCTACTATCACTGTTAGTGCAAAAAGTGTACCTAAACATAACTCAAGCGATTCTGAGAAGTCTAATATTTCGTCCATTAGTCCATTCACCATTACTCTTGGTAGTGAACCGATTTCAATGTACAGTGCCACGGGAGTTTATCTTGATACATTAAACTTATCAGACTTTACTAATTACACGATAACTAAGAAAAATGTTATCGACGGTGTTACTTACTATCAATTGTCAGATGGTAATTGGATAAAGGCTAATGATGTTCAAAAAACAGCGGATTATCTCACAACTATTCAAACACACTCCAATTCGAATAAAAATTTGTATAAATTAGATGGATCTTTAATTACTGATCGTGGCTTAGCTAAAGCTACTGACTGGAAGGTTGATAAACTTTCATTTATTAATGGTACAAAATATTATCGTGTAGCTACCAATGAGTGGGTCAAAGCTGATGATGGTATTGAAATATTACCTTTAAGAGGTGCTGTTCAGCCAAGTGAAACAGCACAATTGTATACAGATTTTGGTAAAAAGAGTGATCGTGCATTGGCTAAAAACTCTAGATTTGTAACTGACAAGCAGGCTAAAATTAATGGAGAGACTATGTATCGTGTTTCTACTAATGAGTGGGTCATGGCTAGTCAAGTAACATTCAAATAAGTGGAACCGATATTTCTAGAGTAAATATTTTCGAATTTTAAATACAAAAAGCTCTATACTTCCAAGCGTTATGCTGAAGTATAGAGCTTTTTCGTATCTACCTTGAAGAATCAGTATATTGTTAAAAATAGGAATTTATCCCGATTTTTTTGCTGATAGCTATTCTTTTTTGAAATACTCTGATGTTATACTTATCATATTAAAGTATTGATAAAATTAATCGCGAATGAGTGAGTGTCAAAATTTACACAGTTGTGATTTTTTATCATGCAGATGATGTAGGGGGGCGTGCTCATAAACGATATATATGTTTTTGATTTACAGTCAAATATGAAGGGTAATAGAAGTATATGGGGTTAAAAAGAAAACTACTTTACGCAACTTTGTTTGCGTCTAGCTGTCTGCTTTCAACAAATATTGTTAAAGCCGACACCGTAAATAACAATATTGAAGGAAATGTCAGTCAAAGTATTGCCACAGCCGATACACAGACCGCTTCTGAACAAACCAAATCAGCTGCTCCTGACGTGAATACTGCAACGCCAAAAACAGAAACAACTGATCAAGCTCCTGTTCAAACACAGACTCAAGATGCTCAACAAACTACGAATACTACAGCAACAACAACGACACCAACTCAAGTTCAAACGACGACCATTGTTAGAACTAAACCAGTTGATGGAGTTTATACTGTCGGTGGTCAATTGACATATTTACATCGCGCCGATGGTTCACAAATTACTGACCGTGCCTTGGGTCCAAACACTGCTTGGTATACTGACACTTATAATTCAATGAGTGACGGTAGCAATTATTATCGAGTAGCAACTAATGAATTTGCCAATAGCAATAACGGAACATTTACTTCAAATGTTCAAGCATATCAAGGTAATGCAACCGTTGTTTACCAAAAGGGTTCCAGCGCGCATACTTTCCAAAACTACGGTAATAAAGCTACTTATGTAGGTAATAATTTGCCAACTGGTAGTACATGGAAGATTAGTAATCATACTAAGGTCAATGGTAAAGAATGGTACGAAATTGGTGATGATACTTGGATTCCACAAGACTACGTTGTTGTTAATGGTGGTCAATATAAGGATTCTGACTGGATCTCTGGTGTACCTTTGATTGCACAACGTCCAGAATTACCAAATGGTTGTGAAATTACTGCTGTTACGATGATGTTGCAATACGCGGGAGCCAAAGTCGATAAGATGCAAATGGCTCGTGAAATGCCACGTAGCAGTGATCCAAATTATGGTTATATCGGTCAACCTTGGGATCAAACAGGAATTACTATTTTCCCATCAGCTTTGATGAACTTGGTTGAAAAATATGCTGGAACTGCTAAAGATTTGACTGGCCAAAACTTTGACGCTATTAAATATCAAATCAATATCGGTCACCCAGTTGTTACATGGCACACCTTGTATGGCTTCCCATACCATGCTTTAGTAGTCACTGGTTATGATTCAAATTACGTTTATTACAACGATTGTTGGACAGACCAAACACTTCAAATGGGGATTAATCAATTTATTAACAATTGGAACACGCAAAAACGGCGTGCAATAAGTTATTAGGGGATAAAAAGATGAATAAAAAGGCAAAACTATCTTTTGTTTGTGGTTTAGCACTAACAATGTTGGCTGTTACAACTCAACAAACTGTTAAAGCTGACACAACAACAGACAACAACCAAGTTACAACAACTAACGACTCACAAACACAAGCCGTTTCTCAAGCAACCGCCGCTGTTTCTGAAGCAGTTGCAACTGATCAACAAGCTGACCAAGCTGTAACACCTGCTACAGCCACAGCTGATACGACTGACCAAACTAACACTGCTGCAACAACTGACGACAACACAACAAGTGCTGATCAAACAGCTACTACACAAGCTGATGCCAGTGCAGCTAACGTTACTAAAATTAAGGGTATTGTTACAACTAAAGGTCAAGCAACACAACTTTACAAACAAGATGGTACATTGATTACTGACCGTCAACTTGGACCTAACACTCCTTGGTTTACTGATGAAAACTTAAGCTACAATGGTAAGAGCTATTATCGTGTTGCTACAAACGAATATACCGATGGTAATGATGTTATTTTAACTTATGGTAACGCTGCTGATGGTATCGTTCGTGTTAAGCAATCAGGTGCTGTAAATTATTCACGTACAGCACAAGGTTTTGTTAAGAGTGGTCAACCAAATCTTGGTGCCAATTCAGTTTGGAAATACAATCGTACTGATAGTGCCAATGGTTTAACTTACTACCAAATTGCTAACAACGTTTGGTTAAACAGTGATGATGCTACAACAGCCGCTGCTTACCAAAATCCAAATGGCTGGCTACAAATTTCCAACAGTCAAATTCAACCTAGTGGTGGTAACGTTGGTTACGATCTATACAACGGTGTTGAAGGTATCAAGACTTACTTAGTTAGAAAATATTTCGGTTACTCAAACGTTCACACAATCTACGATGGTTCAGTAACTGCTAGTGTTCGTGCACTTCAAGCTAGAAAAGGTTTGCCTGTAACTGGTGTTGTTGATTTGAAGACTTGGGAAGCAATGGGCTTTGTTGAAAGCACATGGTATGGTATTGATTCATACGTTGCTCCATTACAAACAAACATCACAAGTACACGTTCAGATCACATCGAAGCTATGATTAACCAAGCATACAAATACTTAGGTCAACCATGGATCACAGGTGCAGCTAGTTCACCAGATTATGGTGTTGATTGTTCTGGTCTTGTGACACAAGCACTTTATGCTTCAGGTGTTGATTCAGCCCCAATTACTGCTATTCAACACGCTCAACCAGGTCATGAATGGAACAGTCGTGACTACTGGGCAGATGATAGAATGCCACATGTAAACTTCAATGATCGTCAACGTGGAGATCTAATTTTCTTCACTGACCCTTCAACTGGAATTATTTGGCACGTCGGTATTCTTTTGGACAAAAATACTATGATTGAATCATGGCCATTTGCTGTTCAAGTACATTCAATTTACGGTGGTCGTGGTAACATTGCCGGCGTTAAACGTGTATTCCATTAATTAGTTATTATTTAAGTCCTGACGGAAAAGTTGGGGCTTTTTTTGATACGATATTTTAATTAATATTTCGTTCCATTAAACTTGTTTCAAAAATAATCTTGTACTAAGATAAAATCATATAATTCGACAGACGTCACGGAATCCTTAGTCCTTACTAGGTTATGGAGTTCGTGGCGTTTTTTTTAGGAAGTGATTCTTTTGTTTCGAATCGTGATGCAGCATACACATGGTAAAGCCAGATGGAGCTTTTTTCTTGCACCAATAATCATGTTAGGTGAGGTTTTTTGTGATTTACAACAACCAACTCTAATGTCGCAAATAATTGATCAAGGCCTTGCTAAAGGTGATCTAACTTTCGTTATTCAGCATGCGTTATTAATGTTAATGTTTGCTATTTTAGGATTAAGTTTCGGTGGGACTTGCGGTGCTTTAGGAAGCTATGCCTCATTAAAAATGGGTGAATCTTTAAGAAGTCACATGTTAGAAATTGCTTTGAAAAACCGTCAGCCTAATGGCTTAGCTCCAGCCACATTGATTACTCGAATTACTAATGATGTAACGCAAATGCAAAATTTAGTTATGATGGTAACTCGTGGTCTAGTTAGAGCTCCAATGTTGTTATTGGGTGGGGTAGTTATGTCAATTATCGTTTGTCCCGATTTAGCACCTATCTTGTTGATTATCATGCCATTTTTAGTAGTTTTCTTATTAATTATTGTTCGAAAAAGTATTCCCAAATATACACAAATGCAACAGTCCGTCGATCGTGTTAATCAGGTTATGCGTGAGAATTTACAAGGTGCTAAGACAATAAAGGCTTACGTTTTGGAGAATCATCAGTTACAACAATTTTCCGAACAAAACCAACAATTGCAAAATAATTCTCAAATTGCAGCAATGGTAACAGTCATTTTGTCACCAGTAATTCAGCTAATGCTTAATTTAGGTGTTGTCATTGCCTTAGCTTATGGTGGCAGTTTGGCGATTAGTCATACGATAAGTGACGGACAAATCATTGCCTTCGTTAATTACATGATTCAAATTACTAGTGCCATGATTATGACAGTCAATATTATTACCGCCTTTTCACGAGCAATTACTAGTGCAACTAGGGTTCAGGCTGTATTGGATGAAGCAAAATCTGAACAACAAGTAACGACGGTTGATATGCGACCAAGCAATGATCAGATTGACTTTGAAAATGTCTCATTTGGCTATCAAACTAGCAAACCAATTCTAGATAACATTAGCTTTCACGTTAAGTCTGGCCAATGGTTGGGTATTATTGGAGCTACTGGTTCCGGAAAAAGTTCATTGATTAATTTGTTGACGCGACAGTATGATCAATACTCGGGTCAGATTAAACTTGGTGGTATTGATATTCAGAAGATGAGTCTAGCTACTGTACATCAAGAAATAGCGGTTGCATTACAAGATTCGTTACTATTTTCTGGGACCATAAAAAGCAACTTAACGTATGGTGCTATCAAAGCGACTGATGTTGAATTAAATCAAGCAACAAAAGTTACACAAGCATTTACGTTTATTGACCGTTTATCAAAAAAATATTTAGCTCCTGTTGAACAAGCGGGGAAAAACTTTTCTGGTGGTCAGAGGCAACGTTTAAACTTAGCACGAGCAATTGTCCCTGACAGTAATATTTTGGTCTTAGACGATGCGACAAGTGCCGTAGATCAAGCCACAAATGCTCAAATTAAGAAAAATCTACAAAAACTGCGACACAATAAAACTACGTTGATTATTTCGCAAAGGGTAACTAATGTGATGAATTGTGACGAGATTATTGTCTTGGAAGACGGTAAATTAACCGCTCAAGGTACTCATGCAGAGTTACTTCAAAAATCAAACTTTTATCGTGACTTGATTCAAACACAGTTAGGGGATGTTGATTTTGATGCGTAGAAGAGTCCCTCGTAATATTCATCGTGAAAAAGTTTCTTTAACTAATTGGAAAAAAACAATTTTTCGAGTCGGTAGTTATTTGAAAGATTACCGTTCTAAGTTAATGCTCGTTTTTACATTTACCATAGTGACTACTTTGACAACTGTAATCGGCAATCGTATTAACGGAATCGTCATTGATAAGTACATTAGCCAAAATAAGTTACATATACTGTTAATAGTTTGTGCATTGTTGGCCACAATGTATGTTATTGCTAGTATTTTTACCTATTTTCAAAATTCAGTCACAATTAAAGTCGCACAAGCAGTTAGTACAAAAATTCGGCAAGATGTTTTTAGTAACCTTCAACGTTTACCAATGAAATATTTTGATACGCATAATAATGGAGATGTCATGAGTCGTTTGACAAATGATGTTGACAATATTAATACGGCATTAATGCAGACGTTCGTCCAGTTGTTTACCGGGGTAATTAGTGTTATCGGTATGGGATTGGCAATGATTATTTTGTCACCACTACTAACAGGAGTTACATTGCTCAGTACGGTTGCGACTTACTTATTTTCTAAGGCTATCGCCAAATTGACGCAAAAGGCTTTTGTTAATCAGCAGAATCGATTGGGTGAATTAAATACCCAGATTGAAGAATCTGTTAGTGGCAAACAATTAGTTCAACTATTCAATCACACTGATTCCACAATGTCAGAATTTAATAAAGTAAATCGTCAATATACTAAGGCAGCCTATAAAGCACAGGCATTATCATCCGTTATTGGTCCATTTAATAATATGACCAACAACGTTGCCTATGTATTGATCACGGCGATTGGAGCTGTTTCCATCATTGGTCATTACGGCAATATCACAGTCGGAGTTATTTTTACTTTTTTAATTTACTTAAGAAATTTCACTGGTCCCATCAATAACGTCTTAGATTTGATCAACACCTTACAACTATCATTAGCTAGTGCTGAACGAGTTTTTGAATTGATTGATGAATCACAAGAAAAAGATAATCCTGAAGCGATTTCCTTGAAGAAAGCTCAAGGCCATATTATCTTTGATCATGTTTCATTTGCTTATGATAAACGGATGATTTTAAATGATATCAATTTGGTGGCAGATCCAGGAGAAGTTGTGGCGTTAGTTGGTCCAACTGGAGCTGGCAAAACAACTATCATGAATTTATTGACGAATCTTTATCCACTTAAAAAAGGACATGTATTGTTAGATGGTCATGATATGACAAAGATTCGACGTGCCGATTTACGAAAAAATGTAGCGATAGTCCAACAAGAGTCATTTCTATTTACAATGAGTATTCGTGAAAATATTCGTTTAGGGCGCCCTGATGCATCTAATAGTGACGTTGAAAGGGCGGCAATTGAGGCCAATGCTGATACATTCATTAGACAGTTACCAGATGGTTACGATACATTACTGAGTGAAAATGCCTCTCAATTATCACAAGGGCAAAGGCAATTGTTGAGTATTGCTAGGGCATTTATTACTGAAGCACCGGTTTTGATTTTGGACGAGGCGACAGCATCAATTGATAGTCAAACTGAAGCTGATGTTCAAAAAGCAATGGCCAACCTTATGAAGAATAAAACTAGTTTTGTCATTGCTCACCGTTTATCAACGATTCAAAAGGCTAATCAGATCTTGGTTATTAAATATGGTCAGGTTATTGAACAAGGGAATCATCAGAGCTTGTTAAATAAAAACGGCTTTTATGCCAAGTTATATAACAGTCAGTTTGATTAAATATCATCTTTTATCAGCCTTTAAGGTTGTTTTTGGTATAATGAAATTATCTTAAAATTACTGAGGAGAATTATTATGCCATTAGTACACATTGATTTAATTGCTGGCCGTTCTGAAGAACAACTTAGAGGTATGGTCAAAGACGTAACTGCAGCTATTGTTAAAAACACAGGTGCACCTGCAGAACACGTTCACGTTGTTTTAAATGAAATGGAAAAGGAACACTATGCTGTTGGTGGCGTTCTAAAGAGTGACGAATAGTTATTTTGGCACACCTTAGGGTGTGCTATTTTTGTTAGGAGATATTTTTTATGTTAGATTCTGTTTTACCTGATAAACATCTGACGGAGGAACAACAAGATGTTTTTAATGAAATATTAGATTTTTGTCAAAATAATTTATCAGCCCAGACCCAAGGCCTGTTTCAATTGAACGGGGATGCCGGCACTGGTAAAAGCGTTATTTTGACCCAATTGTTTTTACAATTAGAAAAAGCTGCTAAGAAGAATGGAACCGATAATTATTTTTTGGTTAACCATCCCGAATTATTAAAGGTCTATCAAGAGAATGCGGGAGGTTATCAAGAACTACGCAAAAATCGTTTCCTACGTCCAACTACTTTTATAAATCGGATGAATAAGGAACACAAAAATCCGGATGTAGTCGTGATTGACGAGGCTCATTTATTACTAAGTGAAGCCGATCGATACAACAATTTTGAGCAAAATAATCAATTAGAAGAAATTATTAAACTGAGCAAGGTTGTCATTATTGTTTATGATGAACGGCAAGTTTTGAAATTAAAGAGTTTTTGGTCTCAAAAAGTTATTGATAATTTGGTTAAGAGATTCCAACTCCACTATCAACTCGCCACACTGCATGTACAAATGCGTATGCAGGCTTCTCACAGTGTTTTAAAGTGGGTTGACACTCTGACTAATGATTTGACAGTAAAGCAAGTGACAAAGAAAAATAAGAGCTTTTTAGGTGGAAGTTATCAAGGATACGATTTTAGAATTTACCCTGATGCCGAAAAAATGTATCAACAATTAAGATTAGACAATGAAACTTATCAAAAATCACGAATTGTTGCCACGGCTGACTATCCTTCCACTTTGGATGGCAAAAAGCATTTTGTGAACGAAGGTAATTTTCACTTACCTTGGGATCAATATAATTATTCTAATGTTACTTGGGCACAGAAAGAATCGACGATTGATGAAATTGGTTCAATTTATACTGTACAGGGATTTGATTTGAATTACGTGGCAGTTATCATCGGACCATCAATTGTTTATGCTGGAGATGGCAAGATAAAAATCGACATTGATAAATATGAAGATCAGGAAGCATTCAAGAAACGTCATCAAGCTGATTTGAAAGATGTTTCGGAAGCTAAAAAAGCGATTATCCGTAATTCGATGAATGTTTTGTTAAAACGTGGTGTTAAAGGTGTTTATGTTTATTTCCATGACAGTCGTATTTATGATTACTTAGAAGAAAATTCAAAATAAAAACACCACTTACTGCAGGCATTTTAGGGCCAGTAGTAAGTGGTGTTTTCTATTTAGTCGACGGATTTTAGTGCTCCAAGCATATCGACATTTTTAATTTTACGTGCCATGAAAATCATTACAACAATTGAGAAAATAATAGTCATTAATCCAGAAATGGTAAAGTTTGACCATAGTAACGTTAAGTCAGCCATTGCTGTTTCTGGAGGTAGAGTTTGCATAATATAATTATGTAGCCAACCACCGCCAACGTAGCCTAATAGTATACCAATAATCGTTAGGATGAATGTATCGCGATAAATATACATGACAACTTCCATTGGATAGAAACCAAGGACTTTGATAGTCGATAATTCACGGATTCGTTCAGATACATTGATGTTGGTTAATGTGAACAGAACGACAAATGCTAATAATGAAGCAGCAATGATGATAATCAAAACTAAATTATTTAATCCATTGAGAATATTGTTAATAGTCTGTTTAGCATCATCTGATTGAATAACTGTTTTTGAAGCTGCCTGCTTTGTCAATTTACGTGAAATACTATCAATATTTGATTCAGATCGATTTGTTAAACGCATCATAAGCGAATTATATGAGACCGATTTGTTAAATACTTTTTTGTAGTAGCTTGAACTCATGTAAATATCATGACCGGCATACATTTCCGTAATGGAAGCGACTTTTATTTTATGTTTTTTGCCAGTAGAATCTTTAATGGTCATTTTGTCACCAACATTTACGTTCATAACTTTAGCCAATTTTTGCGTAATCGTAGCACCATTGGAACTCAAAGTAATTTTTTTATGTGCTGAAGGTGTTTGCAATGTTACGTATTTTGAGAATTTGTCATTCGACTTAGGAATAATCATAGAAATCTGCTGATTATTTACCATATCCGATGATTTAGCAGTGACTCCTTCGTAATAAATGGAAGTTTGTGATTTAACACCTTTAAGATTTTTAACATAGTTTTTATAGTTATCAATATTATCGCCTGAATCAGAAGTATTATACATGCCAATGATGTCATAGTGAATAATATCTTTGTATTGTGTGTTAACAATTCCACTCAATGAATCTTTAATTCCAAAACCAGTAATTAACAGTGCCGTACAGCCCAGAATACCAACGATGGTCATTAAGGATTTAAATTTATATCTAAATAAGTTTCTTAACGTAACTTTATAGTTAAATGAGAATCTCTTCCACAAAAAGGGAATGTGTTCTAATAAAATTTTAGAACCCTTTTTAGGAGGTTTGGGCAACATCAACGTGGCTGGTTTTTCTCTAAGTGAATTACCAGCTACATATACAGCAGGTAAGACTGTACATAGAATAGTGATAGCAAATGATAAGCCTATCCACGACCAAGAAATAGGTGTAATGAAATTAGGGATAACGAAATTAGCTGTATAGGCAGCAAAGATTTTTCTTGGCAAGAAGGTTGTTCCTAACCAAGCGCCAATCGTAGTGCCTAGGGCACTAGCTAAGAAACCATAAAGCAAAAAGACTTTCATTGCTGAGAATTTTGAATAGCCAAGTGCTCGTAAGGTTCCTAGTTCCAGACGTTTTTCTTCACCCATACGAGACATGGTAATTAAGACAACTAGAATAGCTACGGCAAAAAAGATTAGAGGGAAGGTATTTGAAAGTACATCAATTCTCTTAGCATCTTCACCATATTGGTTGTAGCCTTGATTGTAATCATTACGAGATTGAATGGTGTAAGTTAAAGCTTGAGATTTCTTAGCTACTTGTTTTTTCTCCTTAGCAATAACTTGGTTTGTTTTACTACCGTAGGCTTTTGTTAAGGCTGGCATTTGAGCAGCTAGTTGTTTGTCAAATTGAGAAATGATTGATTTTTGTCGATTTTGGGACAGATTTCTTACATCTGATTCGGTTTGAGAAACATTTTTTTCAACTCGTTTTTCATATTTATTTGAATAGCTGGTGCCTATCAAATTATCGTAGCTAATTAAGGCTATGGATGGGGTAGTAGACTTAAAAGCTTCTTTAGTAACAACACCATAAGTATCAATTTGTCCGGTACCAACATTAGTAGCACCGAGGTTTTGCTTGAGTAGGTAATCAGCTGATGTTACAAAACCAACTATCTTATATTTAGAATGTTTCAAACTTGATAACTCATTATGGCTTTTGTTATTTAGGGTAATATAATCGCCTATTTTATACTTAGTTTTTGCACGACTGCTTAATGCAATTTCGTTATCTTTTTTTGGTAAACGTCCTGATGCTAACTTATTAATTGATAATTTAGTTGTTTTGGCTTGAACTCGAATACTTTGGTTACTGCCAGAAATCAGGCCATCAGTATTGTTTGTAAATTCTATCGTTTTGATATGATTGAATTTTTTGATTTTATCTTGATCAGATTTAGAAATGTCTGAGGTACTTTTAATTACTGCATCGGCCATTTTATGACTGGTGTAATAGTTATTGGCCGTCTGTCTCATATCATTGCCAGTAACTTTTAGGCCGATTAAAATGAAAACTCCTAAAGCGAGTAGGGTAGCTATTGAAATAAAACGAGCAAGCGAAAACTTGAATTCACGTAAGATATTTTTATTTAATATTTTCAATTCCAAACACCTACCATTCAATTTGTTCTACTGGCGTGGGAGTAGTATTCAATTTGTCTAATTTAACTTTACCGTCGCCAATTTCAATTACGTGATCTGCCATAGGTTTAATCATTCCGTTATGAGTGACGATGATGACATTTTTATGTGAATTATGACAAAAATCTTGTAACATTTTCAAAATACTTTTCCCGGTTTTATAATCCAGTGCTCCCGTGGGTTCATCGCACAGGAGTAAATCAGGATTTTTAGCAATTGCTCGTGCAATCGAAACTCGTTGTTGTTCACCACCAGATAGTTCGGCTGGAAAATTATTGATTCGTTCTTTTAAACCAACTTCTTGCATAACTTCAAGTGGATCTAAAGCATCTGACACAATTTGTGAAGCTAATTCTACATTTTCGATCGATGTTAGGTTAGGGATGAGGTTGTAAAATTGAAAAACAAATCCAACGTTTTTACGGCGATATGTAGTCATTTGGCGATCAGAGTAATTGGAAATCTCTTTTCCGTTAACAATGACTTGTCCTTTAGAATTTGAGTCCATTCCACCTAAAATATTAAGCAAGGTAGATTTACCAGCACCTGAAGCACCAACAATTACCGTTAGTTCACCTTTTTCTAATTCGAAACTTATATCATTATTGGCGTAAAAATCTTTACCAGCCATATTATAAATTTTGGAACTATGTTTGACTTCAATGTATGACATGTTATTATCTCCTTATATAAACACTGTGTTGCATTAACGAAAGATTAATTCATCCCGAGGTACATAACAACCAGCAATAATGACAAAAGTGTTGGATTAAGGTGGAATCAATATGCAAAGAAAAACTAAAACGAATGAAAAAATAAAAAAAGCCTTCATCGATTTGATGAAGACTAAGGGATTTGAACATTTGAGTATTCGCGATATTACTTCAATAGCAAATATTAATCGCAGTACTTTTTATGCCCATTATGAAGATAAATATGCCTTGGTAGCACATTTTGAGGATACGATTTTAGAAGAGTTAAATATCAAGTTAAAAGATAATCTAGATACGACAATGCAATATCAAGATGTTACACAGGGCGTGGAACCATATACAGTTCTAACAACAATAATGGAATATGTTGCATCAGAATTTGATCTGGTCAAAGTTTTAATGGCAAGTAACGGAACTTCATTTGAAAAACGAGTTAAAAAAATTCTTCGGCACGTAATAGATCAAGGTTTATATCTCAAAAAAGGTAATGATAAAATGGCTTCACAAATTCCCAACGATTATGCGTATGAAATAATTGTTTCTGGCTTGATGGATACAATAAAATATTGGCTTTCAAAAGATGAACCAGAGGATGTCAATACAATCGTTGATATAATCATGAAGACCCGTTACTTGAGTCCATATGATTTATTGGGCGTAGGTGATAAAAACTAAGATTTGATTTTCAACTCCGTAATTTGGTTTTGATGCATCAATTCAGTAATCTTTTGCATTAAAGTATCATTTTGATTATATTCCGCAAAGGCAATCGCTGAAATTAGAAAATGACTGGACTGATTACGATTACTACTAGTATCGATAAGCGTATTGACGGCTGCTAAATAGTAAAACTCATCAGTATACTGTGCTACAACCAATTCATCGTGGTTATTATTCAAGACTAAATTAATTAACTTATTACTTTGTCCAAACTCTTTGCATTCTGAGAAATACTTACTGAGACGTAATAACGATTCACGATAATAAAGTGTCTCAGTTAATGTGGAAGTTGAAACATTAATTCCAGTAGCAACTTTAAAATAGTGTTGAGCAATTTCAATCTGCTGTTTTTCTTGGTAAATTTGTCCAAGTTCGACATTAGCCAAAAAATTCCACAAGGCATTATGTTGATTAGGAGCCATCGTCAAAATGGAATTAAATTGAAAGACTGCTAGATCACCTTCCTGGGTAGATAAAGCAATCCTGCCACGAAGAAATGCTAACTGAGCTTGTTGGTAGGAACCTAAATCATTTGTTTTTAAAGATAATAATAATTTATTAGCTTGATTAAATTCATTTTGCTGAACTAAATTAGTAATTTGTATTAATTTATCATTCAATAAATTGGAAGATGGTAATGCCTGAAACTCAGAATAAACATCGTTTAAAGTAAGATCAAGCCGTCGACATATTTGAATCAGGACATCAACAGAAGGTGAGATATTCTGATTTTCCATTCGACTAATAACAGTTTGCGTACAAATACCTGTGGCAAGCTGTTGTTGATTTAGATGTAACTGTTTCCTATGGTCACGAATGACATTTCCTAAAAACATCCAAGCACCTCATTAAATAAAACTATAAGTTATATTAATAAACAATCTATCTGTATTATATGACATATGGTTTTATTTCCAATTGAAATGGTTTCTATTTTCCAAACTAAATGAAACATAGTTTATTAATCTCAAAAATCATAAAAAAGATATTTAGCCACCGGTTATAAGATATTGTGGCGGAAGTGAGAGAAAAACAAAAAAACGATAACCTATTGGCTATCGTTATCAGGGTAAACTACAAATATTACATTTTATTGATGTAGCTTAATGTATTCCAAGATTGTCTTCTTTTCGTCTGCTGTGGGTTCATAGTCACCTGATTTTAGATTATGAACACGTTCAACTGAGATGTGACTCTCAAATGCAAATTGTGTATCAGTCATATCTTTATCTTTTTCGTACTGAATAATCATTTCAGCAATATTTGGTTTATCCATGAAAATACCTCCAATAAGTTATCTTTAACTTCGATTTAAAAGATTGTCCATCTGTTCAATGGCCAGTAACGCCACTTGACCTCACCGATAACACTCTTCTTATCGATGAAACCAATGATTCGACTGTCTTTGGAAACTGTTCTGTGATCTCCCATTACAAAATAGGTACCAGCAGGAACTTTGTTATTCTGTTCGATCTTCTTTAGGTAAGAACTGCTGTAACGTTGTTGCCATTCAGGCGAATTCTTAGCTAAAGTGCTCAAAGTGAAATTATACGTGTAGCTGTAAGGCTTGCCTGCATAGAGACTAGTATCAGGTTCCTTAACCTTATTACCAGCCTTGAGGAAGTCTTCCTTGTATAGTTTACCATTAACATAGATCTTGTTGTTCTTAGAAACAACGGTATCACCGGGTAGACCGATGACTCTCTTAATATAAAATGATCCTGGTTCGTCCGGAGCCTTTAAAACAATGACATCGCCACGACTGATGTTTGAATGTCTTGTCGCAATGACTTTATCACCGTTTTCAAAGGTCGGTTGCATGGAAGGTCCAGAAACTTTATCGTTTGAGAGAATGAACTTAAACCCGAGAAAGAAAACTGCATAGATGGCAATCGTTAAGGCAATGGTTTGTAACCAGAACTGCCAACCGCTTTCTTCTTCCTTTTGAGGCCGTCGTCTTCTATTATTTTCTGCCATATTTCACCTCGTACATGTACTAACTAAGATATTACACTTTTTCGTTATTATTGGAAATAATTGTGGCAGTTTCATCATCAAAATTTAACTGAATGTTAATAAACAGTGGTTTCTAGGGAATCTAAGTAGTAATAACTTTAAGTCTGATTAAAATTCTAGTAAGATAATTCTCGAATATACCAAGTGTATTATCGGTAAATTAATTCTGGGGGAAAAACATGAATTATATTGATGGATTACGAGAAGATACAGCAGTTTTACCAAATGGAATGATGTTCAATGCCCGTATCAAATTTATGGAACGAATTTGTCAGGCTTTGCTTAATAATGAATTACCTAAATATCATTTCCCACAGTTTCAATTGAAGGAAAAAGAGATCACTTCCTACATGGAAAGCAACGTCAATTTGAATGAAGTTGAATTCCAGACGATGGCAGCACACTTAGAAAAATTCGATCATGACTTAGGTGAATTTCGAACTTATTTACAGACGCGTTTTGGTTACTGGGCAACAATCACGCAAGATTTTGCGGCAGCAATTAAAGCGGAATTTCCCAATGAGACTTTTTTGGAATTAATGGCGGGCAATGGCTATTTATCAAAAGGCCTACGTGATGTAGGTGTTGAAACTTACTGTACAGATGATTTAAGTTGGTCTAAATACAATCAAACCGGTAATTTAAAAATGACTGAAATTGAATCATTAGATGCACTTTCGGCTTTAGAAAAATACGGCCATAAAGTTGATAATGTTATTGTTGCTTGGAGTCCTGATCGAGAAGATATTGACTATCAAGTTTTACAAAAAATGCGCCAGTTAGATGCTAGTTTCTTAGTTATTGGCGAAAAAAACGGAGCAACTGATAGTAAAGAATTTTGGGATGAGGCTAACTTGATTGATGACCCACGAATTGAAAAAATCAATCAAGTTTATTCACGTTACGATTTAGTGCATGATCAACTTTATTTAGTTAAGTAAGCTATTATTTTTGAAAAGCAAACAAATCATTAGGATTCCAAATAAAGTCATCATCACAAATATATCCTCGGAGCCAAAGCTTCCGATTGACATTGCGTAAATAAAATCCCTTGGGTTGGTCGACAGCTGATGTAATAACCGGCGAAGCAATTGTAACTGAGGAATCAGGTGCTTTGTGGCGATGCATAACATTGTCATTACTAACTGGTTGATCTTTCCAAAACAATCGACAATAAAGAGCCATTTCGAGTGAACAAAGTTTAAATCCTTGTTCTTGAGCTGCTCCCAAGATATTTGGCAAAGTGGCAGGTTTTGTTAAATGTAAAGCGGCAACTGGCATAACTTGTAAGGTTATTAATTGTGATTTTGAAGATATAATTAACCTTGGATCAGTTAGTAACTTTTCTGCGCTGGGATTGAGTCCAATGTCATTTTGCTTAAGCTTAGATTTTAATTGTGGCAAGGATAGTCCACCAATATTGAAGGATAAAGAAAACATTGTTTTACTCCCTTAAAAAATATTTAAAATTAGAAAATCAACTGTGATAATTGAGAAGCCAATAGTCACAGTTGATTTTCTTTTTATTTGGAACATCGCAGTTTTAATTAGTTTTATTCCAGACGCTTGCTGTTTAGTGTAAAATGAAGTACCAGTAAGACAAATCTATAGGTGAATTTTTTATGAAAAAAATAATTTCGAGTATTATTATTTTCTTAGCAATCCTCTTGACTGGTGTCGCCATTTCCAAGAGTGATTCAATCAAATATAATAATACAATGAATCGCTTAGGTATGAGCGAAGAAGCAGTTGTTTTAAAAAGTAATTCTAAAAAGAATTTAGTTACAGCTGTTCAAGAATTAAACCAGACAAAGAAACTTTCAAGTTATCAGGTTATTTTCTTTGAAAAGAGTAATAGTGATATTGGCTATATTTATGGTCATGGCAAAGTTAATAAGTTGCCAATTATATCTGGTCGTTATTTTTCAATTGATGATTTTACTTCCCAAATACCATTTGCAGTTCAAGGGAAGACTTCAGAAATTGAAGCGTACAAACCTCAAAGTCAATCCTACATAAAGGTAGATAATCGATATATATCAGTTATCGGTAATATTGGGTTTGATGGAGCTGATATTTTGAACTCGCAAACTTTAGTTTCACTGTCACCAAATCAACCGAAGTCGAAGTACCATATTAATCAAGTGACAACGGTTCTTGATGGGCAGGCTGTTTCAAACAAAGAGAGTCTCAATAAGATTAAAAAAGTTTTACATGTTAAATCAATGCATCGATATGTTCCACAAACAGATGATTTCACAAATGCTGAAACAACTAATAATGGTGAACTTTATCTTGTTGGTATCGTCTTATTGTTGTTCTTGATTGTGGCAATTGATTTTTACATCTTAGTACCATTGAAATATGATTTATCAAGATCCAATCTAACTGGTGATTTAAAGAATAACTATCGTAATGGCTTATTGATCCGTTATTTGATTTATACATTGTTGCCATTCGTTGTCGGCTTTGGAGTCGTCAGTTGGAAAATCGTCATCATCAGTCACGGAACGTTCAATTTGTTCATGACGGTATCAATCATCATCACGATTTTAGTTGGATTGTCGCAAATAATTTTTGTTAAACGGAGTGAGTAAGTTAATGAAAGTCGATTTGAGTAATGACTTTAAAGAAAAATATCGTAAATTGATGGGGGAGCGAGCAGACAAACTGTTTTCAGCGATTCAAGAAGATAGTCGAGAAGCCTTTCGGCTGAACCCACTTAAAGCTAACTATCAAAATGTTTCATATTCTTTAGCTAATCCCATTGAATACAGTAATATTGGCTATTATGGCGATATTGATGGTAATTCGATCGATCACATGTCTGGTTATGTATACAGTCAAGAACCTAGTGCAATGTATGTGACTGAGATTGTTGATCCCCAAGGAAATGAAAAGATTTTGGATCTCTGTGCCGCCCCTGGTAGTAAAACAACCTATATTGCCTCAAAAATGGCTTCTCAGGGACTTTTGGTTAGCAATGAGATAAATGCTAAGCGTGCCAAAGTTCTGTCCTCTAATATCGAAAGAATGGGAATTACAAATACTGTTGTAACTAATAATTCTCCAAAGGACTTTGAAAAGAAATTTGATAACTTTTTTGACAAGATTTTAGTCGATGCTCCATGTTCCGGTGAAGGAATGTTTCGAAAAGACCCTGAATCAGTTAAATACTGGTCTTTAGAATATGTTGAGCAATGTACTAATCGCCAACAACATATCCTCGATTCTGCTTATAAATTATTAAACCAAGGTGGAACGTTAGTATATTCAACCTGTACTTTTTCACCAGAAGAAAATGAACAAAATGTCGGTTGGTTCCTAGATAAATATCCTGATATGCATTTAGCTGAAGTTAAAAAATATGCTGGCATGGAAGATGGTCGTCCTGAGTGGGGCAATGGCAATCCTGAATTAACTAAAGCTTTGCGTATGTTCCCAGATCAATTTAATGGTGAGGGTCACTTCATGTGCAAGCTCGTCAAAGATGGTGAGGTTGCTGAACCAAAGGAACGTCAAATCGACGATGGCTTGAAGAAAGATGATTTTAAATTAGTTCAGAAGTTTGCTAAAGCTAATTTAAATACTTTGGGCGAGAACAATTGGTTTAAAATCAGTGACTTCTTATATCAAGCTGCCAGCTTAGACAGTCGTTTCAAAGGATTGCATATTTTGCGAAATGGTTTAAAACTAGGCGAATTCAAAAAAAATAGGTTTGAGCCTGATATCGCATGGATATTAGCACTCAAACCTGAGGAATTAAAAACTGTTTATGAATTGTCGCAAGACCAATTTGAAAAATATTTGCATGGCGAATCAGTGATTTTAACTACTAAACCTGCTTTCGACAACAAATGGATTGGCTTATCTTACCAAGGCAAATTATTCAGTTGGGGTCGATATAGTAATCAGCAAATAAAAAACGTCTATCCCAAAGGATTAAGACGTTAGAAATTAATATTTCGTTGTTTCATATAATTAATCAAGCGCTCATCGAAAACGATGGGGGCTTTTTTGATGTCCGCAATTGATTTAGCACCAATCGCAGCCATGATTATTTTCAGTTGCTTAACAAATTCATCGAAGAATATTTCTGTTTCACTGAGTGAATACTTTTGCAGGTGATGGAGAACTAAGCCAGACATCCCCACAGCACTAGCGCCCAAGCGAATTGCCTTGATAACATCCATCGGCGTTCTGATACCGCCAGAAGCAAAAACCGTCATCTTATTTTGATAAGGGGCTGATTCTAACAATGATTCAACCGTGGAGAGTGAAAAACTGTCCAAATAAGTTAAATCTAGTTCATGATTACGGGCACTTTCAATTTGAGCAAAATCAGTACCACCAAAACCTGAAATATCAACATTTCGCACACCAACGCGATAAAGTTGCGAAATATTTTCTTGTGACATTCCAAAGCCGACTTCTTTAACAACGACAGGGACTGAGACATTAGCGACAATACTCTTAATATTGTCCAACCAGAAGAATTCTTGATCACCTTCAGGCATGGCCAATTCTTGCAAGGCATTGATATGTATCTGTAAAACATTAGCCTGCAACAAATCGATTGCGGTTTGTGCTTGTTTGGCATTAACTTTAGCAGAAACATTAGCAATAACTAAACCATCCGGATTATTTTCCCGTAGTGTTGTAAAAGAGGCTCTTGTTTCCTCAGGTAGACGCAAATAAACGCCCATTGAGCCACTGGAAACAGGAATCTCTAGTTTATGGGCTAATTGAGAGAGTTCAGAATTAAACCGTGCCGATTGTTTCGAACCACCAGTGATGGCATTGAAGTAAAAGGGCAGAGCAATATCACTGCCAAGAAATTTAGTTGATAAGTTAATGTCCTTGATTCGTAACTCTGGTAAAACATTGTGTAAAAGGCGGACGCTATCAAAATCAGCAAATGACTCGTCAGTAAAAAATTTTTCAGCTAAGAAAAGATGTTCAACTTTACGTTGCATTTGTGCATCTTGTTTAGGCATGAGCAATTGTGTCTCCGATTTTTAAGGTTAGTGGGGTAATACCAACTTGTTGCCATTCTTTTTTCAATTCAGCAATATTAAGTGTTTTATCACTTAGAACAATGCCGCAGTCACCACCACCAGCACCAGAAGTCTTAGCAGAACCGCCAAGCTTTTCAGCAATGTCACATAACTTAGTTAATAATTCAGTTTCGATATGAACATCACTGAATTCAGCTAAATCATCTAAGAGATCACGGTACTTACTAAACATTTCTTTAATTAGTGCTGAATTATTAGTTTTAAAACCATCAATTAGGTTTTCAACATTTTGACGACTAGCATGTAAAAAGTTTTGATACTTTTCAACTTTTTGTGCCTTAGTTAAGGCGATTCGGTCAACTAAGATCGAGGTTGAAGCAGGAGAGCCAGTCCAACCAACGGTTAATTCCAAATCATTTGGTAATTCAAGACTTTCAATCTGAAGTTCAGGCCAATCAAGTGACAAGATTTCGGTAATACTGTGATTGCGGATCATATTGAAAATCCAGTTTCGGTCAGGTGAGTAGTAAGCAACGATGCCACCAAAGGCACTCGCAGCGATATCTCCTAAGCTTCCATTACCTTGAACAGATAAATGTGAAATGGCGGAAATTTTATAAATATCCATTGCCGATAAATCTAAGTGGTAAAAATCACCTAATGTTTTAACGACCGCTACGGTAACAGCTGCAGATGAGCCGAGACCATACTTTTTACCATCTTCTGAATCGAGTTCACTTGTAACAAGTAAATCGTAATAATTTAATTTAACGCCTTTTTCAAGCGCATATTTTTCAACAAAACTAATTGCTGCCAAAATATATTGCAATTGACTTTCAGAATCATCAAAAACTAATTCAGTTCCTTGACGATTCCAGTGAATCAATTCTTTATTTAAATTCTTTGACTGAATCGTACCGCCGTTTTGTGACTTGTTGATCGTCACTGTGACGTATTTATTAACTGATGTTAGGACAGCGGGGAAGCCCGTTTCAACAACAGCATACTCTCCAGCCAAATATAATTTTCCAGGTGCTTTTCCTGTAGACAAAAATATCATACCTTTCAATTTGTATCAGACGTATTGAATACCAGGACCAATGTTGGCCACAACGCATGTTACGTCTGATAATTGTTGTTCGATGTATTCTTGAACCAATGCGAGCGATTCTTTCGTACATATAATTTTAACATTTGGACCGGCATCAATTGTAGCATACGCAAAGATACCTTTTTGCCGTAATTCCTGAATTAGTTGAATAATTCGAATTGTTTCGGGGGCAAAATATGTAAACGAAGGATCGGCTGAAAGCGTTAAAGCGTGCATACTCATCGCATTGTGTTCGGAAATCTCACCGATTTTTTGAAGATCTTTTTGAGCAATTGCTTGCTTAATTTCTTTTATCTCTGAAGTCACCAGTGTAACCCAATTTGGATAAAAAGGGGAGGTTTTTACGCTATTTTCCATTCCGACCGTCGAAGAAATCTTTTTACTATGCTTGTTGATTACCACCGAGAGTAATGATAAATCAATTTCAGGTGTTTCATCTATAGGCACAGCAAAAGAAGACTCATTGTCATGACCGGCCTGCCATTCTACAAAGCCACCATAGATTGAGCGACTAGCAGAACCAGATCCATTTCGAGCCAAGATAGATAATTCCCGGCGACTCAAATTTAATTGCTTAGTTTCACTAATAGCAGCAGCCAAGGCCGAAAAACCAGAAGCCGAAGAAGCAAAACCAGCTGAAGTTGGAACGTGATTGACGGAATCAATTTGAAAGTGATCATTAAACGAATAAAATTTGCGAACTGTTGTTAAATAATTGAGAATTCGTTTATTTTGTGAAGCATCAAGTAGTTTGTTATTTAAGTAAACGACATCTTGGTCAGAATCAATTATTGTTGCTTTAGTATCCGTGTAAAAACGGTCTAGTGTTAATGAAAGGCTATTCGTGTAAGGCAATTTTAATTGTTGATCTTTTTTACCCCAATATTTAATCAAGGCAATATTAGTATAGGCGCGTGCAGTTCTAGTCAATATCTGAGTCCTCCGCATAAATTGAAAGTGGTTGGATCCAAGTTTGTTCAGCACCAGCTTTAATCAAAGCTTTTTGGATCATCTGGGCATTTTTCAAATTTCTAGCCAAACAAATAATACAGCCACCACGACCACCACCGGTGATTTTACTACCAAGTGAACCAGCATGATTGGCCGACTCGATTAGTTTATCAGTTTTGGGGATGGCTAAATTTAATTTGGTCAAAATTTCATTGGCAAGTGAAAAGACAAGTCCTAATTGTTTCAAATTGCCCTTGGTTAAATATTCACTGGCTTTCGTCGCATAATCACCAAGTTGTTGCAAGTAAGCTCCAATTTTTTCGGGATTATCATCATACATAGTCCGAACGTCTGCAACAGTCTCTTTAGTCCGACCTTTAACACCTGAATCAGCAATTACAATAAAACCTTCGGAATTAAAATTGAAATGCTTTGGAGCAACATTTTTTCCAAATTTAATTGGATCTTCTGAACTTACTGTCAGTGCATCCAGTCCACTTGCTTTACCATGCGTAATTGTTTCTGATTTATTAACGTAATCTAATAGTGTCTGCTGATCAAGGTCTTTGTTAAAGCAATCAAAAAAGGCTCTCGTCATAGCTGCCGCAATTGCAGCTGATGAACCCATGCCTCGTTCAATGGGCAACCCGCTGTCGATACTAATACTATATTTAATTTGTTGTTGATTTAACTCCTGATCCAACAGGTCAATCAAATATTTGACCCCTGACAATGAATCCGGAATTTGTTCAATTTTTCCGGCATAATACTTTGAAATTAAAGAACTGTCGTGACTCTGTTTGATTTTAACAATCACGGGCGTACTCAAAAGGGGAATCGCGAAGGCAGGGTAGCCATAAACTACCGCATGTTCTCCCATAATAATTGTTTTGCCGTGACTTTTACCTATTCCTTTAAGCACATGCTCACCTCATATTCTCTAAGTCTTTATTTTATACATCTATTGCGCCGATTTCCACTTTCTTACAACTAACTATGATAGAATTTTTGCGGGTGATTAAAAATGACATTAAATTTTGTACTTGGTAAAAACCAATATGACCATCATCAAAAAATGATGGAATTGTTCCAAAATGATTTCCAAAAAGATCCAGATGGACAATTTTTCTTTCTTGTACCGAATCATATTAAGTTTGAATCCGAAATAAATATCCTCAAGTCGTTTGACCAAGGCGATGGTAAAATTGTTGCCACGAATAATGTTCAAACGTTTTCTTTCTCACGTCTAGCTTGGTATTTTTTGCGCGACAGTAGTGATTATAATTTAGAAACCTTAACGCAAACTAAATCAGCGATGTTATTGAAAGAAATTGTGCAGTCACATCAAAAGGACTTAAAAATTTTTAAACATATGATTGATAAACCTGGCTTTATTGACCAAATGATTTCACAATTCAATGAATTTTTAAATGGACAAGTTCAACCGGAAGATATCGGTGATGTCTTAGCACAAAATAAAACAGACGTCTTTGCTGATAAAATTGCTGAATTGAATTTGATTTATAGCGATTATCTCCAAAAAATTCAAGGTTATCAAACGAATGACTTTCAATTAAATGCACTAGCCGATTTTCTTAACCAGCGCTTAAATACTTCACATTATCACTTTTACATTGAGGGTTTCTCAACGTTCACAGCCGCTGAATTAAATTTGGTTAAAACAATGATTATTAACAGCCATGACCTTAATTTGTCGTTAGTTTTGATTGATCCTGATAATCAGGTGACTGATGATGCAGACTTTTTCTATCGTCCACGTCATACTTACCGGCAGTTGACTGAGTTTGCTAAGATGCAACAAATTCAAACAAAAAATATTTTGGCTAATAAAAAACGAATTAACGATGATTTAGGCAAACTAGAAGACTACTGGATTCAATCCAGTGGGACTAAACCAATTAAAGCTAGCACATTAGACAATAAAAACACGGTCCAAATTTGGAAGGCAACCGATAAACAGACTGAAGTCTCAGCTATTAGTTCCTATATCAGACGACTGGTTGCGCGACAAGATTATCGTTACAAGGACTTCTTGATTGTGGCTCGTAATTTGTCAGAATATGGTTCCTTTATCGAATCGTTCATGGAAAACAATGAGGTACCATACTTCATTGATCTGCAAAAAAAGATGGCTAATCATCCCTTCAAACGTCTCTTAGATTTGCTATTTGCCATTCATGATCGGGGGATGCAAGAAGATGATGTCATCAGTCTTTTGCGGACTGAATTATTAATTCCGGAAGAATTTAACAACGATATCAACAGTTTTCGCCAAGCAGTCGATTTAACGGAAAACTATGCACTCACAAACGGAATCACCAAACGTGGTTGGCTCGGTGATAACTTTAAACCAACTGTTAAATTAGATGTCAAAACTGATGCTATTCGTTTGAATGAGTTCCAACAAATAAATGTTATCAAAACTTTTATTAAGATGATTTACCAACAATTAAGCCGTTTCTTGGACGACCCCAAAGATTCAACTAGTTGTGCCACGTCGTTATATAGTTTTCTAACTAAAAATGGTGTTTTTGAAGAGCTCTTAAAGTGGCAACAACAGGCAACCGAACAGAAGAACTTAGCACTTGCTAATCAACCAGAACAAATTGTCAACTTATTCAATCAAATTTTAGATGAATATGTGACTGTTTTTGGTGATAAAACTTTTGATTCGAAAGATTTCATCAGTATTTTGGATGCTGCTTTTGAAAGTGCTACATATTCACAAATTCCATCGACGCTTGATGCTGTCAGCATTTCCGAAATCGGGATGATTCAACCTAATAATCGGCAAGTGACCTTCATTTTAGGCAGTACAACTGGCAATATGCCTGGAGCAACTGTCTCAAATAATCTAGTTACCGACGATGAACGAGGCTTTTTAAACGAAAGTTTAACCGATGGTAAGTTTTTGAAAGACTCTGATGAGGTCGTCAATAACGCTGAACCATTCTTACACGACATCACATTTACGACTAGTTCAACACGTTTGATTTTTACATATCCTAATTTGTCTGAAGATAGTAAGAAACAAGAACTTTCAAGTTATGTTAAACGGATTCAACAACATTTTGATTTAACGATTGAAGATAAGTTGGCTAATCCGGAAATTACTGAAGCTGATTATAATCACGTTTTAGAATACGTGGGTTCAAAGGCCTCAACGCTAAATTATTTGATTCGCGTTTCCCGAGCTGCTTTGGATAAACGTCTCGATATTCCGAAAGCCTGGACATATGTGAAGAATCAATTACTTAATCGGGAACCGACAGACGCTAAATTTGCTTTGAGTTCTTTAGAGTATCAAAACAAACCAGTAGCTTTGAATTCGGAAACTGTCAATGCTTTATATGGTGACAAAATTCAAGTTTCAATTTCACAACTTGAGACATTTTATATGAACGAATATGAGTATTTCTTAAAGTATGGGTTGCGCTTATATCCAAGACAACTTTTCGAAATCACTCCAGCCCAAACAGGTTCAATTTTCCATGCAGTTTTAGATGGCTTGGTTAAATATTTAACAAAGACAGGTAAAAACTTAGTTGACTTCGACGACAGTGAAATTAGTGCCTTGGTCGGGGATCTCTTCAAAGAACAAGCTGAATTACCGGAAAACAAAATTTTCAGAGCCTCAGATCGGATGCTTTATATATCCGACAAATTGCAGAGTACATTAGTTCAACTAGTTAAAAATATGAAATTGCAGTATCAACGTAATAAATTTGTTCCGAAACGTTCCGAAGTCACTTTTGGACGCTTGAATAACGAGGAAGACTTGCCATATATGATCTATCGTTTACCAGATGGTCATGAAGTGTATGTCCGTGGGAAAATTGACCGAATTGATGAGATGAATTTGGATGACAAGTCCTTCTTAACAATTATTGATTACAAATCGAGTGACCGTAAATTCGATTATGCGCAATTTTTGGATGGTTTGACAATGCAGATGCCAACGTATATTCAAAGCGTTAGCGAAAACTTAGATCGATTCCAAACTGGTAATAAAGACATTAAAATTGGTGGAGCATTGTACGAACACATCGTGAATCCATTTATTCAACTGTCGAAATCGGGAACACCATTGCAGCAACAAATTTTAAACAAGTTTAAACTACAAGGTATTTTGTTAAACGACGAAGACTTATTGGATAATTTCGATTTGGAAGCTAGAACAACTAAAGATAAGCGTTCGTCAAAATCCCCGGTTGTTAGTTTTGGTAAAAAAGATGTTATCACCGATGATGATCTCTTTAAGATTCTCAATTACAACCGTCATTTGATCAAAAATGCTGGAGAAAAGATTTACTCTGGTAAGTTGAATTTGAACCCTTATCGTTATGGGAAAAAGACAGCTTTACAATACAGCGATTACCGGCCAATCTTTGAGTTTGACGCAATGCTGCCCGAAAATGAGTATCACGATATTATTAATTACAACAAAGAAGACGTTTTAGATAAGATTGGTGAAATTTTGGAGGTGGAAGACGATGCCTAAATGGACCGATGATCAAATTAAAGCAATTGAAAACCGTGGGCATGATATTTTGGTTTCTGCTGCTGCAGGTTCTGGTAAAACAACGATTTTGATTGAACGAATTTTACGTGAATTAAAAGGTGATGCTGACCATCAACCAGAAGATATTGAAAATTTACTAGTTGTTACATTTACCGAGGCTGCTGCTCAAGAAATGAAAGAACGACTTTTGACTTCATTGAAGAAAGCCGTGGCCACAACCGATAATCCAGATATAAAACGACACTTACAAAAACAAATTTTCCATGTCCCAATGGCTAATATTAGTACGATTCATGCTTTTTGTTTGAGTGTTATCAAAAAGTTTTACTATGTGATCGACTTAGACCCTAATTTCCGTCTGTTAAGTGATGATACTGAACGCTTAATTATTCAAGAACAGGCTTATGATTTAATTCGAGATGCATATTATGGCAAAGGTGACGCTGATTTTATCAATCTAACGAACAATTTTACTAATGACCGCTCCGATGATGGGCTCAAAGACATTGTCTTTAAAACTTATGACTTTGCGATTACTAACCGTGATACTGATGCTTGGCTAGACAGTTTAGTTAAGCCATATCAATTTGAGAATAGTTTTATTGAAACTGATTTTTACCAAAATGAAATTATTCCTCAAATTAAACAAAGTCTTGAGGATTTACAACAATACAATGCTGAAGCAATTGATTTTGTTAGTACCGATGAGTTAGGTAGTACGTACTTACCAGTTTTTGATGAACGTGATGAAAAATTGGGTCAACTAGTCGAAGATTTACCAGGCTTATCTTTCGAAGAATTGCGGAATCGATTGGTCAACTTTAAAATCACTGCCAAGAAAGTCACAGTTCGTGCTGCTGACAAAAAAGATAAAGATACTAGCATTATGGATGCTGCCAAAGGCATGGGCGATGAATTTAATCGTCGCAAAGACAAAATTCTTGAATCATATTTCTTGCGTTCAGAAGCTGAAGTTAATCAATCGCTACGTGTCGCTGAAAAGTTGATCACCAAATTAGTCGAAGTTGAACGTCGTTTCATGAAGAAGTTTGCTGATTTGAAAAATAATGCTCATGTACTAGATTTCAGTGATTTGGAACACAAGGCCGTTGAGATTTTAACTGGTGCTGTTGATGGCCGCAAGATTGCTCAAGAATATTACCAAACTAAATTTCATGAACTAATGATTGATGAATATCAAGATGTTAATGAAATGCAAGACCGTATCGTTGATCTGCTGTCTTCTGAAAATAATCACCGTTTCATGGTTGGTGATATCAAACAATCAATTTACGGGTTCCGTCAAGCAGCACCACGTCTATTTACCGAGAAATATGACCGTTTCCAAAAGTCAGATAATGATGCGGAATTAGTTCAGCTATCAAAAAACTTCCGTTCTTCAAAAGCAGTTGATGATTTTGTTAACCAAATTTTCACTCGTATCTTTGATAAACAAATTGGTGATATTGATTACGATGAAAAAGCTAAGTTGGTAACAGGAACCAACTTCCCAGATTCAGTTGATTCTGTTAATGAATTTGATATTTATTTGGCTCCTAAAACTATTGCGGACGCAGCAACTAACCAAGTCGATGGGGAAGAAGACCTCAGTGATCAAGCAGAAATCAGCAAGCGTCAAACGTTAATTAGTGCAGCTGCTAAACGAATTCAAGCTTTGATTGACGAAGGCTTTGAAATCTATGATAGTAAAATGGATAAACCAACGGATGCTGAAAAAATTCGGCCATTGAAATATTCAGATATTGCCATTTTGGCTCGAACACGAGATAACAATACTGATATCGTGTCATATTTTTCAAAAGTTAACATTCCTGTCATGGTGACTGATGCGCAAAACTATTTCCAAACAACCGAACTCCAAATCATGATGGCAATGCTCAATATTGTCGATAATCCATACCAAGACATCCCACTGGTAGCTGTTCTACGTTCACCAATTGTCGGATTGAATGAAGAAGAATTAGCCGAAATTCGTTTAGCAGATAAACGTAATATGTATTACACAGCTATTCAGAAGTATTTGAATCAAGACGCTGACGAACATATTCAAAACAAACTCAAGTCGTTCTTACTCCAATTGGAAAGCTATCGTGATTTCTCCAATAAGAATAGTATCGCTCGTTTAATTTGGAAAATTTATCAAGAGACAGGTTTATTGGAGTACGTTTCAGGGATGCCAGGTGGAAAACAACGTGCAGCCAATTTACATGCCTTATATCAACGAGCCAATGCCTATGAAGAAAACAACTTCAAAGGCTTACACCAGTTCATTAGTTTTATCCAACGTATGCAAGACCTTAATAAAGATTTGGCTCAGCCTAACAGCATTGAAGCTAACGACGATACGGTTAAAGTAATGACTGTCCATGGTTCCAAAGGTTTGGAATTTCCAATCGTAATTTATTTAGATATGGATAAGAATTTCAATCTGATGGATGTTCATTCAAACACAGTCTTCGACGCACAACGAGGCATTGGGATAACTATTGATGACAATGATTCGAGATTGCAATATCGGACCATGCAACGCGGAATCATTAGTAATCAAAAGAAAATTTCGACTGTTTCTGAAGAGATGCGATTATTATACGTTGCTCTAACACGTGCTAAGCAAAAATTGATTATGTTGGGCTTTACCAAGAATGAAACGAAACTTTATCAAGACTTCGATAAATCATCGAATCATAATTTAATCAATTCTTCAGCTCGACTAGGTGCTAATAATTTCCAAAACTTAGTAGGGATGAGTACCGTAAATGGTGTTGATGAACGTGAATACTTTGATCCTGCAATTCAGTTACGTTTCCGCTTGATTCCTGTCGCTGAAGCTGCTAAGGATACACCGAAAATTATTATTCCCGAAACTAACGTTGAAGATATTAATCAAACATTCAAAGACTCAGTTGCTGGTATTTTGGACTTCAAATATCCTCACCAAGAAGCAGTCGAAACAACTGCCTATCAATCAGTTTCAGAAATCAAGGGCTTATTCGCAGATCCTGACGATGATAATATGGCGGAAGATTTATTTGCCGACAAGTCACGTTACAATTTAGGGTCTTTTGGTAAGCCACAATTTTTGACACAAAAAAAGAAGGTCACAAATGCGGAAGTTGGTAGTGCCACACATTTAGTCCTTCAAAAAATTGCAATTGATCAGACTCCAAAATTGGCTGATTTTGAGGAACTCGTCCAAGATTTAGTTAATCAAAAGTTGTTGACTGATGAATTAGCTGCAAAAATTGACTGTCAAAGTCTAGCCGATTTTTACCAAAGTGATTTAGGACAATTGATTGTTCAAAATCATGACCGGGTCAGTCGCGAATTTCCTTGTTCAATTTTAATGCCGGCTGAAAAGTTGTTTAAAACCGACGCTAAAGACTATTCCACTAACGATAAAATATTAGTTCATGGTATTATTGATGGTGTGATTGAATTGGATAGCGGAATAACGATTTTTGACTACAAGACGGATCATGTCACGGCTGAAAATCATGCAGCCTTAATTTCGAAATATTCCGGACAAGTCAATTTATATGCAGAAGCAATTTCTGCAATTAAAAATCAACCCGTGGAGGGTAAATATCTTTACTTCTTGAAGACTAACGAAGCAGTTAATCTTCAAGAAAACAAAGATGAGAGGTGAATGATTTGAAAAATTCTTACGCTGTTGTTGATTTAGAGACGACCAATTCTAATTGGCATGACAACGGGCGTATAATTCAATTCGGCTGTGCCCTTATCGAAAATGGTGAAATTACACATATTTACGATCAAAAAATCAATCCTAAAGTACCGATTCCTGGTCGTATTACAGCCTTAACTGGCTTGAGTGATGATGATGTTAAAGATTCACCAACATTTGAAGAAGTTGCACCTGATATTTTTAAACTTTTAAAAAATCGAGTTTTTATTGCACATAACGTGAATTTTGATTTGACCTTTTTAAATCGTGAACTTAAACGTATCGGAATGAATCAACTGAATGTCAAAGCAATCGATACTGTTGAATTATCGCAGATTCTCTTCCCAACAATCAGCAGTTACAAGTTACAAGATCTAACGCATTATTTGAGCATCGTTCACAAGAATCCACATAGTGCGAACAGTGATGCCCACGTAACCGCTGAATTGTTTTTAATTATTTTGAAACGAATCCAACAATTACCATTGGAAACATTACGGATGTTAACCAAGTTTGGTAAGAATACGATTCGTGAAACTAATCTGGTCTTTAAAACAACCTTAGAAGAACGCGAACAAATGGCTCGTAGTGAAGTACTACCTGCTTATTTGTTTGAGAAAAATGGCTTAGTCTTACGAAAAAAGGACTATCACGTCAGTGAACAAATTGATCATACGACCAAGTATCCTTTAACTCGCGAGGCCAAGAAAGAATTACTCGATGGCGTGCTAGATTATCGTGTTAACCAATCTAAACTAATGGATAACATTTATAAAACAAGCCAACATCGAGATAAGACCAAAAAGTGGAACTTGATTGAAGCTCCAACTGGTGCGGGTAAGACGTTAGGCTATTTATTGCCATTATCATATTTGGTCAACAGTGATCAAAAATTAGTCATTGCCACAACGACCAAAGTTTTGCAGCAACAAATTCTTGAACAATCGATTCCGTTATTGAATCAAGTTACAAACAATAATTATCATGCTGAAATCGTTAAGAGTAGTTATAATTTCATCGACTTAGACCGCTTTTACGAAGCACTAGATAATTATCGCTTGCACAGTCATACTGCTATTTTAAAGATGAAGATTATTGTTTGGTTGACGATGACGACAACGGGGGACTTGAGTGAGTTACATTTAACTAACTACAACAGTCCATTGTTTAGTATCATTCGCCATCGAGGTGAACCTAAGGAAAATACAGTTTTTAGTAACGATGATTTCTGGATGTATCAACAAAACCGTTACTTAGAATCAAAGATTCTTGTTACTAATCAATCATTCTTAGCTCGCCATTTGGACAGTCCTTTTTGGGGCGGTAATTCGTATTTAGTTATCGATGAAGCTAATCACTTTGCGGGTAGCTTGCGGGATGCCAGTTCACCGACAATCGACTTTTTGCAATTAAATGAATACGTTAAAAAAATTAGTGATATTTTGTATCAAAACCGAGTTACATTACGATACGCTTTTACGGAAGTTACGACTCAATTGTGGAATTATCAAGATCTCCAAAGTATGGAGACTCATTTTGAAGCAGTCGACGAACTGATGGAACGTCTTGAATACAACATTTTTGGTAACTATATTCGAAATAAAGTTCGATTTAAGGACCGGGAGGATTTTGTCTCGATTCTTGATAGTAGCAATGAATTTGGAAAAGATAATCCAGCATTGATTGAATTATTATCAGATTTAATAGTTGAACTATCCTTGATTTCTAATCGCGTTGAGACTTTGTTTGACCAATATAACTTCCAAAAGAACTTCATCTCAGTTGAATTATCGAAAGTGATTTCTAATTTAACAATTGAGAATAGTAAACTCCAAACTGTCTTGAAGAATCTTGATGAATTATTGCAGGCACTCCAAAGTGACGACGATAAGTTTGGGATTCAACTCGATATGCGTGATTATTATGATCCGAAAACTTTGAAAATGAGTTGGCGTCAATATGATATCCGGGGATTAATTGAGGATACCACCGATGAATTCAGCCAGATTTTTGCCATTGGAGCAGCTATAACGATTCAAAAAGATTTTTCACACTTCATTTTGGACACGCAGCTGAATCAAAACCAGATTAATCAAATGGTCATTTTGCCAGATACTAATAGTATTTCGAAAAACAGTAAAATATACTTACCAGCTGATTTACCAGATATCCAGTCACTTTCAAGTGATGAATATTTTGACATGGTGACAGCGTATATCGTTGATGTTTTGGATAATTTGGACCATCAGACAATGATTTTGTTCAATTCCTTGAATACTTTGAGTAAGGTCTATGAACGACTAATGAGTACTCCCGTGAAAGAAAAGTGGGAAATTTTAGCTCAAGGTGTTACGGGTTCCAATGAAAAAATTAAGAAGCGCTTTGCCATCGGCCAACGTTCGGTCTTACTTGGAGCCAATTCTTTCTGGGAAGGCGTCGATTTTCCTAAGAAGGTTTTGGAAATCTTGATTGTAACGCGAATTCCATTTGAATCACCTGAACAGCCTGATGTGAAGATCAAACAAGATATTTTGAAACAACAAGACATGAATGTCTTTAAGGTTGATTCATTACCAAATGCTATTCTTCAGTTACGTCAGGGATTAGGTCGCTTGATTCGAACACCAACTGATCGTGGAGTAATTCTCTTGCTTGACAATCGTATTTTGACTAAGAGTTACGGGAAAACTATTTTGGATTCATTGCCAAAGGGATTACCAGTTATTAATGAAGATATGGATTTAATTAAAAAAGATATAAATGAGTTTTTGAATTAGGCTGAAATATTGCTATACTATTTTTGTTAGTATACAGTCCTCGAAAACAGGAATTTCGGTTGCTATTTTCGAAGGCTAGTTAATTAATTGTTTTGAGTGTAATTAACCTTCAGTTAGTGAAAAAAGGAAGTATTATGAGTAGAAGCACAAAAATTTTATTAACCTTATCTCTAATCGCATTAGCAGTGGTTTCAGCGTTAACTTATTTGAATCTTTCATTTGCTCCGTATTCAAGTGCCAAATCACAAGCAAATGATATTGCCAAAGAAAAGGCGGGTATCGTCCAACCAGATTATTTTGGAAACTACACACGTGATAAGCAATATTATTCAGTAGGTGGCTTAACTAAAGGTCAAAAATATCGCTACATCATCATCAATGCCAAGAGTGGTAAAACTGATATTTTCAATAAAAATAATGCTCCCGTTCGTCAAACAGTTATCGATACCGTGGCAAGCAAGTATAATGCTAAGAAAATCTTACATATTAATCTTGGCTTGTATAAAAACAAACCAACTTGGGAAGTAGCTTTTCAAAAGAAAAATGGCAGTATCGGCTACAATCTAATTGATTTTCGAACAGGTAAGAGTATTCAAATTATTAATAATATTTAGTTATAATTTAGTCGGAAGTTGTGAGAGCTTCCACATGCCGTGAAGCAGGACAACACGGACGTGTTTTCAATTTCGAAATTTCGGTGCCAATCTGGCCTCACAGTATGTGGAAGCTCTCACAACCGGAGATAGCATTTTAAAATTTACTAAAAAAAGTCGAGATAAATTGTATTCTCGGGCTTTTTTTATTCACTGGAGTAATTAATATGAATGATGAATTATTTAATAGTTTCGTAGACAGTGGTAGCACTAACATCAACAATTTAATCCTCAAAAATTATCATAACTTGGGTATGACTGAAAAAGATTTAGTCGTTTATTTAGCTCTTTCCATGTACGCTCAAAAGGGAAATACTTTCCCTATGGCTAAAGATCTTGCTATTGATACAGGCATGGATGAGACTAGTATCTATGCCATCATTCAAGGCATGATCAAGTTAGGAATTATCGAATTAAAAACTGTGATTGAACACCATCAACAACGTGATATTTATTCATTGACACCAATTTTTCATCGGATTAAAAATTTGCTAAAACAACAACAAAATTCTAATCAACAAGATAAATTGATGTCAGACACTGAAGAACTTTTCAAAAAAATCGAAGTTGAGTTTGGTCGTCCAATTTCACCAATTGAACAGGAACAAATTCATCAGTGGATCGACGATGACCATTATAGTATCGACCTAATTGATCTGTCGTTACGTGAGGCTGTTTTGAATCAAGCTTATTCACTAAAATATATGGATCGAATCCTAATTAGTTGGGAAAAGAGTAATATTAAGTCAGCAGAACAATTACAAGAACGTCGAAAGAAGCTGGGATATTAATGTTAAAAGATGAGCAGATTGTCTGGGCAATTCACCAGATGGAAGAAGATATCGGGCCCGTTGGTCCTTCGTTGGATTCAAGAACACCATTTCAATATTTAGTATCAGTTATTTTAAGTGCACAGGCGACCGATGTTTCAGTCAATAAAGTGACACCAATTTTATTTGCCAAGTATCCAACTCCGGCTGACCTGATGAATGCAGATGTTTCGGACGTAGAGCAAATTATTAAGAGTGTCGGTCTATTCCACAACAAAGCTAGAAACATCATTAAAACGGCTCGTGTGGTTCATGAAGAGCTAAACGACATTGTCCCCGAGACCCGAAAGGGGATTATGGCTTTACCAGGTGCTGGTCGAAAAACTGCTAATGTTGTCTTAAGTGATGTTTTCAATCAAGCAACTTTTGCGGTTGACACACATGTATCAGCTATTTCCAAACGACTTCATTTTGTTGATCAAAAAGCCAATCCTTTACAAGTTGAAAAAAAGATTGTTAGTGTGATGCCAGCTGAAGAATTACATCAAGCACACCATACGATGATTGAATATGGTCGGAAGTATTCAATGAAACTTGATCCGGCCAAAGAAACAAATGCTTTGATTATTGAGTGTGATCGATTGAATGAAATTAACGAAAAAGAAATTGCCAATTAAATATGTCACCTCCAGAAACAAGAATATTAGTTTCTTTGTTTATTAACAAAGGTTTATAGGCTCAAGATTCTGGAGATGCATCAAGTGCAACGCGTTAACTAGTCTTAATCCATCAAAAAAAGGACTTCTCTAAACTAATTTAGAGGAGTCCTTTTAATTATTCAGTAGTTGAGGAACCATTGGTGCTAGCGCCACTATTGGTTGAAGAACCACCAGTGTTGCCAGTTGTTCCACCATCGGATGAACCACCGCCATTGGAACTATTGTCGCCGGTTGATCCAGTTGAGCCACCAGTATTGCCATTATTGCTTCCGGTACTACCGTTATTATTATTATTCGTTGTACCACCATTACTATTATTGGAATTTGAATTACCAGTATTAGTATTGCTGTTGGTATTGTTCTCAGATGTATTGGAATTACTATTAGTTGAATTCTCTTTATCTGTCCCAGTACCTGTTTCGGTACTGCCATCCGAACTTGTATCATTTTCTTCATCACTTGATTCAGAACTGCTACTTGAAGGACGACTTGTTGTTGCAGAGTTACTACTTGAACTTGAAGCACTGCTTGTACTGTAGTCAGAATCCTTATAAGGATTGTATGGTGCGTGACCCTTAACAAAGAGTTCTCTTGTATAGGTTGATGAACTAGAACTTGGCGAAGCTACTATTGGCGTAGTTGTGCTTGAAGTCTTAATCATCGCTGATTCAACTGAACTTGGCTTCTTCCAGTTAGGATTACTATTTGTTTGATTAGCTAAGTAACTCATCTCAGCTTTGTAGATTTTCCCAGCAACTTCTTGGTAAGTTGCGGAGATACCACTTTCGTTTGGTGAATCATAACCAGTCCAAACACTCATTGAATAATTCTTAGTAAAACCGTTATACCATGAATCCATTGCTGTACCACTTAATGCTGGGTTGGTAGCAATCGCTTCTGAGGAATAGTTGGTTGTACCAGTCTTACCAGCTTGGTGTAAGCCAGAAATATTAGCATAAGTAGCATAGGTTGCTGGAACACCTTTGAGCATGTCGGTAATCATATAAGCTGTTGAATCTTTCATAGCTTCTTTACCAGACTTGCTGTAGTTATGAACTAAACCGTCTGCTGTTTCAATTTTTGAAACATAGTATGGCTTGTAATAAGTTCCACCATTTGAAAAGGCTCCATAAGCTGAAGCACCTTGAAGTGATGATACTTTACTACCAATACCGGCTGATAATCCTTCATCACTACCAATAGTTATGCCAAGTTTTTTAGCAAAACCTTTAGCTTGAGTGAATCCTACAGCTGATAAAGTTCTAATAGCTGGTACGTTACGAGAGTTAACTAAAGCTTTTCTCATGCTCATTTGACCCTCGTATTGTTGGTCCCAGTCCTTTAGTTGAATATTTGTTCCAGGATAAGTATATTCCGTATCTTCAACTTGATGGAAAGTCGACCAGTTGAGATATTCAATTGCCGGAGCATAGTCCAAAATAGGTTTCATTGTCGAACCATTACTACGACCAGTTTGGACAGCACGGTTCAAACCGAATTGAATATCGCCTAAATTACGACCACCAATCATAGCTACAACTTTACCGTTATTAGGGTTAACAATTGAAGCCCCAACTTGCATCTTGGAATCAGGGAATTGCACGTAATTAGCTGAGTTAACGATATTGTAAAGACGTTTTTGTGCATCGTAATCCATATTGACAGTAATCTTTAAATTATCACGATATGGATCAAAGCCTTTCTTTTTAACTTCAGTAATAGCTTCCTTGATGTAAGGATCAGAGATGATTCGTTTGTTATTGTTACTATTGCTTACTTTCTTATATGGCTGTAAGCCGGTACTGATTGGCGTATTAATAGCTGCATCTGCTTGTGCTTTAGTAATCTTGTTATTATCGTACATAGCACGAATAACTAAGTCACGACGTTGCTTAGATTCAGTAGGGTGGGTATACGGATCGTAATTACTTGGCGCGTTAGGTAAACCAGCCAACATGGCCATTTCGGGTAATGTTAATTGTTTTAAAGTTTTACCATAGTAATACTTAGCTCCGGTTTCCATACCGTAAATACCGTTATTTAGATAAACTTTATTAATATAAAATTCAAGGATTTGTTGCTTAGAGAATTTTTGACTGACACGCATAGCCAGCCAAGCTTCTTGCATTTTACGTTTAAAAGTTTGATCTTTGGTGTCAGTTGAGAAAACAGTCAACTTAACTAATTGTTGCGTCAAAGTACTACCACCTTGTAACGTCCCTCGAGTTACGTTGTTAAAGGCTGACTTAGCAATTCGAATTGGATCGACACCAAGTGGTTCATTGTAGAAGTTCTTATCTTCAATTGAAACAACCGCATCCTGCATTGTTTGCGGAACTTTATCGATTGTTGCGTAATTTCTTTTATTGTCACCTAATGAAGCAATCGTCTTGCCGGATGAATCAACGATGGTTGAAGAACCACCACTTTGTAAATTCTCCTGACTGACTGCTGGTGCACTAAAAGCATAGTATATGAAGATAAACAAAAATATTCCGACTAAAACTGCGACAATTGACGCAATCCACTTAAAAATATTTTTGAAGGTGAAGATGCTTTTATTATTCATTGTTTCTCCTTCCCACTTTCTATTAGTTGTTGTACCGCATCAATATAGGGTAGAGTAGGATCATAATTAGCTTTGATCTCAATCGAACAATCGACAATATCTTGTAACTGAATTGATTTTGCACCCTCATGTTTTTGCGCATCCCAATGTTGAAAGAGGTTATCTGCTGGCATTACAAAATAGCGTTTTAACGTTACGTATTTTATAATAACAAAACAGATGCCACCTTGTTTTTGACACATCCGTAGATGATCAATTTGATGCTGGTGGAAATTCTTCAATGGAAAGGTATTTTTATTCTTAGTTTCCTTGGCCTCAAAGTCAACGTAATAACCATGATAAACGCCATTGTAATCTGTGGTAGAGGCTTGTCTAAAGTAGGCTTCCTTTATAACAGCACGACTTCGTTTCGGATAGTCGACTTTAACAATTTGAATTGGCGTTGGTTTTTTGTAAATTACGGCAACTTCGTGACTCCGATAATACTTGTTGCTTTCATTGATTTCTTCTTCCAAAGTCATCCCACGATCACCGAAAATAAGTTTCTTTTTAGCGGTCGTGTTAGTAGAAATCTTTGAAGAAGGTTTTGATGGACTGTTAAAAATTCGCCCATCGGGGTAGTTTATTTTCAAAATATCAACTCCTACTGTGCAAATTATACCATGATGGCAAAGATATTAATTCTTGGGGAGATTCTTTATGATTAAAAATTTATGGATCACTGGGTACCGCTCATATGAGTTAGGTATTTTTAAAGATAATGACCCAAAAGCAAAAGTAATTCAAGACTTTTTTGAGCAAAGGATTACCAACTACGCTGAAGATGGAACCGAATGGATCCTTACAGGTGCCCAGATGGGAACTGAGCAGATTGTTGGAAAAGCAGTTCAAGAAATCAAGAAAAAAGACTATAATATTAAACATGCGGCGATGTTACCATTCGCTGAGTTCGGTAGCCAATGGAATGAGACTAATCAGGCATTGTTAAATGTTTTTTTAAGAAATGCTGACTATGTCAATAAAATATCAAATATGAGTTATCATAGTCCTAGGCAACTGAAATTATGGCAAGATTTTATGCTAGAACATACTGATGGTGCATTGATTTTCTATGATCCAGACAGTGGCGGCAAGCCCAAGTATGACTATGAAGCCATTAAAGCCTATCAAGACCGTGGGAATGACTATCAATTGGAATTAATTGATTTTGATTCTATGCAAGATTTTGCTAATATGTTATATGATAGTTAGGTATAAGATAAATCGACAATAATTAACACTGGGGTGTTTAATAATGAACAACATGAATGGAATGAATCAACAAAATGGTAATGGTAACGATATTTCTTTGAATTATCAACCAAATGATATTTTACAAAAAGAATTCAAGACAAAGATGCGTGGCTATGATCCCACAGAAGTTGACCAATTCTTAGATGGAATTATCAAAGATTATGAAACTTTCTCAAACGAAATCAGTCAATTGAAGTCTGAAAATGATCGTTTAATGCAAGCTCGCAATGCTGGTGCTGGAAACACGGGTAATACTCAACCAAATTTTCAACAACCAAGACAAAATACTAATCGAATGAGACCTCAACAAAAACCTGCAATGAGTGCAACAGCTGAGGCTTCAACCAATTATGATATTTTAAAGCGTATTTCAAATCTTGAAAAACGTGTCTTTGGTCGCGATTTTGCTAATGGTCTACCTGAAGACCATGAAACTAAGCAATTTGCTTCAGCCGTTGTTCCAAATCCTAATAACATGAATAATCATGCAGGTGTTGAAAGTGGTCATACAGAAATTAATCCTGGTATGAACCAACAACAACCAATGAATAATGGTTTCAATAATCCTAATAATTTCCAAGCAAATCGTCCAATGAACAATGGTTCAAACCAAGGACAAAATAATTTTAATGGAAATTTTAATAATAATAACAATTTGAATCAATTTTAGTGTATACTATTCAAGTCGGTAAATTACGAGTGATCGCGGTCTAGTTATCTAGGCTGAGGAAAGTCCACGCCCGCGCGAACTGAGATGTTTGCAGTGTTTGTGCTTGGCCCAATAAGCCAAGGTACCTTTTCGGAGGTAACGGCAGCGAAAGCACTAAGGCTTTTAGCTATGTGTAACTAGCTTGAAAGTGCCACAGAGACGTATTATTGTGAGAAATTGCAATGGTGGAACGAGGTAAACCCCGCAAGCGGGCAACCCAAACTTTGGTAGGGGCGCTTCATAACGAGAAATGAATCTACTGTGAAGGCTTAATTGTAGATAGATGATTACTTATGGTAATAGGTCGCCAACCTATTACTTGGACAAAACGTGGCTTATAGGAGTTTATCGAGGCAGAGGACGACTTGTTCGTCCTTTTTTTATACACAAAATTTGGTATTTCGTCGAGAATTGTCATTGATTGTGAGAAATATAGGTTATAGTTATATTGATATTTAAACTGTATAAGATGTTTTCAACGTCTAATTACTATGACATAATCAGAATGTACAGGAATTTAAAAGTAATTAAGTGTTGAAAGCAGCTAATACTAATTATTACTTCTAGAAGTATAAATGTAACTATCAAGCTGTCCGAATAATTATTCTTAATAAGTCAAAATATATAAAAATTTTAAAACAATAGAGGAGCAATATGAAATTAATTGCAACGATGTCAAGTGGTTTTGAATCTATAACCGCTAAAGAATTACAAAACTTAGGCTATGAAACTAAAACCGAAAACGGCAAGGTTTATTTTGAAGGTGAATATGAAGATATTGCCAAAGCTAATTTATGGTTACGCAGTGCCGATCGAATTAAAATTTTGATTGATTCTTTTAAAGCTACAACTTTTGAAGAACTATTCGATAAGGTTTATGCCATTGAATGGGATAACTGGTTACCTTTAAATGCAGCTTTCCCAATTAAGGCTAGAACTGTTAAGTCACAATTGCATTCTGAACGTGATATTCAAGCTATTACTAAGAAAGCTATCGTTAACAAGATGGCTGACGTCTTCATGCGTCGTGGCCGTTTACCAGAAACCGGTGCTAAATTCCAAATTGAAACTAGAATCCATAAAGACGTTGTTGAAGTAACGCTTGATACAACTGGTGAATCACTTTATAAACGTGGTTACCGTATTGAACACGGTGCTGCTCCATTGAAGGAAAACTTTGCGGCTGCTATGATTTTACTTACCGTTTGGCATCCTGAAGAAGATCCATTTATGGACCCAACAACTGGTTCTGGAACAATTGCAATTGAAGCTGCACGAATGGCTAAAAATATTGCTCCTGGTATCCAACGTCATTTCTTGTTTGAAAATTTTGACTGGTTTGATGACAAGATTCTCGCTAACTTGAAAGAAGAAGCTAAAGCTGGCGTTAAAGATATTGACTTAGATATTTTTGCTAGTGATATCGATGGCTCAATGATTGATGTTGCTAAATTGAATGCCCATGATGCTGGTGTTTTACATGACATTCATTTCAAGCAAGTGGCTGTTAAGGATTTGAAGATTGAAGGGGAGTACGGAACAATTATTACTAACCCTCCTTATGGTCAACGTATGAGTGATATGGAAAACGTTCGTAAATTGTATAAAGAAATGGGAGAAGTCTTTGCGACCGCTCCCACTTGGAATAAATATATTTTGACTAGTGATACTGAATTTGAACAATATTACGGTTCAAAAGCTACTAAGAAACGTAAATTGTATAATGGTTCTTTAAGAACTGACCTTTATCAATACTGGGCTAATAAACACTAGAGACTATCACGACGGTGCAAATCCCAAAGAATAATTAAAATAATAACTACTGTGATGATTAATGAAAAGACCCATGACCAGCCTTGGTCAGCAACTGGCAATTTCATATTCATCCCATAAAAACCTGATACGATCGTGGGAATACTGAGAACAATTGTGTAAATTGTCAGTACTTTCATGGTCGTATTTGTTCTATTATTCAAAATATTATTGTACGTGTTAGAAATTCGATCAATGATATCAGAAGTTAAATCAACTTGATTTTTAATTTGTTCAATTTCAATCAAAGAATCGTGTAAATGTTCGCGAGCCGTTTTACTGAGATGTAAATCTTGAACATTTCCTGACGAGATGAGATCTAATTGCTTAATAACAGTCAAATTACCGTTAATGGCAGTATTTAGGTAAGTCGTTAAATCTTCTAAGTCGGCCAGTTCCAAAATTTGATTTTCAGAAGAATGGTGTTTCTTGATTAAAGCTTGAATGTGATTGCGTTGAACGTCAGCCTCACTGATCTGGTCACTATAATCGCTTGAAATTTGATCCAGAGTATTAAAGATAAACTCCCAAATTTCCTTCTGTGCCTCAATCTTCAGATGATTTTTAGCTGACAATAAATAATCTTTTAAATAGTGGGTTGCATCATTAGTGAATAGGAATAGTTGTTGCCCCTTAATTGCAAAGGAAACTGGCAAAACTCGTTGTGACATGTCTGGTGTTTGGTTATTTTCATTTTGAACGTTATAAACGATCAAGTAAGTATCGTTTAATTCGTCATATTCAAAGCGGGCACGTTCATTTTCATCATCAGCATAATCTAAAATTTCATTTGTTAAGGCGTATTTTTCAATTAAAGTTGCACGGTCGGCATCATTCAAATCGTCAGTTGAGTGAACATCAATTAGTTGAATGCCTTGATTTAATATTATTTCATTAATCATTTTTTTCTCCTCAATAAGGATAATCATACCAAAAATAAAAAATGGGTCGAGAACAAATTTTCTCGGCTCATTTTTTGATATGTTTTAATTGAGGTGTTTTGTTTAAGGAGTGAATAACTTGCCCAAGTCTTCCTCGGGAATACCCTTAAAGTAATCATCCAAATTAAATTGACTGAGAACTTTTAAAATTTCATCTCGATCAAATTTAACATTCACTAATTTTTGTTTAATATCATTAACATCTTTCATACCGAAGAAATCACCGTAAATTTCCACGTTTTCAACTTTACCACCGACAATATTGTAACGAACATCGACAGTACCCATGTCAAAGTGTTTTCTTTGCTTAGCAGTGAAAGCAGGGGATTTACCATAAACCCAGTCCCAATTGTAATAATATTGTTCCTTGATCTTATCAATTTCTTTTTGTTGATTAGCTGAAACAACATATTCTTGATCCTTGATTTCATCAAGACTGTTAGCATGGAAGAGTTCCAATAACAATTTGTCACGGAATTGTTCCGTCGTTAAATCTTGATATTCAGGTGCTAAATAAGGACGTAAGTTAGTTACACGGCTTCTGATGGACTTGATACCCTTTGAAGCGATCTTATCTTTTGAAACGTGTAGGGCTTTTGTCAAAACATCTAAGTCCACATCCAAAGATAAAGTTCCATGAGAGAATGTCTTGCCATTTCTTGAGTACATAGCGTTACCAGAGAACTTCTTGCCATCAACTAGTAAATCATTACGACCAGAAACTTCAGCTGTTGTAGCGCCCATTTGATGCAAAGCATCGATGATTGGTTGGGTAAATGACTTGAAGTCACCAAAGTTCTTATCATCAGAATCAACTACAAAACTAAAGCATAGATTACCAAGGTCTTGGTAGACAGCACCACCACCGGAAATACGGCGAGTTACGGTAATATTATTATCCTTGATATAATCACTATTAATTTCTTCAATCGTATTTTGGTTCCGACCGACGATTATACATGGTTTTTCAATGTAAAAAAGCACTAAAGGCTCATCAAATTTCACATTATTCATCAAATATTGTTCGGTAGCCAGGTTATCACGAATATCGCGGTCTTTCATCACAACATAGTACATAAGGAATACCCCCTCATTGAATTGAAAACGTTTTTATAGTAGCACAGTTTGTGAAAATCAGAAACTATTTATCACCATGTTTGCGAATATTTAACATTTTTTGATGAACGAGAGCATGGGCAGCCCCATTATCCTTGTCAGCAATGTGTTTAGCAAAATATCCCGGAAATTGTTGCAATAATTTTAAAATGTCATCTAATATCGGTTGATAATGCTTGGAATAATTTTTATCAAGGCTGTCAATGACAATTTGGCTATCTGAATGGATTAAAACTATCTCATTATTCCAGTGTTCGTTTATAATCTTTTGTAGAGCAAGTTTTAGTGCCAAAAATTCCAAGTAGTGGTTATCGGTGTTATCCTGATGGAGTGCCTCTTTATAAGTTTTTTCATTAAACCTTATAACGAAGGCTACTACACCAAGATTTAGATTAGTATTTAATCCAGCGTCGGTGTACAATTTAATCATATTATTTAGAACCTTTCAGGAGAAATTATGTCAAAGAAACGTTTCGTTCAACCAACTGGCGCATGGGGAATTATCATGTGGTCGATTGCATTGAGTCTCGCATGTTTGGGAATCATTTTGCAATTAGAGATCATGGCGCTCAGTTTTATTCCTTTTTTAATTTGGATCATTGATGCCATTTACGTCTTCTACATTATAACTAACTCATGGGTTAGCATAACAGCAGATCAAGTAATCATCAAAGAACCATATTACAAAACGCGGACTTTTAAGCACGCCGATGTAAATATTAAAGAGAATAGTAAATGGACTATGGAATTCGATTTTAATAATCGCGATTTCTTCCCATTTAGGATTACTTCTACAAAGGGAATTTTAAATATAATTAAAAAAGAAGCAGGTGAAAGCAATGTCATTTCCAAGTGATATCGAAATCGCTCAAATTAATGAGCATGACAAGATGAAAAATATTAACGAAATTGCTAGTAAGATTGGTTTAACATCCGATGATATTGAACCTTATGGTCATTACAAAGCAAAATTTTCTGGTCGCAGCATTGTTAAAAGTATGGAGAAGGATGATGGGAAATTAATTCTTGTTACATCAATCAACCCAACTCCTGCTGGTGAAGGTAAATCAACCGTGGCTATCGGTTTAGCAGATTCTTTACAATCACTTGGTAAGAAGACTGTCTTAGCACTTCGTGAGCCATCATTAGGCCCCGTTATGGGAATGAAGGGTGGTGCCACTGGTGGTGGTTACGCTCAAGTTGTTCCAATGGAAGATATCAATTTGCACTTTACCGGTGATATGCATGCCTTGACTAGTGCCGTTAATACTTTAGCTGCCTTGATTGATAACCACGTTCACCAAGGTAACGACTTAAACATTGATCCAAGAAGAATTGTTTGGAAACGTGCTTTAGATATTAACGACCGTTCTTTGAGAAACATTGTTATTGGACTCGGTGGTCCGTTCAGTTCTGTACCACGTGAAGATCATTTCGAAATTACAGTTGCTAGTGAATTGATGGCTGTTCTTTGTTTAGCACAAGATATCGACGATCTAAAGGAACGTATTTCAAGTATCTTAATTGCTTATACATATGACAAGAAGCCTATCTTTGTCCGTGATTTACATGTCGAAGGTGCTATCACTGTCTTATTGAAGGATGCTTTGAAGCCTAACTTGGTACAAACACTCGAAAATACACCAGCTATTATCCACGGTGGTCCATTTGCTAATATTGCCCATGGATGTAACAGTATTTTAGCTACTAAGTTAGCTATGAAGTTAGGTGACTATGCTGTTACTGAAGCTGGTTTCGGTGCTGACCTTGGTGGTGAAAAGTTCTTAGATATCGTTACACCAAGACTTAACCATGCACCTAATGCGATTGTTATCGTGGCAACTGTTCGTGCTTTGAAGTACAACGGCGGTCAAAAGCTTGATGATATTAAGAATGAAGATTTGAATGCTTTAAATCTCGGCTTTAAGAACTTGAAACGTCATATTCAAAACATGCGTTACTACCATATTCCTGTTGTTGTCGGTATCAATGAATTCGAAACTGATACTGCTAATGAAATTCAATTATTAAGAACACTTTGTGATGAGGTCGGAGTTGATGTTGAATTAGCTGAAATTCACCACAAGGGTAGTAAAGGTGGTCAAGCTTTAGCTAAGGCCGTTATCAAGGCTACTGAAAAAGAAGCTAACTACACACGTCTTTATGAAGATGAAGAAACAACTGAAGCTAAGATTGCTACAATTGCTTCCGAAATCTATGGTGCTAACAACGTTGAATACAGTGCCAAAGCTCGTAAACAACTTCAAATTTTGAAAGATCAAGCTTGGGATGATTTACCAGTCTGTATCGCTAAGACACAATATTCACTAAGTGATGATCCTAAACAACTTGGTTCACCACGTGACTTTACTTTACATGTCACAGATATCGTACCTAAGTTGGGGGCAGGGTTTGTCGTCGTCTTAACAGGTAACGTGATGACAATGCCAGGACTTCCAAAGAAACCGGCCGCTTTAGGCATGGATGTCGATAACGAAGGAACTATTGGAGGCTTATTCTAGTGCAGTTGATTTATTGGCTGCTTTTTGCAGTCCTAGTCGCTGGTGATCAAAGTCTCAAGTATTTTGTGACAAACAATATTGCACCAATGACAGTTCATGATTTTATTCCCGGAGTTTTATCGCTGACGCACATCACAAATACTGGTGCAGCGTGGAGTATGCTTGAAGGGAAAATGCTTTTCTTCTATCTTGTTACAATTATTGCGGTAATCGTGTTAGTATATTTATTTGTTAAAGCGGATAAAAAAGATTATCTTTATCGATTTTCTTTGATATTCTTATTAGCAGGGACAGTTGGTAATGCCATTGATCGTTTTACAAGACATTTTGTGGTCGATATGTTTAACCTCGACTTTATCAACTTTCCAATCTTTAATTTAGCTGACACTTATATTACAGTCGGAGTGATCTTGATTGTGGTGTCACTGATTATCCAAGTAGCAGGTGAGAAAAATAATTAGTAAGTCCTATAACTTAGAATATAACGAACCGAAAAAGGCTCGTTTAGATGCTTTTTTGAATGACCAAATCGCTGATTTGACTCGTTCTCAACTTCAAAAATTTATCAAAGATGGTAATGTCTTAGTCAATAATCAACCCGTTAGTAAAAATGGTTCCAAATTGACTGCTGGTGATAAAATTTTGGTCAATGTGCCTGAAGAAGAACCAATTAAGGCTGTTCCAGAAAACATCCCGATTGAGGTCGTTTATGAAGATGATGATGTTATTGTTGTCAACAAGCCTCAAGGGATGGTCGTTCATCCAGCTGCGGGACATCCCGACAAAACTTTGGTCAATGCAATTTTGTACCATTGCCAAATCAATGACGACGATGTTATCCGCCCAGGAATCGTTCACCGAATTGATAAAGATACTTCTGGTTTATTGATGATTGCTAAGAACAACTTAGCTAAACAATCATTGATGAAACAATTGAAGGAAAAAAGTAATCTTCGTGAATACTTAGCCATCGTTCATGGTAATTTCAAGGAAAAAACTGGTAAGATCAATGCGCCACTAGGCCGTTCGAAAGTTGACCGCAAGAAACAAGCGGTTGTTGAAGATGGCCGTAACGCAGTGACACACTTTACCGTTTTGGAACAATTTGAAAACTATTCACTTTTAAAATTAAAGCTAGAAACAGGTCGAACACATCAAATCAGAGTCCATATGCAGTACATAGGTCACCCAGTTGCGGGCGATCCTTTATATGGACCTAAGAATACCTTACCTGGTAAGGGCCAATTCTTGCATGCTGAGACCTTAGGCTTCGTTCATCCTCGTACTAACAAATGGATGGAATTTTCAATTGAGCCACCAAAGATATTCTTAGATACACTAGCGCAATTACGACGTTGACAGCCGTAACGTCGTGCTATAATCTAAAAATAGAATTGTGTGCGATTATAAAAAAAGTAAAGCACTCACTTTGTGAGTGCTTTTTTGAAAGTAGGGAAATTTATGGCTAAAGAAATTATTGACGGTCAAACGATGACTCGTGCATTGACCCGAATCACTTATGAAATTATTGAAAGAAACAAAGGTATCGATGACTTGGTTCTTGTTGGAATTAAAACACGTGGTGTTTATGTTGCGCACCGTATAGAATCAAGATTAAAGCAATTAGAAAACATCAGCATTCCCGTTGCTGAATTAGATATCACACCTTATCGGGATGACCAAACGCATGAGGAAACTGATCTTTCTTCAATTAAAGCGGAACCATTAGATATTGATATAAATAATAAACATGTAATTTTAACTGACGATGTTCTCTATACTGGTAGAACGATTCGTGCTGCTATGGATGCCTTGATGAGTGTTGGCCGTCCTAAGAAGATCTCTTTGGCTGTATTAGTTGACCGTGGCCACCGTGAACTACCAATTCGTGCCGATTTTGTTGGTAAGAATATTCCAACTTCTCAAAAAGAAAAAATCAAGGTATCAATGAAAGAAATCGATGGCGAGGACAAAATCGAAATCGAATAAATATTTTGAGGGAGTTGCTTTAGATGAAACGTTATTTAATTTTAGAAGACGGAACTGTGTTTCCTGGTGAAGGGTTCGGATCTTCTATCATTACCACAGGACAGTTGGTAATATCAAATAATCGTACCGGAATTGAGCAATCCGTCACTGACCCTGATACTGAAGGTCAGATTTTGGCGTTTACGATTCCTTCTGTCGGTAACTCAGGTATTAACCGTGACTTTTACGAATCAATCAACTCACAATGTAAAGGAGTCGTGATTGGCTCTTCTAGTCTATCAACCGTCGATGGTTCAATCTCATTTGAAAATTGGATCACTGGCTTACGTATTCCTGGTATTAAAAATGTTGATGTCAGAGCATTGGCTAAACATATCGCTGAACATGGTGAGATGAAGGCTAGTATCATGGATACCCATGATGAACATGCTATGGACCAAATCAAAGCGCTAGTTTTGCCACCAGACCTTGTTAAACGGGTCTCTACTCGACAATCATATCCAAATCCCAATATGGGACTAAAAATTGTCATTGTTGATCTAGGCTTAAAGTATTCAATTTTAAGACAATTGTCATATCGTGATTGCAATTCAATCATCGTAAATTATAATTCGACAGCTGAGGAAATTGAAAATCTTCATCCAGATGGAATTATTTACTCGAATGGTCCAGGTAATCCGACGGATTTACCTAATACGATCAAAACGATTCAGACCTTACAAAAGCGATACCCAATACTTGGTATTGGCCTCGGTAATTTATTGATTGCTTTGGCAAACGATTGTCGCATCATTAGACTTAAAGAACCACACCATGAATCATCATTAGCAGTTAAGGAAGTTGCCAGTGGCAAAATCGATTTTGTTAACCACAACCATTCTTATACATTAGATGAGAAATACATTGGCGGGTCAGACTTTATTGTTACTAATGTCTGTGTTGCTGACGGAACTATTGAAGGTATTCGTCATGAATACTTACCAATTATGTGTGTGCTTTTTGAACCAGAAGCAGCCCCAGGTCCAACCGATGGCTATTACGTCTTCGATGAATTTATCGACTTGGTAGAATCAGTTAAGAAACAAGAGGGAGTTAGAAATCAATGGAATTAGATGATGTACATACTATTTTAATTATTGGTCCTACTAGTAGTGACAAAAACGTTGATCTCTCTACCGCTCTATATGATACTGTCGATATTTTGCATCAATTAGGTTATAAAACTTCAATTATTGTTGAAGATCCTACATTACTACTATCATCTGGTGTTTTTTACGATAAAACGATTGTCGAAAAGGTCACTGGTGATAATGTTTTAAAATTTGTTCAGAAATATCATCCTGATGCGATTCTACCGACTGTGGGGGACCGTAACGCCTTAGGTATCGTTTCAAGTCTCAACGGTAAGATTGGTGGAACAAAGGTCTTAGGAGCTAGTTTTTCGGCCTCACTGGCAACATTTAAGCGGGAACTGTTTATCAAAAAGCTAACAAAGGCTAATTTACCAGTTATTAAGTTTATTTCATCAGATGATGAAACTGAGATTTATAGTTTTATTCGTTCGATTGGTTTTCCAATCATTGCACGAAGACGATACTCAAATCGACACTCAAGTGGTTGGACAAATATTAACAATTTGTTTGAGCTAGATAACTTTATGGCTACCGAAGATGTCTCGGATACTAAGATTGAAATTGAACGTAGTATTCGTGGATTTAGTGAATATTCATTTACGATCTTACGTGATCGTTATGATAATTCATCATTAATTGGAACTATTGAAGATATTGAACCAATCGGTATTCACCATTTGGATTCCAATTTGATATCACCGGCTATTTCTTTAAATGATTCAAAGTTACAGCGATTACGAAACTATTCCATTAAATTGGCTCGAGCATTTAACATAGTTGGCATTTGTACGGTTCACTTTGCCTATAATCATACGACTAAGGAATCATACATTACCGAATTTATCCCTCGTTTAAGTGAAGAGACTAAGTTCTTGGAATATGCAACAAGTTATCCGATTGCTACGGCAGTGGTCGAGCTTTGCTTAGGTTATCATCTTGATAAGTTGCAACTAGATGCTGGGAATCATTTCAACGGAGCAACAGAGCCGTTTGTTGACCATTTGACATCACGCTTTCCCCAATGGAAGACTCCTGGTCAAAAATACTTAGGACCTAGTAAAACATCGGATTCAAGTATTGTCGTCAATGGCTTTAGTCTTGAAGAAGTCCTCAATAAGGGGGCTTTGAACGATAAACTCAACAATAACTTTGACCGTTACAATGAATTACGTAAACTAGACGATGATGAATTATTTGAAAAAATCATTCACCCAACTAATTGGTTATTAGACGTCTTGTCAGAAGCATTACGTCGTAAATTTGAAATGCCAGTGCTTTCTGAGATCACTGGTGTCAATATTCCATATTTAACTGCTTTGCAAAATATCATCAATAATAGCTTAATCATTCGCGAAGGTGAGATTGATGGTAAAAATGTTGAACGTATGGTTGAGATGGGTGTTAAGGGCGTCGGTCACAGTAAATTATTACTTGATAGTCCAGATATCGTCACGAAGACGGTTGTTAAGAATAAGCGAGCTGTCTCAGTCGCCAACAATGAATACATTAACCACAACTACTTTGTAACTAGTGGTATTAGTAATGAACTAGAACTAAGTGATCGGAAGAAATTTGTGGTTAGAACACCAATTATTACTTCTAAGACGGATATAATGATTCGCCAGTTCGTTTTGTTCCAATTGGCTAAATCCATTGATCAAAATGGACTGGAACCAATCATTATTGGTCGAGAACCTTGGAATGCTCCATTGTCAATGCGACGGAAGGTTGTTGAGATTGACGATCCACATATGGAAATGAAGAGCCTTAATTTAATCAAACAAGAGAACGTTATTAAGATTATTGATTTATCAAAGAATTTGGTTGATACGGAAGATAATCGTGGTTTCCAATTCAGTGCTCAAGAAATTAAAAATATCGAATTACAAGGTGATACGACCTTACGTGTAATGGTTGTTAGTGATGGTACGAATTATTTGGCACCGTCAGTCATTTATCGTGGTAAGCGTGACAATCACATGTATGAGATTAGTTCGGTCAATAACTTTATGACTGCTGAAGATCGGGCCGAGGTTGCTGAATTGATTACGCATGAACTTGAAGACGATACTGAAGTTGACATCTTTAACTTTGAAATGGTCAAAAGTAATGGTCATTGGCTCGTAACGAAGAAATATCGTGGGATGACCAATGATATTATTCGTCACGAGTTGGCTAGTTCAGTTCATGTCATTGATACGCTTGTTAAATTGTTACTTGGTAATAAAATCGAAGAAGGATTGTCATTGGAGAAGGTCTTTGATAACTTCGATGAAAAGTATCTCTTAACGATTGATGACAAACGTTACAAATTACTCGATAAAGACGAGATTCAAGCTAAATTGAAAGAATTACGTCTGAAAGAAAACAAAAAAGCCACCAATTAAGGTGACTTTTTTTAATCCTCTTTTAAATCGGCAACTAATTTTCGGTCAGGGTCAACAAGAATTGTCTTTTGACCTTCAAAGATAACAAAACCAGGTTTAGCACCATTAGGTTTACGAATGTGTTTGATTTGTAAATAATCAACGGGAACTTTACTAGAATCACGTGCTTTCGAGTAATAAGCAGCAATCGTAGCAGCTTCGGTAATTGATTGTTCATCAGGATCACTTGTCTTTAAGATAACATGGGAACCAGGGATGTCCTTAACATGGAACCAATAATGGTTCTTTTGTGATAACTTCATCGTTAATTGGTCATTTTCCAAGTTATTCTTACCAACGGTAATTTCAACGCCAGTCGTAGTCTTAAAGTCTTCGCCAATCTTCTTTTTCCGTTTCTTACGAGCGTTCTTGCGTTTTTTCTTAATATAGCCAGAATCAATCAATTCATCAACAATCCCGTCGACATCTTCAATATCGACATATTCAAGGGATGCTAGAACTGATTCCAAGTAATTAACTTCATTCGTTGTAATTTCTAGTTGCTCTTTAATATGGGGAATTGAATTTTGAAGCTTCCGATATTTCTTGTAATAACTTTGAGCATTAAGTGAAGGTGAGTACTCGGGATTTAACTTGATTGTCACTTCTTCATTGTTGTAATAGTTAGTTAAAGTAATCGAGCTTGAACCATGTTGAATCTTTGACATATAAGTAGTCAACAATTCGCCATAGAGATTGTACTTGTTCATCACGTCGGTTGCATTCAACTGTTGATTGAGTTTTTTCACCTTCGATTTATCCTTTTTCAAGATAATTCCTAAACGGTGGGTAATACTCTTTGTTTGTTGTTCGATACGATCAAGACGAGCTTTATCTAGATAGTAATTATCTAACAATTCACTGAGGGATGGATAGACATTAACTTCAGTCGTTGTGTTAGTAAATGCTATTGGGAAAAAGCCTAGTTTGTGCTTATCGTTATTCGCTGCATTGGGATGAATCTCAGCTTGATAACGGTGCATGAAATCATCCAAAGTTTTGCCATGAGCAATTTCTTGAGCTAATTCAGCTGAAGTGTCTAACCCAATACCTTCATACTTTTGTCTAATATCGGCAGCAGACATACCTGTAAGATTTTCATTTTTCGTTGAAAATGGATTGATTTTATTTTGTGCAGGCGGTAATTTATAATCATCCCCTGGTAATAAGCCACGGAAACTATTATTTTCTGGAGAAACACGTTTGATTAGATCAATGATCTTACCAGTTTCCTTATTGATTAAGAAGATATTACTATGGCGTGCCATAATTTCGATAACTAAGGTATAGCTATGAATATCTCCTAATTCATTTTTAGCTGAGAGGTCGATTGAAACTACTCGGTCATTGTTCAACTGTCTAAAATCTTCGACAATTGCACTCGTAATGTATTTGCGTAGTGACATTACGAAAGTCGATGGTTTAGCTGGATTTGCAAAAGGCTGTTCAGTGATTTGCACTCTAGCATAAGAGGGATGAGCTGATAAAAGTAATTGACGATTCTTACGGTTACTTCTAACTGTTAGAATCAATTCATTGGCGAATGGCTGTTGAATTTTACTGATACGACCACCGCGCAGGTGCTGATTTAACTCGTCTACCATTGCATGGGTAAACATTCCATCAAAAGACATATTTTACTTCCTTTCTTAAAGTACACGATAATTTCTGAAACTTTTATTCTGTAACAAATATAAAATTGCGTGAATATGATATAATCTAATGGTTATACAATCATTATACGTAACTGAACAAGGAATTGATAAATTTATGAAAATAGCCATTGTAACAGATAGTACATCTTATTTGCCACAAGAAACAGTCGATAAATATAATATAACAGTTGTGCCAATAGAGGTAGTATTTAATACTAAAACATATCGTGAAGACATCGATATTACTACATCCGAATTCTATGATTTACTACAAAAATCACCAGAATTACCTTCAACAGCACAACCTTCGATTGGTGCGATGATGAAGATATACGATAAACTGGCTAAAGAAGGCTATGATACCGTAATTTCAATTCATTTAGCAAGTACCATTTCGGGATTTGTAAATAATCTTAAGAGTGCTGCTCAAACAATTGAGAATATTAACGTTGTTGTTTATGATTCTCATATTACTGTCCGCTTAATGGGCTACTTAGCTCAAGAAGCCGCACGGATGGCACAAGCAGATAAACCACTTAACGAAATCATTGATCGACTAGACGCCTTACGTTCATCAATCGGTGAATCTTTTGTCGTTGACGATCTAAAGAATTTGGTTAAAGGTGGTCGTTTATCAAATACTTCAGCTGTTATTGGTACTGTCTTAAATATTAAACCTTTACTAGAATTTGACAATGAATCACATAAAATTGTCGCATATGATAAGGTTCGTTCAATGAAAAAAGCCAAGTTAAAGGCTGAAGAAAAATTGAACGCCGCAATGGATGCCAGTCCTTATCCATTACGATTATTAGTCTTAGATGCTGACGATCCCGAATCAGGCGACCGTTGGGCAGAAGAAGTTCATGAGAAATATCCAGATGCAACACTTGAACGTTCTTATTTTGGCCCAGTAATCGGTGCCCACTTAGGAAAAGGGGCGTTGGCATTAGCTTGGATTCGTGATTTTGATAAATCATAAAGAAATTTTTTGATATATTTAGAGATAATAAAACACCTATTTGAGATTTCAAGTGGGTGTTTTTGTTGTATCTGTACCTAGAGAAAACTCTAACCTAAATTAAGATTGAATCGATAATCTTGTAAATGATTTTTACTTTCTAGAATAGACATATTTCACAATTGTCAGAGCATTAAAAAAATCTATTTCCAACGCTCTCAAAGAAAGTTATAATTTTGGTAGTGGAATGTTTCCTTTATTTACCGGAATAATATAAAATGTTTATTATAAATAGTTCTTTATTAATACATCCATTGAGTTAAAATATATGTAATCATCATTTTCACAATGAAAAGGGGAGTAGTATCATGTTTTCTAAGACTAAGAGAGCAGCTATTTTAGTAGCTGCAAGTGCACTTCTTGCTACCAGTTTGGGAGGGAATATTGCTTTTGCTGACGCAACTGCAAACGCTAACAGTAACACTTCAACAGTAACAACGACAAATAATGCGGGTGATTCCAACGTTGCTACAGCTACTAATGACAGTGTTGACCCTAACAAGACGGTTAATACTCCTTCATCAAACAGTAGTAATGATGAAACAGCTAATACAGCAGTAACACAAGCTAGTTATAAGAACATTGATATTGCTTCAGTTAAAATAGCAATGTTCTCTGAATTAAATCGTTTGCGTTCTCAAAATGGCTTGCAACCATTGACTTCAGTCGGTGTCTTAAACAACTATGCTCAAATTAGAACAGATTCATTCATAAGTACCGGCGGTGTTGATAATCATGCTGGCTGGAATTCAGCTAATATGGCACCATACAATTTGACTGCTGAAGAAAATATCGCTCAAATGCCATTTTCAATGATTGGAACAACTGACCCAACCGCCATTGCTCAAAAGATTACACATGAATTTTACGCTGAAATGTATGATTCTGAACCTAATTACGGTCACAGAAAGAACATGCTTAATCCTTATATTAATTATGTAGGTATCGGTTTGAGTGTTGGTAGCAACGGTATGGTTTACTTCTCACAAGAAATGGGTAATGATCAAGCTTCATATAGCAAGTATGATCCTAGTGATGTTTATGCATACTTCTTAACTAACAATAACGATTATGCTAATGTTTCAAAATATGATGTTGCTGATGCAGGCCGGACCAACGCTGATTACGCTAGCCGTGAAAATTACGTGACTGCTGATCTACGTGGTGGGGTTTCAACTAAGAATGCTGTTACACCACTTTATGACCGCTATGGTAACAAGAGAACTGATTTGGCATTGTCACCAAACAGCGATTGGATTTCTGACATGATTGCTGTTATTAATGGTAATTACTTCTATCATGTAAGTACCAACGGCTTTGTTTCAGCTAATGATGCTCTACCATGGGCTTCATTCCTAGCAGGTGCCAGTGTTACAGCAACTACTGAAGCAAGAATTTACGATAACAATGGTCACTATACAGGCCAAACAGTTAACGCGCATAGTAAATGGATTGTCGACAGACGTGCGGTAAACCCATTGACAGGCGTTAAAATGTATCGTATTAGCACCAATGCTTGGATTCAACAAAATCAATTAGTTCAAAATTAAACGTAATACCCACAAATTCTTATATGATTTGGGGGTATTTTTTGTCCTTTAGAATGAAAAGTATCCTGTTTTATGTAATGATAATAGTAATATGGAAGCTTCATTATGGAGGGATACTTATGAAAAAAATTCTGACATTATTTCTGCTTTCTTCTATTATCTTTACACTAGTCGGTTGCACTAATTCCACTGCAAATAATTCTGAAACGTATTATACAGAGGCTAAAAAGAGCCAAATTCAAAAGAATAAGCAGCAATGGCAAAATAAAGTCACAAACTCTGAGGTACACACATTGGGCAAATACATTGAAACACTCCCTAAAAATGATATACCAACGGCTTCATTAGTTAAGGGTGAAGGGACCATTATTAAAGCAACAGTCCTTAATTTGCAGGAAGCTAGTCAGACAATCACGCCCACAACTAAAATTATCATTCATGTGGACAAGGTATTAACTGGCAATAACAAACTAGCTGGTAAAAATGTTAAATACTTTACCGCTGGTGGTTTGATACCTAAAAATAATTACATGTCTCCCGACAGTCAAGAACCACAATTTAAAGATGTTACTGTATTTGAAAAAAGATTAGCTTATCCTATTCCTAACGTAGGAAAACATATAATCATCAACTTAAAACCAAGCAAATTAGATTTTGGTGGTCGTAAGGATAAATTAAAACAATATGTTCCAGTAAATGTTGAACAAGAGTATTGGATTTTTGATAAGTCGGCAAAGCGATACCAACTGAATAATCAATTGATTACTAATGGCGAATATCAAAAATTTCCTAAATTGATGAAACTAACTAATGAAATCAATCAAATTTAGAAAAGTTCAAACTAAGAAGCTCTCACAAGAAATAAGATTATTTCTTGTGAGAGCTTCTTCAATTTTGAAATTATCTTAGCCGAAGTCAACTTGATCCAACATTTGTTCACGTGACTCTTGATCCAAACCTAAATATGCTAAAGTCATTTGCTGGCTACTATGATTCAATAGTCGCATTACCAAAGCAATATTATAGTTGGATTGAATATAGACACGATAGGCCCCGGTTTTTCTCATCGTGTGGGTACCTAAATAGTTGATGTTTAACAAGTCACCAGTTTTAGCCATAATCTTGTAAAACTGTTTTTCTGAGACATGTCGATCCGGACGTTCCATTGAAGGGAAGAGCCATTCTGATTGCACGTGATTTTCTAAACGCCATTCTTGGTACAATAACAAATCTCGTTTGATAGGACGCAAATAGAGCGTATTTGGTTTACCTGTTTTTTTATCATGAATATAAGCATTTTTTCGGAGGTCATCATAATCATCAAATACGTCACGATATTTCAAAGACATCACATCTGAGACTCGCAAGAGAGTAGCTTTGCCAGTTTGAAAAATTGTATAGTTTCGGCGGCCATATTTAAAGTTCCTTAAAAGCGTATTTTTAACTTCATTCAGCACGTTGGTGTCTTTTATAGGTAAAACTAGCTGTTTCATATGCACTCCTTTGTAGGGACTCTTTTTAAGTTATTTATAAAAATAGACCCTTTAAATATATTGTAATTTTTACACACTGATACGTCAATGTTTTACAGGGGTTATTTCTTACAAATAGCCCCTGTTTTTTCAAATTTTAACTCAAATATTCGATTATGAATTTTAAGGCCAAGTTCATTTATTAAACGAGCAAGTACCCATTTAAGTTTCATAGAATGCGTCTCTCAGCAATATGAATTTTAAGCCACTAATTTTAAAAGATAATACTTCTTTTACTGAATAAATTTTTTTGACCAAATATAAATCTAATGTTTATAAATCTATTGTAAAGATATGGCGTAATGTAAAAAGATTGTAAATTCTTAATTATTTCAATTTAATATTTGTTCTTTTTAAGTAGACTAAGATTCAAGAACAATCAAAGATGATTTATACTCTCAAATCGTTTGTCAGAAATTAATATCCATATTAAAAGGAGCAGAAAATTGAAAAAGGGATTAATGGTAAGCAGTATTATTGCACTAATATTGTTTGCAGGTTTTACAACATACTATGGTAATATCAGATCAAAAAAAATCACCAATGAGCATGTGATATCAAAACAGAAGCAGAAGTTGCCAAAAAAATTTATTGATAAGAAAACCGCTGAACAAATTAATCGTAAATTTTATAGTCATGAAAAAGTTCAGGCAGGAGCAGAAATGTCTTTTGTAAAATATCCGTCTACTTTTTCTAAGTTGGTTGCTTCTGGACAGTTAACTATAATTGGTGAAATAACAGATTTAAAGAGCTATGTTTCAAACAGTCAACCGTATACAATTGCAAATGTGGGCGTGAGGCAGGTTCTACATGGGGATAAATCTAAACAAAATAAGACTATTCGCGTAATGTTTTTAGGCGGAAATATCACCAAGAAAGAAATGTTAGCTCCAGTAGCAGATAAGAAATTTATGGGTGTATCAAAAGCAGAAGCTTCTTCTGATGAGGTAGTTACGATTGAGTATAGTAACAATCGTTTACCAAAGGCTGGAGAAAAGATTACAATGATTATTTCTAAATCACCTAAAGGAGCAAATAATATTCCTGGAGAGTTTTGGGACATAAACTTTGTAAATAAGTCTACCTTTTTCCAAGATGATGACGGACTATATCGAAGAATACCCGAAACAAAGTCTTTTGGTGGTGGATCAGATGAAAAATCAAGTGGATTCTCCGAGAATGATTGGAATGAGCAAGATGATAAAAAAATGAATGATGGAATGAATGAACTTATTAAGAGTAAATTGAAAAAATAGGGTGAACCGACATCAGTCCTTCATCAAAATCTGAAATTAGGCAAAAAAAATGAGATAATACCACAAAAATTCAGTATTATCTCATTTTTTGATTCAATATTTAAAATTCATTTTTATGATTTTCCTTTTTAATGTAATTGTATGCAATGATCAAAACCAGAATCATTGCATTAAAAGCTAGTGAGTATTTTCCTGATACAAAAATAAAATACAATTCCATTATTAACATAATCAGAAGTAACATTCTGAATAGAAAATCTACTTTCTTACTCATTTTAATCATCTTCTAAAATAATTTTTGAAGTAGCGAACTGCGAATATGAATGGATTAAAGGTAGTATAATTTCATTTGAAATCAAGCACAAGAATTTACAGCAATATCTTTTTGACATTTTGGATTTTGCATAAAGGAGTACTATGATTAAGCAAATATCAATGAAGTATGCTCAACAAAACTTGCTCGAAATTATCAAAGTCGTTAATCAAACAGACACTTCAATGGAAATACTCGATTCATTGGGTTCATCACAAGCTGTAATCATGAGTGTCAAAGAATATAGAGCAATTCCGGAAACACTTTACTTAATGAATGATGGTACCTTAAATAAAGTTCATAAGGCAATGCAAGACAAGTCCGGTGAAATTGACCTCACTAATGGTATTGACTGGAACAAAATTTAAGATAGGGATTTATTAGCTTAAATGTCTTTATAAAATTATTGTAAAGTTGAACTGTAATGTAAAAAGACTGTAAATTCTCAATTATTTCAATTTAATATTTTTTTATTATGGTAAGTTCTTCGTGAAAATTGATTTAGCATTTTAAATCATTTATTTGAAGGGAAAGAAGATCTTACTATGAATATTGATAAATTTAGAAATTTATTGCGTCTAAAATTTGGAGTAATATTCAAAAATTTCTACTTGGGTACAGGTTCAATAATCGCAGTTGTTTTTAGTGTCGTACTTCAAGTTACTTTATCTAATGCAGCATTCAATGGGCAAAAAGGGCAATTTATTTTAATAATGACAGTTTTCTTCAATTCAATCATGTCCACTATAATGATGATAAGCATTCCCATCGCTCAAGAAAAAGAAAAGAATCGATTAAAAGCTTCAGTTGCCAATTCAAATAATCATACTGGATATTTGTTTGCAACTTTAATACCAGTTTTTCTAATAATAATGGGAATAAATATGGCTTTACCTCTGTTAAGTGGAGTTCAGATGAAATTGATTTCATATATTTTATATATGATAATAACAACGATTTTGACTATAATGAGCCTGATAATTGGACTGTTAATTGGTATCTCATCGAAAAAAATATCTGATACATCATACATTATTGTTTACGCAATTTTATTTTTAATTCTAATACCACAAATTGGAGCATCAAATGGCTTTTTTGAAAAGGTATCTAATTTCATATATACCGGTGTCTTATTAAAAATGTTAATGAAAGTATCAACGAATCAGCCAATCGAAATTAGTATTTTCCCTCTATTTATTATTACGATAGAATTTATCTTTTCAATTGCTTTAATCTTCATTCTAATTAGAAACAAACGATTGAAAATTAACCAATGAAATCGATTGCTTTATCTCCAGATATCATTTATACTAATTTCAACACAAGGGAGTAACTGGCAGAATCAAAGTTACCTGTGACAAAATCGTCAGCAAGACTTCGGTCTGGTTTTGTCTTAATTAGTGAGACTTGTACGCTATTTAGCGTGCAAGTCTTTTTTTATCCCTTAGCGAATACGAGGAGGATTATTTTGAAACAACAAAACAGTACGACCCGTTATTATGCCATCGCCAAAGATGCCTTATTAAAAACGTTCAAAACTAGTGAAGAGGGCTTAAGCGAGTCTGAAGTTAAACAACGTTTAGAAGAATATGGTCCTAACGCCCTAGCCCAAGGTAAAAAGCAGACTTTGATTCAAAAATTTTTTAACCAATTTAAAGATTTTATGATCATTGTCTTACTAGTTGCTGCCTTTATTTCTGGAGTGGTCGCCAAGGAATGGGCTGACGCTGCACTGATTTTAGCCGTTGTAATCATCAATGCAGTTTTCGGTGTTTTCCAAGAGTCCAAAGCAGAAGAAGCCATAGACGCTTTAAAGGAAATGTCGACCCCAGAGGCACATGTTAAGCGTTCTAATCAATTAGAAGCTGTTAGTAGCGAACAACTGGTCCCCGGAGATATTGTGCTCTTAGAAGCTGGGGATATTGTTCCCGCCGATATTCGATTACTTGATTCAGCTTCAATGAAGATTGAAGAATCAGCTTTGACTGGCGAATCCGTTCCAGTCGAAAAAGATATTACGGTTTTGCCTGATGAGGATATTGCTTTAGGTGATCGTAAAAACATGGCCTACATGAATAGTAACGTTACTTATGGTCGTGGTGTTGGCGTTGTTGTGGGTACTGGTATGCAGACAGAAGTTGGTCACATTGCTGGTATGATCAATCGTGCCGAAGACAGCAGTACACCATTACAAGATAATTTGAATACTTTAGGTAAAACTTTAACCTGGTTAATTTTAATTATCGCTGCCGTAATTTTTGGAGTTGGTATTTTCAACAATCCTTCAGAGCTACCAATGAATGAGCTAGTCATCGATATGTTATTAGCTGCTATTTCATTAGCTGTTGCTGCTATTCCTGAAGGTTTACCAGCAATCGTTACAATTATTTTAGCTTTAGGTACAACAAGAATGGCTAAGCGTAAAGCATTAGTTCGTAAATTACCAGCCGTCGAAACGCTTGGTAGTACTGATATTGTTGCATCTGATAAAACAGGTACATTAACCCAAAACAAAATGACTGTCGAAAAAGTTTACCAATACGGTCATTTGCAAAACGCTGATGCCAAGATATCTGGGGCGGACAAAGTTTTACAAGTTATGACATTCAGCAATGATACAAAGATTCAAGCCGACGGTAATTTAGTGGGTGATCCAACAGAAACTGCTTTGATTCAATTTGGATTTGATCACAACTATCAAATCGCTGATGAACTCAAAAAAGAACCTCGAATTGCAGAAGTACCATTTGATTCTGAAAGAAAACTCATGTCAACGATTCATCAATTACCGAATGGTAAACTTTTCATTGCTGTTAAAGGTGCTCCAGATATGCTGTTGCAACGAATCACTCAGATTCAAGCTACACCTGAGGAAGTTCGAACATTCACTGATGACGACAAGACAGCGATTCTCACACAAAATAAAGCCATGGCTACGCAAGCATTACGTGTCTTGGCTATGGGATATAAAATAATTGATACTTTACCAACAGAAGTTAATTCCGATACAATTGAACACGACTTAATCTTTGCCGGTTTAATCGGTATGATTGACCCTGAACGTCCTGAAGCTGCTAAAGCCGTGTCCGATGCAAAGAATGCTGGTATTCGTCCATTAATGATTACTGGTGACCATCAAGATACTGCTGAAGCAATTGCTGCTCGTCTTGGTATCATTAAACCAGGTGATGATGCAGCTGTTATTACAGGTGCCCAGTTAGACCAAATGAGTGATCAAGAATTTGCCAAAAAGGTTAAGAACTATTCGGTCTACGCTCGTGTTTCGCCTGAACATAAAGTAAGAATTGTCAATGCTTGGCAGAAGAAGGGGAAAGTTGTAGCAATGACGGGTGATGGTGTCAATGATGCCCCAGCCTTGAAGTCAGCTGATATCGGTATTGGTATGGGTATTACCGGTACCGAAGTATCAAAAGGTGCTTCCGATATGGTACTTGCTGATGATAACTTTGCAACAATTATTGTCGCTGTTGAAGAAGGTCGAAAGGTTTTCTCAAATATTCAAAAATCAATCCAATACTTATTATCAGCTAATTTAGGTGAAGTTTTAACCTTATTTATGATGACACTCTTAGGTTGGGATATTCTGTTACCAGTTCAATTGCTCTGGATCAACTTAGCAACCGATACGTTCCCCGCAATCGCTTTAGGAGTCGAACCAACTGAACCTGATATTATGAAACGTAAACCACGCGGTCGTAAATCAAGTTTTCTCAGTGGTGGTATTGGTTCAGCTATTATTTACCAAGGTATCTTAGAAGGTGTTATTACACTAGGTGTTTATGCAATTGCTTTGATGTTCCCAGTCCATTCTGGAAATGCGGCTATGCACGCTGATGCTTTAACTATGGCATATGCAACCTTGGCATTGATTCAGTTGTTCCATGCGTTTAACGTTAAATCAACCTATCAATCAATTTTCAAGATTCACCCATTCAAGAACAAAATGTTTAATATTGGTGTTGCTGCATCATTCATTATGGTTGCTGCAACAATCATGGTTCCCGGATTCAACCGTTTGTTCCACGTTTCAGAGTTAAACCTAGTTCAATGGTTAACCGTCTTAGGAGCAGGTATCCTAATGATTGTGATTGTTGAATTAGTAAAATTAGTTCAACGCCGAACTATGAAAAACTAATCACATTAAAATAAGCCATCAAGTTTGGGTAAAAATCCAAGTTTGATGGCTTTTATTTATTTTTTAAGATAGTTTTTTATTCCATACGCAACACCGTCAGCATCGTTAGTTTTAGTAATGAACTTTCCATGCTGCTTAATCTCAGCTAAAGCATTATCCATTACAATTGGTGTACCAACAGAAGTTAACATTGGTAAATCATTGTGGCCATCACCAAAGGCTGCCATTTCATTTCTCAACAAGTCCTCAAGGGCTTGAATATATCTAATTCCCTTAGACTTTTGGGCCTTCTTGCTAGTAATTTCCAAGTATTCTTTGCCAGAACGTTTAATACTGATATTAGGATTCTGAAGATTCAATAGGAAAGTATTCAACTGTTCCATTTCATCATTATCAAATGTAATCAGCATAATCTTATAAAAATTTTTATCGTGACTGAACAACGTATCATAGTCGATAATTTGAATTTTTTGCTCAGTCAAAGCAGCCTCATATTTAATACCCGCATCATTTTTATCGGAGTACTAGTGATCAACATCGTAGCAACTGCAACTGACTGACGGAAAATTTGTCTTAACTTGTTGAATGATCGATTTAATATCTTCAAGTGCTAATGGATCATCACGTAGCACTTGTAACTCATTAGCCGTTTTTTTGAAAATCAAGCCGCCATTAAAAGCAATCTGGGGATCTTTCAAACTTAATTTATCAATTGTTTCCGCCATTTCCATTGGTGCACGAGCAGAAACAAGGGTGAAGGGAATTTGGCTATCTTTAATCGTATTAACGTTGTGGTTGCTGACATGGCCATTGCTACTTAATAACGTACCATCCATGTCTGAAAAAATGTGTCTTATCAAAAATTGAATCCTCCTGAATCTCTTTAAAGATATAATTGTGAACTTGGATCTTGGTAACATAGTCTTGTTGAAAGTTTACCTTATGATTTTTTCTTTTGTAAAGAAAAATTTACAAATAAGTCAGGAAAATTAAATGCAAATAATAGGGTGCATTGCTAAACTTAAGTAACTAAATAACTATAAGGAAACCTATTCAATGACTGGCAAAACAGCTAAGCATATCAATAGAAATAGTTTGTTATCTGGAATTGCTCATATATTCTTTGAAATCATTTTCTACATTGGAATGTTCATTTCTATGTTTTTTAACTATCAAATTGTTGCATCAATTAGAAAACTTATTCTTATTTTAGCTATTATTAGTTTGTTTATGGGATTTGGGTCATTATTATTGACAATCTGGATAGGCATTTTAATTTGGTCAGCAGTATTATTACTGATTTCATTAGTCAAAGTATAATGACTGATTTCATTAGTCAAAGTATAATGACTGATCATATAAGACTAAACAGTTTGAATATTGATAATCACTTGTCCAATTAAATTTAAATGACACCGAATCTGAGTCGTCAGCAATACGTCTGATTTCTTAATGCTGACAGACGCGTTCTATGAACGAGTTCTTTAATAGATGACCAACTTATCGTTGAAACATAATTTACCATCATAATTTAAAACTATCCATTAATCAAAAAGATAGAAGAGACAGCTTTAATTGAAAATAGTATTGAGGGGAATGGATAGAATTTCAAATTATCCATTTAAGGTTACATAATACATATTATAAGAAGTTAAATATTTTTACCAAAGAGGGCTATTTTTTTTAAGTAATTTAAAGTATCTGTCCGATAATCATATTTGTTAATAATCTCATTCAATGCTTCGTCATTATGTGTAAATGCTTTGCCGTCAGAAAAAATTCGTTCATACAATTCAATGAATGGTAAATCATTTGCAGCCGCGAAGTTTAACTCATCTTTAATTGAGTATGAGACTTTGCGAAAGTCGATTCCACCATAACCAGTATCATCAAAAGTTATAATCGTGTACTGAGCGCGTCTGTCTGAGCTGAATTTAGACCAAGCCGTATATGGCTGACCAATTGAACCAGGATTTATGATTAATTGATCTTGGCTGCTAGTTCTGAATAATTGATGATGTGTATGGCCATAAATGGCTATATCATAAGGTTTATCAAACAATAATTTATCGAAACTTTGCTGTTTCTCATATGGTAACAGCTCATGACCATAGTTTTTAGCAGGATAATTGTGTGCTAAAAGGATTTTTAAGCCATTGATCGACGTATTTGAAGTGATAGGCCATGATTTGACTTGCTCCAGGTACTTATTATCAAGGTGATTGTAGACATACTTGACTAGCTCGACAATATAGGGTGTTTGTGGCTCATCAATGTAGGCTTTACCAATCGAAACGAGGTCTTCAAATAGGAAATTGTCCCAATTGCCTCGAATCATTTGGGTAGTATTGATTGAATTCAATAACTTCATTATAGAGTTGGTTCCGGGTCCTGGCATTAATAGGTCTCCAAGAAACCAATATTCGGAAACGTTTTGAGCTTCGGCATCTGCAATAACACTGCGAAAGGCAGTGTAGTTACCGTGAATATCCGAAATTATTGCCACCTTTTTCATTGATTGACCCCCTCTTTAACCCCTGCTTTTGTTGAATCATATTTAACTTTACTCTTTCTCCTTGCTGTTGCGTCGATTTGACGGTTTGTTTTTGGGTTTTTGTTTTTTTATTCATGTTTTCGTAAAACATTTTCTTTAAAATATATTTTCACACAAAAATATTCAATAATTCAAACAAGGCATACTCATTTATTGAGCTATTTCGTTAAATAAGTCCATGAACTCATCATCTAATTATCATAGAATCCGTCTCTCAGCACTCACCTAACCCCAATTTTGATCAAAATCCCCGGGTTTTGACTTCCCTTTGTTAAATATCATCGTGTTAAATACCGATATATCAGTCTTTTTATACTCTACTCTGTTTTTACACAAATTAGGCAAATAACAGTAAAAAAGTAGTCAGCTATTTAACTGACTACTTCATTGTTACTCTTTTGATCAGTTTGATAATCCTTAATGGTCTTGATAAAGCTCTCCCCATATTGTTCAAGCTTCATTTTACCTACCCCACTAACAGCCAAAAATTCCTGACTATTGGTAGGAATTCGAACACACATGTCCTTCAACGTTTTATCTGAGAAAATCATAAATGGTGGCAAAGCTTGCTTGCGAGCAAACTCGAGACGTAAACTGCGCAGTTTCTCGAACAAATCAACATCGAAACTGCCATCTGCAACCATTGACTTACTAGGTGTAACACGATTAAGATCACGTCTTTTAGCAACGTTGATTTTACCCTTTAATACGTCTGCACCCTTCTTTGACAAAATCAAAGTTGGATATTCTCCTCCACTACTACCGAGAAAGCCATTAGCAGATAAAAATTCAATCAAACGACTTGTTTCCTTCAATGTCTTATCCTTGAATATGCCAAAAGTAGTTAATTTTTCAAAGTGCCGCCAATCATTAGCAACATCTTCTTTTCCTACTAGGACACGGGTTGTAACCTTCTTACCGTAACGTTGTCCCATACGTACCACGCAACTGAGGACCTTTTGAGCATCTGACGTCACATCAACGACTTCACGATCATCGAGACAATTGGAACAGCGACCGCAAACGTCCGTATTTTGTTCACCAAAGTAATCTAAAATAAACTTCATCAAACAGGTTTCAGTTTCAGCATAACGACTCATTTCAAAGAGTTTATTCTTCAAACTAAGTTTATACTGGTCATCCCCTAATGATTTATCAATAAAGAACTGATGCAGTCGTAAGTCTGCTGGTGCATACAGCAAAATAGCCTCTGCTGGAAGGCCATCACGTCCCGCACGACCAACTTCTTGATAATAGCTCTCAATTGTCCCTGGAATCGTGTAATGCAGCACATAACGCACGTTAGTCTTATTAATTCCCATTCCAAACGCATTTGTCGCTACAATCACATTAATCCGATCAAATAGAAAGTCTTCTTGCTGCTGATGACGTTCTGAATCACTCAAACCAGCATGATAGCGTCCAACCTTAACATCGTTTTCCTTGAGAAAATTATAAATATTATCGACATCTTCCCGTCGACCAGCATAAATTATTCCGGATTCATCTATATGTGCTTTAACATAACTCAACACATACTCCGGCTTATCGACACCACGTTCAATCTTTAACGCTAAGTTATCCCGATCAAAGCCCGTTTTAACGATGTTATCAGCTGGTACATCTAAAATTCCTGCTAAATCATCTTGAACTTGCTCAGTCGCAGTTGCGGTCAACGCCAACCAAGCTGTATCACCGGATAATTGCTTCAACGGTTCAATCATCTTCAAATAACTGTCCCGAAAGTCATGACCCCATGACGACAACACGTGTGCTTCATCAATAGCTATCAGTGAAATATCTAGTCCCGACAACCAACTGTAAAACTCATCGTCAACAATCTTCTCAGGCGCAACAAATAACAGCTTAACGGCACCACTTTCGATATAGCGCATCCGTTCCTCACGGTCATGCCATTCAACCGTACTATTTAGAAAAGTTGCTGGAATACCAACTTCATTCAAACTATCGACTTGGTCTTTCATTAAGGAGATCAGTGGCGAAACAACTAGCGTCACACCAGGCAAAATAGTCGCTGGTAACTGATAACAAATTGACTTACCACCACCAGTCGGCATAATTCCCATGGCTTTTTCGCCGGCCATAACTTTTTCGATCAATTCCTTTTGACCAGGTCTAAAAGTATCATAACCAAATTCTTCTTTTAAGATGGCCTCTAATTTCAATCTAAAAACTCCTCATTTGTCTAAAAATAATATAGATAAAGCATATCACAAATTACTTAACAAATTGTGCAGTAGTTTATCATCCCTTATATGTAAGATTACGCATCCTATTTGGATTATATTTTAGAGAAAATAAAAACAGTTACTTATAAAAGTAGCTGCCTTAACTTACGATGCTTGCTCTAATGTCAAAAGTGCTTCTTTCATCGCCACACCTCCGCGATAACCACCTAGTTTACCAGCCTTTGTTAGAACTCTGTGACAGGGGATAACCATCAGTAGGGGATTCTTCCCCACAGCACTCCCTACCGCACGACTAGCTTTCGGACGCCCAATCTTTTCAGCAATTGACGTATAATCTGTTACCGCACCATATGGTATTTGTAAGAGCGCTCTCCAAACTGATTCTTGAAACTCTGTTCCTGTAATATCAGTCTTTAAAGTAAAGGTCTTACGTTGACCAGCTAGGTATTCTTTAATTTGATCAAGATATGGAGCTGCCTTATCTTCATTTTCAATCAACGGACAATCGTAAAATTGTTGCAACTCGGCTAATCCTTGATCTCTAGAACCAACAAAAGCTAACCCATTAGCTGTTGCTCCAATTAAATATGTATGCCGTTCAATCTTAAAAATATAATAATAAATTTTCTTCATAATTATTCACCAACTTTTATGTAGCCTTATTATATGCTAAACTTCACTTAAAAATCTTGCATTCTAATTCGAGGCACACTTTTATGAAACATCCCTTAACAGATTCACGCTGGAACGCTATTTTAACTAATGACCGAACTAAAGATGGCACATTTTACTATGGCGTTACTACAACTAAAATTTTCTGTCAGCCATCTTGTCACTCCAAAGCTCCTAAAAAAACTAACGTTGTGATTTTTAAAACTCCTGATGAAGCTTTAGAGGCTAACTTTCGTCCATGTAAAAGATGTCAGCCTACTGGTCAAAAGTTAACCAATGAACTGTGGGTCGAGCAAATTAAACAATATTTAACAAATAACTTTCAACAACACTTAACGCTTGATACGATTGCCAGTGATTGTCACGGTAGCGTATCTAACTTGCAGCGGACATTCAAACGTATCACGCAACAAAGTCCAACTAAGTATTTAGCCATGATCCGTCTTAAGCATAGTCAAGAACTACTAAATACTACTGATTACTCGATTAAAACGATAGCAATTCGTTGTGGTTTCAGTAGTGATACCTACTTTAACACCTGTTTTAAAAAGCAGTTTCACCAAACTCCAATTGCTTACCGTAGTCTAACTAAATAACTTTTACATATTATCATTTATTAATCGCTTCCATGATAGACATACCAACAGGTCTTGCAAATTATGATAATTTATCTATAATTGTATTAACGCATAAAATGTAAGCGCATTAGCAATCTTATATCGTGGTTTTGATTCACAATGGTCGTTTTGAAAATCGTTCTTTGAGGAGTATCACAATGTCTTCGGCAGATTCCAGTTACTTCAATCTAAACTTTTCTAGCGTCAAAGAAATCATTTGTCATCGAAGTATGTTGCTAAGAATTGCAAGGAGGAAGATTAAGTATGGGATTGTTCTCTAGAAAAAAGGTTGACGAATTCGTTGCTCCAGCTAAAGGTGACTTGATTCACTTAGATAAAGTCAGTGATCCAGTTTTCTCACAAAAACTCATGGGTGATGGTTTTGCAGTTACTCCTAGTTCAGATGAGATTGTTGCTCCAATTGGTGGTGTCATTGGCACAGTCTTTCCAACAAAGCATGCAATGATGATCACAAGTAGCCATGGACTAGAAGTCATGTTACACCTTGGTATTGATACTGTTGAATTAAAAGGTAAACCTTTTGAAGTCTTCGTTAAAGAAGGCGAAACAGTTAAGGCTGGTCAAAAATTAGCTACTATGGATCTTCAAGAAATTAAAGATGCTGGTAAAGATAATTCTATTATGGCAATCATTACTAATTCAGACGCTGTCAAAGAAATGGGCACTTTCGATGAAAAAGCGGTTGCTGCCGGTGACGACGTTCTGACTATCAATGTAAAATAACCACAAGAGTTAGGGCCTGCCCTAGCTCTTTTTTTACCCTATGCATGACAAACTGTATAATAAAAGTAAAGGAGGCGGTCACATGGTAAAAATTCCTTACTTAACTGGCTTTGAAGCCTATTTAAAAACCAGACATATTTCAGATAAAGCACACACCGAATATATGAACTCACTAACTGATTTTTTTAACTTTACTATTCAACACAATAACGACTATAAAATTTCTGAGGATATTAAAGATGTTCACGAAATGGACGTCCGTTTATTTAAAAACTTTATGCTTGATAACTTGCAGTTATCAGCTAGTACAATCAATAAAGTTATTAGTAACCTCAATGTCTATTTCAAATATCTCTTCAGTGTTAAAAAAACGCCAGAGATTCCCACTTTAAACGTCAATAGTGTAACTGTACCCAAGCAATCGGATTTTCCCGTAGCGGTCTTCTTAAAGCTTCATTATTACTTACAAGCTGACTTAAGTATTTATACACGTTTACTAATCTTGATTATTGCCAAAGGATTCAATTACAAAGATGCTCTTGCCGCTGATTTTTATAAAAAGTTCAATCAGATTTCGTTTGACGAAGAGGAACAACAATTTTTAAATTTATACAAAACGTACATCGAACCATATCGTTCATATTGGAATAATGATAATCTATTCCTAAGTCGTAACCGCGGGGCTAATACACCATTATTGACGGTACCTGCTATTCATCGAGATCTCAAAAAAGATAGTGAAGTCACACAGTTAGATCTTTCACCAAAGAAACTCTACACGACCTTCATTCTCTTAGCTTTAAGTACACATGATTTAAGTACTGATCAACAACGTGCCCTTGATGCACTCGATACACCGTCGTTAATGTACTATCGTCGTCTCAAACGGGAGACTAATTTTGATATATAGAAAGTGAAATTATGAAGAATATTGCAGTTTACTGTGGTGCGGCCACAGGTAATGACGAAATTTATACACTTGGTGCCCAAAAATTGGGTCAATGGATCGTGGAAAATAATTATGGTTTAACTTATGGTGGTGGCCGTTTTGGTCTTATGGGTGTCGTTGCTAATAGTGTTCTAGAACGAGATGGCTTTGTCCATGGTATCATCACTCAAGAATTAGCTGACCGTGAGCTCTCACATAACACACTTTCCAAATTGGATATCGTACCTAATATGTCACAGCGCAAGCAAGATATGTTAAATGATTCAGTCGCTAATATTGCTTTACCAGGTGGTCCAGGAACATTAGAAGAAATCTCTGAAGCCTTCTCCTGGACGATTGTTGGCGATAGTACCAATCCTTGTATCTTTTATAATATCAATCACTATTATGACGAATTGGCAAGTTTCTTTGACTCAATGACAGCCAAAGGTTTCATGGAACCAAGGACGCGTCAAACCTTGCTATTTAGCGATTCTTTACCAGAAATTGGTGAATTTATTAAAACTTATACGCCACCTATGTTACGTAATTACGACAAATAATAAGAGCATATTATTTAACTACTAAATTAAAATGAGTTATATTCTACTCGTCAGATAGATAAGAACCATCTGACGAAAATATACTCCTTAGATATACATTACAAAATGTGATTTTCTCATTAATACTACTTATAAAAAATATCCTCCCAATTTTATATAGTTAATAAAATAAACCAATTATAAACTCTCTGATATATAACAAAAAACACGTTGGAATTAATTTTCCAACGTGTTTTTCTTTCATTCTAAAGTAAAGTTGTAACACTACCTGCAATAACAACTAAAACTAAACCGACTAGGATATAACCCATTTCCTTTTTAGTTTTCTTTTCATGCAAGATATAAATACCACCAAGTGTAGCAATAACAACGTTCATCTGTGAAAGGATGAAACCAGTTGCTAAACCATTAACTGATGGTCGAGCTGAGATCAAGTATGTCAATGCAGCAAAGGCAAAGAAGAATCCACTAATGATATTCGTATATGAACTCTTTGTTTGGAATGGCTTACCAGCACGATTACTCTTCGTAGCAACGGCAAAAATTGTTGCAACAACTGCCATACCTAATGCTTGAGGTAAAAAGGCTTCAAAAGCATTAACTTTAACACCTTGTGGAAAGGCTGAATAACCAAGATAACCGATTTCGGCACAAGCAACTAGTAAAACACCCTTAACAGCATTCATACCGCCGTCTTCTTTAGGTAACTTCTTTTCACTAAAAGTTGTTAGCCAAACTCCGAAGATAATTAAAATAATGGCTGAGAATCCAATTAACTTAGCACTACCCTTAGACCATTCACCAAGAACGATAACGCTCCAAAGTGATGCCCCAACTAATTGAAAGCCGGTTGAAACTGGCATTGTTCTAGAAACGCCCATTTCAGCAAACGCGTAAAATACAAGAATCTGACCCATAGACCAGAAAGCACCAGACAAGAAACTAAATAGTAATGCCTTGCCTGACAACATTGGTGTCTGGCGAACTAAGGCAACCACGATGGCAAACAGTAACGTACCATAGGTTGTACCCAAAATTTGATTAACTGGCTTACCACCGAACTTACCGGTTAAGATTGGGAATAGTCCCCATCCAATCATTGGCATAAGACCAATTAATAGATTTAATGCACTCATTAACTAAAACTCCCTTTTAAAACTCTCGATTTAAAACTAATAGAACTCACCCAAAGTAAAATTAGTTTTGGACAATGCAAGTATTATATCAGAAAAACGAATACGTTTTCAAGATTTACATAATATTTAATTAATCATCTTTCACTGATTATTTTTCTAATTTTTTAATCTGCTTCAAAATGCTTAACTGCATAGCTTTATCATATCCTAGTCTGCGTAATAGAAATAGCGAATTTCAACGAAATTTCCGAATAAAAAAATAAACCTTCAGTTAATTAAAGGTTCTTTCTTAAACTTGGTTAG